>DATNEJ010000072.1:0-10793 GCA_035606775.1 Acetobacteraceae bacterium | reverse complement strand
CAAGAAGGCGCCGGCGGGCAACCGCGGCTTCCTGCGCGCGATTCAAGTGACCGAGTGCGGCCAGATAAGGTTTGAACCCTGCGGAAAGTGACGGGTTCATCTGCGTCACTGCCCGCCCGGCAACGACCGCTGCCTCGTAATCGCGCTTAAGCAGGTGGATGACTGTAAAGAATCCATCGAAGAAGAAGGCATGCGGGTCGAGTGGCGAAAGGCGCTTGTAGCGGTTATTGCGCCGCTCCGCCTCTTCGGGGTCACCCATATAGGCATGCGTGATCGCGGAGAGCGCCCACGCCATCGCCAGGTTTGGATTGAGCGACAAGGCACGCTCATGCAGGGCCGCCGCCTCTCCCAGACGACGATGCAGAAATGCACGGACATGTCCGGCCATGCTAAGCGCCCGCGCGTCGAACGGATCAAGCACGATTGCCCGTTCCGCAAGTTCCCCGGCGCGCTCCATCACCGCGCGCGGATCGGAAGCCCAGTCCTGCCCGACGAGAAACGCATTCCAATAGGCATACCACGCGTGCGCAGCCGCATAGTCCGGCTCGAGTTCGATCGATCGCTTCAAGTACTCGCCCGCCTCCATGAACGGTCCCCGCTCGAGGCGGTTGATCAAAGGAATGGCGCGCAGCATGAGGTCATACGCGGTGGCATCGACCGGCGGCCGAGCGGCGCTGCGTCTGGCCTCGATGAGAAGAATTTCGGGGTCGATTTGGGCGACGACTTCCGCTGCGATTTCATCCTGAAGCGAGAGCAGGTCGCTCGCTTCCCGATCGAACCGGCGTGCCCAGACCACCTGGTTCCCAGCTCTGAGATCGAGAAGGCGCACGGTGATGCGCAGCCGCTGCCGCACGCGTTGGATGGTACCGTCAAGCAGGAAATCGATGCGGAAGATGCGCCGGATGGCGGACTCGTCGTGGACATCGGCTGCAAACCGGGCAAGCGAACTGGACGATACGACGAACATCCACCGAAACCGGGCAAGCGCCGTGGTGATCTCATCCGCAAGGCCAGGTGCGAGATGGGCGTCTTCGTCTGTGCCGCCGACCAATTGCAGCGGCATCACCCCGACATGGGCGCCGCCGCGCGAAACCCGCGCTTCGGCCCGGGAAGGCGATACCGTCGCTTCATGCCGCTCATGCCGCGGCAGAACAGGTTCGGCGGGAGGTTCGGGTGGCGGTGCGGGCGGTCGCAACGGCATGCGGCTGCCGGAGGGCCCACGAATATCGTTCAGCAGCTTTTGCGTTTCTGTCGATGGTGCGGCATCCAGCAGATCCGCCAACACCGCTCGGCAGCGATCGTAGGCCTGAATGGCCATGCCCCGCTCACCGCGCGTGGCATGGGCGCGCATCAGGGCACGCCATGCACCTTCATGAGCGCGATCGATCTGCAGCAGCCGATTCGCCGCCGGGATGACTGTTTCCGGTTCGGTTTGCTCTCGCAACAGGGCTTCCGCGACGTTCCGGGCGCGATCGCGCAATCTCTCGCGTTCGCCGTTCAGCCATGCGTCGAACGTCGGATCGATGCCGTCGAGATCTTCCAGCAGATCGCCGTCGAGCAGGGACAGCGACGCCGGCTGGATCGTCGTCGCCCGCATCACCTCCTGGACATCCACCCACACGGCGCCAGGGCGCAGAGTCAGATGGTCCCTGGTCACGACAAGGATTTCGGTCTTTGCGGGTGCCAGCGTCTCCAGCAGACGATGAATTTCCTGGCGCAGGGACGCGCGTGCCTGCTCTTCCGGGCGTCGGCTCCACAGCAATTCGGCAAGGCGGCCGCGCAGCGCCGGCCTTGGTGCGGCCAGCGCCACTGACGCCAGAAGCGCGCGAGTCTTACGACCGGCAGGGAGTACGTTTTCGCTGGTGACCGTCCACGCTTCCATCTGACCTATCAGACGAAGCCTGACTGTCACCTGATCCAGGAGACCGGATGAGGGAAGCGAGCCGGAAATCTGTGGAGTCGTGTCTGACATTATTCCTTCGTGCGCCTTCGAATTCGGTTGTAGAGCCAACCGTCGCGACACGCCAGAGGTTAGGAATTTGTCTTAGATCGCCGCCTCCGTGAAAATTTGACCAACATCACCCTGCCAGGGTCCATTATGCCGCGCCAGCCAATGTTCAGCCTGTGTCGGCGCACCTTCTACGATATCCAACAGGGGCCTGAGATATATCGATTCGTTGTCACCGGTTGCATTTTGTTGCGAGCGGCCGCGCAGCCCGTCCATCGCGATCGCAACAACGTCGGCAGCCAAAGCGCGCAGGTTTCCACCGCGCCATGGCGCGTCGAGGCCGAACCGAGGCACCGCTGCTCGTAATTCGACCGCATCTTCCCACCGCACATCCCTTAACAGCGCCTCGGCTGCCGTCAGCGCCGCATCGTCGTAAAGCAATCCGGTCCAGAGCGCCGACTGCGCCACCATCATGTCGGCGCGGCCGGCATCGGCCCCCCGCATTTCCAGGAAACGTTTGATACGGACATCGGTAAAGACGGTGGTCACATGATCGGCGAAGTCGCCGGTGGTTGCGACGACGCCTGGCACGTCCGGCAGGCCATGTTTCATGAATTCGGCAAAGGACCTGCCCGCAACGTCGATGTAGCGACCATTTCGATAGATAAAATACATCGGCACGGAATTCACCACCCACTCCGCATAACGTTCGAACCCGAATCCATCCTCGAACATCACCTTCGGGATGCCCGACCGCTGATTGTCCGTGTCCGTCCAGACATGGGCCCGGAATGACATGAACCCGTTCACCCGCCCTTCCGTGAACGGCGAATTGGCGAACAATGCGGTGGCAAGCGGTTGGAGCAGCAATGACACGCGCAGCTTCCGCACCATGTCCCGTTCAGACGCAAAGTCGAGATTGACCTGCACGGTGCAGGTGCGGGTCATCATGTCGAGGCCGAGCGAACCGACAAGCGGCATGTAGCGACGCATGATGGTGTAGCGGCCTTTCGGCATCCACGGCATGTCCGCCCTTGCAGCCAGGGGATGAAATCCCAGCGGGGCAAATCCCATGTCCAACTGGCGCGCCACCTGCCGTACCTGGTCGAAATGCGCGTCTAATTCGGCCTTGGTTTCATGCAGGGTCCGCACGGCACCACCGGACAATTCGAGCTGCCCGGCCGGTTCCAGGGAAATCGACGCGGCCTGCTGCTTCAGGCCGATGGTGTGACCGTCATCAAGGATCGGCTCCGCACCGAAGCGACGAAGCCCGCTCAGCAGGTCACGGATGCTGGCCGGGCTGCCGCCGGCCGGTTCGTAGGGCGGCGGCGACAGGTCACCCAGCCGGAAGCCGAACTTCTCATGTTCGGTTCCGATACGGAAATCGGCCTTGGGCTTGCACCCGGCCGCGAAATACTCAGCCAATTGGCGGACCGACGTGATAGGCGTCGCGTCGCCGTCTCCAGGATTGGACATGCTCTTCCCAGGCGTCTCAGGTTGAAGGGAAGCGTACTAGCCGCACCTTGGCGCCTGCAACAGTGCCAGCCCGGCGAGGCATGCGGTCTCGGCCCGCAGGATGCGCGTACCAAGACTGACACGCGTTACAAAGGGGCACCGGCCCAGGGCGTCAAGCTCTGCCAGCGCAAAGCCCCCTTCGGGGCCGACCAGCAATCCGACGGGGCCAGCCATTGGTTGCACGCCGCGCAAGGTTTCACGTTCGACCGCGGCAAACAAGGGCCGCTCCGGCGGCCAGTCCCCAAGCAGGTCGGCAAACCTGCGAGGCGGATGCACGATGGGAACGGTTAGCCGTTCGCTCTGTTCGGCCGCCTCGACAGCGATTGCGCGCAGCCGGGTTTCGTTGATCCGATGCGTGATCGTCCGATCGGTAATAAGCGGCAGGAGCGCCGATGCGCCCAGTTCGGTGGCTTTTTGCACCACCAGATCGGTTGCGTCGCGTTTCAACAAGGCAAACGCCAGCCAGATGTCCGGCTCCGTGGCCTGCGCACGGGACTGCGCATTGATCAGCAGGGTCACCGAGTCGCGGCCGGACATGGCGATCCGCGCCTGCCACTCCCCGTCATGGCCATTGAAAACCAGGACAGGATCGCCGGATGTCCTGCGCATCACGCGCGTCAGGTAATGCGCCTGCGACGCAGTGACCGCGACCTCGATGGCCGGTGTCAGCGCTGCTTCCACGAACAGGCGAAGGGATGTGGCCATTATGCCGCGGCGGCGCCTCGGATTCGATCCGTCATGCACGATCGTTGCACGCGCCAAGGCCTCGGCGATAGTGCGCCGGAGCGTTTTCGCTTGAGACGAACGTGCTGAAAAGCATGACTAGGCGCTTGGCGCCTGATCCCTCGCCCCCCTGGAGGCGATCGGGCGCCGCTGTCTTTCCCGCCCCGGACCGTCGTGCGATCCTGGCCCGATCGGAAATCAGGAGGGATGCATGATCACCCTGTACGGCATGGGCAGCCCCAACGTTGTGAAGGTCTACATCGCGCTGGAGGAACTCGGCCTGCCCTATTCCGTCGATCCGGTCGACGTCTTCACCGGCAGGCAGTTCGATGCCGAATTTCTGCGGCTCAATCCGAACGCGAAGGTTCCGGTTATCGTCGATCCCGACGGCCCCGGCGGGAAATCCTACACCGCGTTCGAGTCGGGCGCGATCCTGCTGTATCTGGCCGAGAAGACCGGAAAGCTGCTGCCCGCCGACACCGCCGCAAAATACGACGCGATACAGTGGCTGATGACGCAGATGTCCACGGTCGGCCCGATGTTCGGCCAATTCGTCCACTTCATGCGCTTCGCCCCGGCGGGCAACGATTATTCCAAGAGCCGGTATGCGACGCAGGCAATCCGTGTTTCCCAGGTGATCGATGATCGCCTCGGCAAGACTGCCTATCTGGGCGGGGCCGAGTACAGCATCGCCGACATCGCCACCTACCCCTGGCTGCGCAACATCCCGGCACTGATGGGGGCAGAGACCGCGGCGAAGTTCCCCAACGTCACCCGCTGGGTGAACGCTATCAACGAACGGCCGGCGGTAAAGAAGGCGCTCGCGGCCGTCGACGAAGTGCGCGCCCGCACCACGCCATTTGACAAGGCATCCGCCGACAATCTCGACAAGGTGTTCGGCCGGGGGCAATACGCCGCTGCCTGACTGCCCGGAGCGACTGACCAATCAGGCCTGCATCCCGCCGAACGCCCGATCGACCTCGGCGGGAGTGGACATGAGAATCATGGCTTCGCGTTGCCCGGACGCCGCGGCCAGGGACAAAGGAGACTGCATGGACCATCCATCCTGGCAGGCGGGTGTTTACGCCGCGCTGAAATCGGCGCGCGTGACGCAGCTTGGCTACGTGCCCGACGCCGGCCATGCCCAACTGATCGGGGCGGCCCACGCGGATCCCGACATGCGGCCTGTCGTCCTGACCACCGAAGAGGAAGGAATCGCGCTGGCCGCGGGCGCCTGGCTGGGCGGGCAGCGCGCGGTGCTGCTGATGCAATCCTCCGGTGTCGGCAACTGCATCAACATGCTCTCGCTGCCGCTGAACTGCCGCATGCCATTCCTGACGCTGGTGACCATGCGGGGCGAATGGGGCGAATTCAATCCGTGGCAGGTGCCGATGGGTGCGGCAACGCCCGGCGTTCTGACGCAGGCCGGTGTGCATGTGCGACGGGCGGACCAGCCCGACGACGTGGCTGAAATGGTGGCAGCGTCCGCCGCATTGGCGTTCGATAGCTGTGTCTCCGTCGCTGTCCTGTTCTCCCAGCGGCTGATCGGCGCGAAGGTATTCGTGAAATGACGCGGACCAATGACGGGACTCTCGACAGGCGCGCGGTCGTTTTGACACTGCTGCGGGATCCGGGTGATCTGCTCGTCGTGACCGGCCTGGGCGCCGCGACCTACGACGTTGGCGCAGCCGGCGACCGTCCGCTCAATTTCTACCTTTGGGGGGCGATGGGTGGTGCGGCGATGATCGGCCTGGGCCTCGCGCTTGCGCAGCCCGACCGGCGCGTCCTGGTGGTAACCGGCGATGGGGAGATGCTGATGGGCCTTGGCTCACTGGCCACCATTGCCGCGGCGGGCGCACAAAATCTCTCCATCGCCGTGCTGGACAATCGGCGATACGGGGAAACCGGCTCGCAGTTCAGCCACACGGGATACACGACTGACCTCGCCGCGGTGGCCGCGGCCTGCGGCTGGCAGGCGACGGATACCGCGCGTTCGATGGACGAGGTCGAAGCCCTGCGCCCCCGCCTGAGAAGCCAGGCACTGTTTGCCGTTCTGCGGATTTCCCCGGAAGAGAAACCGCGCCACCTGCCTCCGAGGGATGGTGCCTACCTGACAGATCGCTTCAGGCGTTCGCTTGCCGTGGCGGATTTGTAAAAAGCCAGTTTCCAGGGCACGCTCTATCCTGGACCGTGGGTTCGTCGCTCGTCTGCTCCAGCTTTTGTCGGTGGCGGACGGGCCGGGTTTCCACGAAGAATGGCGCCAGTGAAAGGCGGGAACGTCGGTGCATGGCCCGAGATGGTCAGGGCTTGCTTGCCGCGACCTGCCTGCCAGGATCAGGTGATACAGGTGGGCGATCCTTTGAAGCAGTGGCAGCGTCGCGTGGCCGAACGGCTGCGCCGGCGTTGGTATATCCGGAATCCGCAGGAGTTCGCGGGCAAAGCTGGTGCCATCGCGCCCCACCCGGGCTTCGAGCGAAGCCGCGTGGATCAGGCGAGGATCATTTCGCTGTTGGCCCGGATTTGCACCTTCGCAGCCATACTGGCCGTCGGCGCAGCCGCGTCGGCCCAGCCGGCGCGGCCAGGAGTGCCCGTCAGTGTCGCGAAGTCCGCCAGGCATGACGTGCCGATCGTGCTGACTGCACTCGGGACCGTGCAGGCTTACTACACCGCGCAGCTCCGTCCCAAGGTTGACGGCACACTGATCGCCGTTCCTGTCGTCGAAGGCCAGCAGGTGAAGCAGGGCGACGTGGTGGCGGTGATCGATCCGCGCCCGTACCAGGCCGCCCTTGATATCGTCGCCGCGAAGAAGCAGCAGGACCAGGCGCTGCTTGCCAATGCGCAGGCGGATTTCACCCGCTATTCATCCCTGGCGAGGCAGGATTTCGCATCCCGCCAGCAGGTGGAAACGCAGGCGGCCCTGGTGAAGCAATTCACCGCCGCAATACTCGGCGACAATGCACAGATCGAGACCGCGCAGCTCAATCTGAGCTTCTGTTCGATCACCGCCCCTTTCGATGGCCGGGTCGGCCTGCGCAACCTCGATCCCGGCAATGTCGTCCGAGCCGCCGAGGCGGTTCCGATCGTTTCGGTGGCGCAGATCGAGCCGATCACCGTGACCTTTACCCTGCCGCAGGATAACCTGCCGGCGGTAACCGACGCGTTGTCGCAGGGAAAGCCGCCGGTGATTGCCTATGCCGGCGACGGCACGACGGAACTCGATCGTGGAACCCTGCTGACGCTTGATAACGCCATCGACCCGGCGACCGGCACGATCAAGCTCAAGGCCACGTTCACCAATGCACGCCACCGGCTGTGGCCCGGCCAGTTCGTTCATATCAGCCTGATTCTCGGCACGGATCGTGATGTGCTGGCTATTCCGTCGATCGCCGTGCAGCACGGGCCATCCGACCTGTTCGTGTATGTCGTGAAGCCCGATTCGACCGTCGCGGTGCAGCGAATCGAGGTGGCCAGGGAACAAGACGGCTTGTCGGTGATCCGGTCCGGACTGACGGACGGACAGAACGTCGTGGCGGAAGGCCAGTCCCGGCTTCAATCGGGGACACGTGTGACGGTGCGGGAGATCACAAGCCCCGCGCCCCAGGTCGGATCAGGCGGATAAGGGGCGGTGGGTCGCATGAGCATCTCCAGCCTGTTCATACGCCGTCCGGTCGCAACCTCCCTGCTGACGGCGGCGCTCGTCCTTGTCGGACTGGCCGCCTATCCGTTTCTGCCGGTGGCACCCCTGCCACGCATTGAATTCCCGACCATCGCCGTCAATGCGAAATATCCGGGCGCCAACCCGGAAACGATGGCCAGCTCGGTCGCGCAGCCGCTCGAACGGCAGTTTGCGCAGATTGCCGGCATCGCGCAGATGACCTCGGTCAGCGTCCTCGGTGCCACCCAGATCATCATCCAGTTCGACCTGGACCGGAACATCGACGCCGCGGCAGGCGATGTGCTCTCCGCGATCAATGCCGCCAGCGGACAACTGCCGAAGGCGATGCCGTCCGCGCCGAACTACTACAAGGTCAATCCGTCCGATTCGCCGATCCTGATCCTGGCGGTGCAGTCGGACGAGCGGCCGCTGATCGAGGCGGACGACTATGCGGATACGGTGCTGTCTCAGCAGATCTCGCAGATCAGTGGCGTCTCCCAGGTGTTCATCGCCGGCGAGCAGAAGCGCGCGATCCGCGTGCAGGTGGATCCCGCCAAGCTCGCCGCCATGGGGATGACGCTGGAGGACGTGCGCGGCACGCTGGTCAACGCGACGGTGAACAGCCCCAAGGGGACGATCGACACGCCGGACCGTTCCTTCACAATCTACAGCAACGATCAGCTTACCAAGGCGGCGCAGTACAACGACGTGATCCTGGCCTGGCGCAACGGAGCTCCGGTGCGCGTGCGCGATATCGGGCAGGCGATTGACGGACCGGAGAACCAGCTCCTGGCCGGATGGCAGAACGGCCAGCGGGGCATCATCCTGCTGGTGTTCAAGCAGCCGGGCGTCAACGTCATCGATACCGTGGAACGGATCAAGGCTGCCCTGCCACGGCTGGAGGCGGCGATCCCGCCGTCAATTCACGTCAAGATCATCATGGATCGGACCCAGACCATCCGGGCCTCGGTCTCAGAGGTGCAGTTCACGCTGACGCTGTCCGTCGCCCTGGTGGTGATGGTCATCTTTCTGTTCCTCCGCAGCACCTGGGCTACCATCATCCCATCGGTCACGGTACCCGTCGCGCTGATCTGCACCTTCGCGGCCATGTACCTGATGGGCTACAGCCTGGACAACCTGTCCCTGATGGCCCTGACTATCGCGGTCGGCTTTGTCGTCGACGACGCGATCGTGATGCTGGAGAACATCTACCGGCACGTGGAAAACGGCATGCGGCCGATGGAGGCTGCGCTGAAGGGCGCGGGTGAGATCGGCTTTACCATCATTTCGATCAGCCTTTCCCTGGTTGCCGTTTTCATTCCGCTGCTGCTCATGGGCGGGATTGTCGGGCGGATGTTCCGTGAGTTCGCCATGACGGTGACGATTGCCGTTGCCGTATCGGCTTTCGTTTCCCTGTCACTGACCCCGATGATGTGCTCCCGATTCCTTCGTCATCACGAGGGCGGTCACAACTGGGCCTATCGGGTGGTCGAAGGGTTCTTTAATGCGCTGGTCGGCGGGTACAGGCGGACGCTCGACATCGCGCTGCGCTTCCAGTTCGTCACTCTTCTAGTATTCCTGATAACGGTAAGCCTGACCGTCTACCTGTACGTGGTGATCCCAAAGGGCTTCTTTCCGCCGCAGGATATCGGCTCGGTGTACGGTGTGACCGAAGGCGCGCAGGACGTTTCCTTCAAGCGGATGTCCGAGATCCAGCAGGAGTTGGCCGCGATTATCGCGGCGGACCCGGACACGGCCAACTACGCGATGACGGTTGGCGCAGGCGTCGGCGCGCAGACCGGCAATAACGGCCGGATCTATGTCGCACTGAAGCCCTGGAGCGAGCGGGTCGGCGGATCGGCGCAGGACTACATCGCCCGCCTTCGTCCGAAATTTGCCAAGGTTCAGGGCGGGCAGGCGTTCCTTCAGGCTTCCCAGGATATTCGGGTCGGCGGCCGGCTGTCGAAGACCGAGTTCCAGTACACGCTGCAGGACTCGGACCTGGAAGAGTTGTTCCTGTGGGCGCCAAAGGTCCTGGCCAAACTGCAATCGCTGCCCATGCTGCGCGACGTGACCACCGATCAGCAGGTCGGCGGCATGACCTCTACCCTGGTGATCGACCGCGATCGCGCCGCCCGCTTCGGCATCCAGCCTCAGGCGATCGACGATACGCTGTATGACGCATTCGGCCAGCGACAGATCACCCAGTACTTCACCCAGGTGAACTCCTACCATCTGATCCTGGAAGTGCTGCCCGCCCTGGCATCAGACCTGGACACGCTCAACAAGCTGTACGTCAAATCCGCCAGCGGGCAGGCCGTGCCGCTATCCGCCTTCGTGAAATGGTCTACGGTACCCGTGCAGCCGCTGTCGATCAGCCATCAAAGCCAATTCCCGGCGGTGACCATCTCCTTCAATCTTGCGCACGGGGCCTCGCTCGGTGAGGCCGTCGCCGCGGTCCAGGCAGCGATGCGGGAGATGGGAACGCCGATCACCGTTCAAGGCTCCTTCCAGGGGACCGCGCAGGCGTTCCAGTCCTCGCTGTCGTCGCAGCCATATCTCATCGCGGCGGCCTTGATCACCGTCTACATCATCCTGGGCATTCTGTACGAGAGTTACATCCTGCCCCTGACCATCCTCTCCACGCTTCCCTCAGCCGGCGTCGGCGCGTTGTTGATGCTCATGACGGTGAAGTACGACCTGACGGTGATCGCGCTGATCGGGATCATCCTCCTGATCGGCATCGTCAAGAAGAACGGCATTATGATGGTCGACTTCGCCATTACGGCCGAACGGCGCGATGGTGAAACACCGATGAACGCCATCCGCCAGGCCTGCCTGCTGCGCTTCCGGCCAATCCTGATGACCACCATGGCAGCAATGCTTTCAGGACTCCCGCTCATGCTCGGCACCGGCGCCGGCTCCGAGCTTCGCCGTCCGCTCGGATTTGCG
>DATNEJ010000065.1:0-3536 GCA_035606775.1 Acetobacteraceae bacterium | reverse complement strand
GCGACACGGAACGCGCCGGCGATCAGGGCGCCGTCGAAATCACTGTCCGTCATGATGAGTCAGATGGGCAGCGCGCATCGCCGCCTCAACCGGCAAGTTCGCGCGACCGCGCCGTGGCCGCAGCAATCGCCTTGCTGAGTGTTTCCGGCCACGCCTTGGCGTCCATCAGGATATTCAGTGCCGCGGCGGTGGTGCCGCCGGGGCTGGTCACGGCCACGCGCAGCGCGGCCGTATCCTCGGGACTGGCGGCCAGCAGGGCGCCCGAGCCGGACACGGTCTGGCGCGCCAGCATCCGCGCGAGGTCAGGCGGGATCCCCTGCTCGACCGCTGCCTTCTCCATCAACTCGGCAAGCAGGAACACATAGGCCGGGCCGCTGCCGGAAACCGCGGTCACCGGATCGAGCAAGGCCTCGTCATCGGCCCAGGCGACGATGCCGATCGCCTGCAGCAGCCGGTCCGCCAGGGTGCGCTGCGCGGTGGTAACCGTCGGGCTGCCACAGGCCACCGTGATACTCTGGCGCACAGCGGCCGGTGTGTTGGGCATCGCACGGACAATGGCCGGATCGCCGCCCAGCAGGGAGCGGATGCCACCGATGGTGCGCCCGGCCATGATCGACAGGAACACCACCTGGCCGGCGAACCGCCCATAGGACGGCAAGGTCGCCGCCGCGTTCTGCGGCTTCACCGCCAGCACGACGGCGGCAGGCGCGAATCCGGCCGGAATGGCGGCGGCATCGGCCAGCACGGTCATATCGGGACCTGCGAAAGCCTGGGCCGCGCGGGCCGGATCGACGGCGATGGACGGCGCCAGCCCGCGCTCCCGCCAGCCGGACAGCATCGCACTGCCCATCCGGCCGCAGCCCACCAGCAGGATCGGCGGTATCTTTCCCTCAGACGTCCCTTGGGGTGCGCCGCCGGCGCTCATGCCCGGCGCTCGCTCATGCCTCGCCCACGCATTCCAGCATCGCCGCCTGCAGGGCCTCGGCCGGGGCCTTGCCGCCCCACAGGACGAACTGGAACGCGGGGAAGAACCGCTCGCACTCGGTGATGGCGATGTCGATCATGTCCTCCAGGCTCTCAGCCGAGGCGCCCGGGGCGCCGCGCAGCAGCACGGCGTGGCGGAACACCGGCATCCCTTCGTCCGGCTCCATGCCGAAATGGCCGATCCACAGCCGCTCATTGGCCAGGGCGAGCAGCTCATACAGCGCCGGCCGGCGCTTTTCCGGCACCTTCAGGTCGAAGGTGCAGGTGAAGTGCATCGCACTGATTTCGTTGGACCAGTTGAAATACAATCCATAGTCGCACCAGCGGCCGGGTGCCTCGGCTGCCATCTCCGATTCGCTGCGGCGATCGAAGGCCCACTCATTGGCGGCGACGATCTGCTCCATCACATCCAACGGGTTGGCGGCTGTCTCGGTGGGGGTGGTCAGCGAGGCTGACATGCGGGGTCTCCCGTCAGAAGGAAGGCCGGGCGGCCTTCTCCCCAGAGCGGCCGTGAATCCGAAATATTGTGGATTCGCCCTGGGTTGGCCACGAGGCGTAGCCTATAGACGTGTCGTGCCGCGCCGCAAGTGGCGCGTGTTCCGATTTTCCGGCGCATCGTCCGCCGCCGCTTGCCGCCTCCCCATTGCCACTCCCTGAAGCGCCTTGCGCTTCCGTCACGAAGGATGGGGAGGCCGGTCCGCACGTTCAATCGCCGACGGCCGCCTTCAACCGTCACTCGCGCGGTTTTGGGGCCGTCTCCAGCGCCACCACCCGGGCCTCCAGCACCGCCAGGCGGGTCTCCAGGTTGGCCAACTTCGCCTCGGCCGCCTCCTGGCCAGCCCGCGCGTTGGCGGCCATCTCGCTCATGGCGTCCAACTCCTCCCGCCGCACCAGGTCCAGGCGGCGGATCGTTTCGTCCAGGCGGGCGCGAATCATCGCCTCGGCCTCTTCCCGCAAACCGGCCAGCGCCGAGATCGCACCGCCGGCCACGCCCGCCAAATCGTCGAAGAAATTCGAGCCCTTGCCCGTGCCACGCTCGCTCATAACCGCATACTCCTGTTGGAGTAGCCGGCCTTTCGCCGCCTGCCCCGGCTCCGTATAACGCGCAGCCATGATCCTGGTCACCGGCGGCGCCGGATTCATCGGCTCCAATCTGCAAGCCGCGCTGGCATCGCGCGGCCATGAAACGATCGTCGTCGATCACCTGGGCACCGGGACCAAGTGGCGCAACCTCGCCCTCCATCCGCCGGCACGGCTGATCGCGCCGGACGAGCTGGGCAGCTTCCTGAACCGCCACCCGCCGCTGGAGATGGTGTTCCACCTGGGCGCGATCAGCGACACCACCGCCTCCGACGCCGACCTGACCTGGGCGACAAATGTTGAGCTGAGCCGGATGCTGTGGGAGTGGTGCGCCGACCGCGCGGTCCGGTTCGTCTATGCTTCCTCCGCCGCCACTTATGGGGACGGGTCGGCCGGGTTCGACGACGCCTTCGGGCTGGAGGCGCTGCGGCGGCTCCGCCCGCTCAATCTGTACGGCTGGACCAAGCATGCCTTCGACCTGCTGGTGGCGGGCACGCTGTCCACACGGCGGGAACGGCCGCCGCAATGGGCGGGGTTGAAGTTCTTCAACGTCTACGGCCCGAACGAGTACCACAAGGGCCGCATGATCTCGGTGGTGAAGGTCAAGCACGATGAGGTCGCGGCCGGCGGCCCCGCCCGCCTGTTCCGCTCCGACGTGCCGGGGCTGGCGGACGGGGCGCAGGCGCGGGACTTCATCTGGGTGGGCGACGTGGTGGACGTGCTGCTGTGGCTGCTGGACACGCCGTCCGTCAACGGGCTGTTCAACCTGGGCACCGGTCGGGCGCGCACGTACCTGGACCTTGCTCACGCGGTCTGCGATGCCGCCGGCGTGGCACGCAACGTAACATTCATCGACATGCCGGACAGCCTGCGCGGCCAGTACCAGTCTTTCACCCAGGCGCCGATGGAGCGGCTGCGCGCGGCCGGCTATGCAGGCCAGTTCACCCCGCTGGAAGAAGGCGTGCGCCGCTATGTCCAGCAGCACCTGACGAAAGCCGACCCCTTCGTATGATTCCCGTTCTGCTGTTTCCCCAGTTCGACCCGGTGATTGTTCAGTTCGGGCCGTTCGCCATCCGCTGGTACGCGCTAGCCTATATCGCCGGGCTGGTCCTGGGCTGGCGCCTGGTGCGCCGCCTCGTCACGCAGGACCCGCGTGTCGCCACGCCCACCCAGGTCGATGATTTCCTCACCTGGGCCACGCTGGGCGTCGTCCTCGGCGGCCGGCTGGGCTACGTGCTGTTCTACCAGCCCGGCGTCTATCTGGCGCATCCGGGACTGATCGTGGCGGTGTGGGAAGGCATGAGCTTCCACGGCGGCATGCTGGGCGTGGCGATCGCCACGTTCTGGTTCTGCCGCCGTAACAAGATCCCGGTGCTGGGCTTTGCCGACCGCGTGGCTGTGGCGGCACCGATCGGGCTGGGGCTGGGGCGGATCGCCAACTTCGTCAATGGCGAGCTTTGGGGCCGTCCGGC
>DATNEJ010000094.1:0-3916 GCA_035606775.1 Acetobacteraceae bacterium | reverse complement strand
AGCCCGGCACCGATGACCACGACGCCGGTATCCGTCGTCACTCTCACGCGCGAGAACCCTTTCCCGATCCGGCCGCCCCCGCGCGGCCGGCGGGAAGCTTACGGGTCACGCAACCGCCTTGGCCACCTCGGCAGGCGACTGCAGCACCAGCGCGTCATACGCCTTCATGAGCGTTTCGGTGATCGCACCGGGCGCGTAGCGATAGGGACCGATCTCCCGCACCGCCGTCACCTCCGCCGCGGTGCCGGCCAAAAACACCTCGGTAGCACTGGCGATTTCCGCTGCCTCGATAGGACGCTGCACCACTTTCATCTGCTGGCGTTTCGCCAGACTGATCACCGAGCGGCGGGTGATGCCGTCCAGGAAGCAGTCAGGGTCCGGTGTGTGCAGATCGCCGTTCATGACGAAGAAGATGTTCGCCCCGGTGGTCTCCGCGACCCGGCCCCGCCAGTCCAGCATCAAGGCATCGCTGTAGCCTTCCGTTTCGGCTTTGTGCTTCGCCATGGAGCCGATCATGTAAAGCCCGGTTGCCTTCGCGGCGGTCGGCGCGGTGTCCGGCGACGGACGCCGCCATTCCGCCTGCCCAACACGGATACCCTGCATGCGCTCCGCGCCGAAATAGCTGGGCCAGGGCCATGCGGCGATCGCCACGTGGATCGAGGTGCCGGAAGCGGAGACCGCCAGCTGCTCCGACCCGCGCCAGGCGATCGGGCGGACATAGCCGTCGGTCAGGCCATTGGCGCGCAGCACATCGGCCGAGGCGGCATCGATCTGTTCGGCGGTGAACGGGATTTCGAATCCGAGGATACGCCCCGAGTTGATGAGGCGCTCGGTGTGGTCGCGCAGGCGGAAGATATTTCCGGCATAGGCCCGTTCGCCTTCGAACACGGCGCTGGCATAGTGCAGCCCATGCGAAAGGACATGCAGGCGGGCCTCCCGCCACGGGACGAGCGATCCGTCCAACCAGATCCAGCCGTCCCGGTCGTCGAAAGGAACCAGCGTCATGACCGTCCCCTAGGTAAGATTGTTGCTCAATGCCCCGTCAGATTATAATGCCCCGCAAAATACGTCAACATAGCTGACCAATATGCGACGTCACTCCGAGCGAATGCCAGCCATGCCGAAACCGGCGGGCGCCGGGTCCGGGCGCGGCCCGCACGCCACTGCCGCGATACTGGAACGCGGCACCGTTCCCCTGGATTTGAGCGAGGCCGAATTTCGGCTCGCACAGGACCTGCTATTCTTCGGCTACCGCGATTTCACCAAGGCCGCCGATGTCATCCTCGAGGAGCTCGGCCTTGGGCGCGCGCATCACCGCGCGCTGCACTTCATCGGCCGCAATCCGGGCATCAGCGTGTCCGGCCTGCTCGCCATCCTGCGCATCACCAAGCAGTCGCTGGCGCGGGTGCTCGCATCGCTGATGGACCAGGGCTATGTGGGGCAGGCGCCAGGCTACGAGGATCGGCGCCAGCGCCTGCTCACCTTGACCCGCAAAGGACAGGCGCTGGAGCGGCGGCTGTTCGAAAGCCAGTGCGCACGCCTTGCGCCGGCGTACCGCAACGCGGGCGGCGCAGGGGTCGATGGGTTTCGCAAGGTCATGCGCGGCATCATGAGCGAAGGCGCACGGGCCTACCTGGACGGGATTGGAACAGCCGAGGACACGTAAGCCAAGATGCCCGCCGACATGCACATCCTGGTGGTCGAAGACGATGCCCGCCTGCGCGACAGGCTGGCGCGATATCTGGCGGGCGAGGGATTCCGCGTCTCCACCGCGGCCGATGCCGCCGATGCGCGGGGCAGGCTGCGCGCGATCAATCCCGATCTGATCGTGCTGGATGTGATGATGCCCGGCGAGAGCGGGCTGCAACTGACCGAGTCGCTGCGTCGGGAGAACGCCAGCGACCTGCCGGTATTGCTGCTGACGGCGCGCGGCGCGCCGGAAGACCGGATCGCCGGCTTCGAAGCGGGCGCGGACGACTATCTGGGCAAGCCGTTCGAGCCGCGCGAACTCGTGTTGCGCATCCGTGCGCTGCTCAGGCGCGCGCCGCCGCCGCTGGTCGCGGACGGGCCGTCGGGGCCGGTGCAGATCGGTGAGGCACAGTTCGACCATGCGCGCGGCGAGTTGCGCGATGCCAGGGGACCGATCCGCCTGACCGGCGGGGAAGCCGCGCTGCTCACCGCCCTGGCGCGCAAGTCGAACGAGGTGCTTTCGCGCGAGGAGATCGCCGAAGCGCTGGGCATGGAAGATGCCGGCGAGCGTGCGATCGACGTGCAGGTGACCAGGCTGCGGCGCAAGATCGAGGTGGACCCGCGAGAGCCGCGCTTTCTGCACACCGTTCGGGGACGCGGCTACATCCTTAAGCCGGGGGTGTGAATGCGGTGGCGGCTGCCTCTGTCGGGCGGACGCTGGGCCAAGCGTTTCCTGCCGCGCTCCCTGCTGGGGCGCAGCCTGCTGATGATCCTGATCCCGCTGCTCGCGCTGGAAGGGGTCGCGCTACAAATCTTCTACGGCAGCCACCTCGACATCGTCTCCCGCCGGCTGTCCGGCGGCATCGCCGGGGAGATCGCGTTCACCGTCGATCTGCTGCGCCGCTTTCCCGGGCAGGCGAACCACGAATGGGTGCTGGCGCAGGCGCGTCAGCAATTCGTCATCGAAATGCATCTGGAGCCTGGCGCGGTGCTGGCGCCGCTGCGGCAGGAAAACCTGCTGGGCCCGATGGATGACGATCTGGCCAAGGCGCTGACCGAGCGGTTCCGCGTGCCCTTCACCACCGACTGGCTGTCGGACCCACGGTCGGTGATCATCCGCATGCAACTGCCCGACGGCGTGCTGGAGGTCGAGGCGCCACGCAAACGTCTATACACCGGAACCATCTTCCTGTTCGTCGGCTGGTTGGCCGGTACCGCGCTGCTGCTGTTCGCCATCGCCGCACTGTTCATGCGCAACCAGGTGCGCGCGATCCGCCGCCTCGCCTCGGCCGCGGAGGCGTTCGGCATGGGGCGGGACGTGCCGCCGATCCGCCCGGAGGGGGCGAGCGAGGTCCGCCAGGCCGCGGTCGCCTTCAACCGGATGCAGGAACGCATTCGCCGCTTCCTGGCCCAGCGCACCGAGATGCTGGCGGGCGTGTCGCACGACCTGCGCACACCGCTGACCCGGCTGCGCCTGGCGCTGGCCATGCTGCCGCCGCGCGAGGAAATCCGCGAAGACGTCACCGAGATGACCGCCGATGTCGAGGAGATGGAGCGGATGGTCGGCGGCTATCTGGCCTTCGCCCGCGGCGAAGGCGCGGAACAGGCCGAACCGGTGAATCTGTCGGCGGTTCTGGAAGATGTAGCGGCCGGCGCGCGTCGAGCGGGCGCGGCGGTGAAGGTTGCCGCGCCGCCGGCGCTCACCCTGCCGCTGCGCGCGGACGCGGTGCGGCGCGCGATCACCAACCTGGTGGACAATGCGCGCCGCCATGCGCGCAACGTCGCCGTCGCCGCGGAGGCGCAGGGACGGTCGGTGCTGGTCACGGTGGACGACGACGGGCCGGGGATTCCGGCCGATCGGCGGGAGAGCGTGTTCCGCCCGTTCGAGAGCGGGTCGGCCGGCGGCACCGGGCTGGGGCTGACCATCGCGCGCGACATCGTCCGTGCCCATGGCGGGGATATCGTGCTGGAGGACAGCCCGCTGGGCGGGCTGCGGGCACGGATCAGGCTGCCGGTTTAGCGAGGGCGCCAGTGGCCAAGGTGGGACGCCAAGGCTTGCGCCCGACGCGGCCGCATCCTTCAATCGGGCGACGGCACCTAAAAGGGGGACGGCCATGGGTAGCATCCACGCTCGCCTCGCGCATGTCGGCATCTACGCGCACGACAAGCCGCGCCTGGTGAATTTCTACACGACGGTTCTGGGATTGCTGGTGACCGACAGCGGCCA
>DATNEJ010000048.1:0-16769 GCA_035606775.1 Acetobacteraceae bacterium | reverse complement strand
CGAAACCCTGCGGGAGGTGTTGACTCGCGGCCAGCAGGCAGGCGTCTTCCGCACGGACATCGATCCGGTGGATCTGCACATGATGATCAGCGCCTTGTGCTTCTTCCGCGTGTCGAACCGGCACACCTTCGGTGCTTTGTTTCAGTACGAGATGTCGTCGCCCGCGCTGCGCGACAAGCACAGGCGCATGATCGTGGACGCGATTCTCCGCGTCCTGGAGCCTGGCAGGACCGGACAGGCGCTCGCGATGGCCGACGTCGTCGCGGTCGGCGGGTGCTGATTCGCGGACACGCCGCGACGGTGCCACAGGCCTGCATCGATCAAGGGCCGGCAGCCATGTCCGCGAAGTGACGCTGCATGCGCCCGGCGTCGGCCGGCTTGCCGGTGAACAGGCGGAATGCCTCGACCGCCTGGAACACCGCCATGCCGCCGCCATTCAGGATGCGGCATCCAAGGGCGTCGGCTGTCCGCAGCAATTCGGTGCGCAGGGGGAAATACACCACGTCGGCTACCCACAGCGCCGGCCGCAGCAGCGCGGCGGGCAGCGGCATTCCCGGATACTTGGCCATCCCCAGCGGCGTCGCGTTGATCACACCGTCGGCCGCCGCAACCGCGGCCTCGATGTCCTGTCCGGCAACCGCCACCGGCTTGCCGGCTTGCGCGCACAACCTCTCGGCCACGGACGCGGCGCGAGACTGGTCGGTATCGATGATCGTCAGGTGCCGCACGCCCAAGGTCATTGCTGCATGGGCGACCGCGGCACCCGCGCCCCCGGCACCGAACTGCACCACGCGGTCCAGCGTCGCATCCGGCAGGCCGCGCCGGAAGGATTCCGCAAACCCGCTCCAGTCCGTGTTGTGGCCGACCCGCCGGCCGCCGTGCAGCACGACGGTGTTGACCGCACCCAGCGCGCGTGCATCGTCGGAAAGTCCATCCAGCAGCGGAATGACCGCCTGCTTGTACGGATGCGTGATGTTCAGCCCGGCGAAGCCCATCCGCTGCGCCGCGGTCAGCAAATCCGGCAGCGCCCGTGCATCCAGACCAAGCACATCCAGGTCGATCAACTGGTAGAGATAGCGGAAACCCTGCGCTTCACCCTCACGCTCATGCATCGTGGGCGTCAGCGAGGCCTGAATGCCGTTGCCGATCAGGCCGACAAGGACGGACGGACTGCGCCGCACGTTCATGCGACACACGCTCTCAGCCGCAAGATGAGGCTTGCGTCGCGGGCCATCGCCATCTATTAACTAATTAGTTAATGTGGGTCAATGCCCGGACTGGCCGATTTGCAGTTCCACCACGCGTATCGGGCGCCGTATGCATAAGGCCAGACAGACCGTGGGCAAATGCAGGTTCGGGAACCCCGCCTGTCCGCCGAGGGAGCGTTCATGCCGGAAACGCGCGCGCCGCTGCCGAAGTCGATTGCAACGGTGTCGCTCAGCGGCACGCTGACCGAAAAGCTCGAGGCGGCGGCCGCCGTCGGCTTCGACGGCGTGGAGATATTCGAGAACGACCTGCTGACCTTCGATGGGTCGCCGAAGGATGTGCGCCACATCGCTGACGGGCTGGGTCTGGCGATCACCTGTTTCCAGCCGTTCCGTGATTTCGAGGCGATGCCCGATGTGCAGCGCGCCCGCAACCTGGACCGCGCCGAACGCAAATTCGATGTCATGCAGGCGCTCGGCACCGACCTGCTGCTGATCTGCAGCAACGTGCAGCGCGCGGCCATCGATGACGATGCGCGCGCGGCGGCGGACCTGGCGGAGGTCGCAGAACGCGCCGCGCGGCGCGGCCTGCGCATCGGCTATGAAGCGCTGGCCTGGGGCACGCATGTCAACCGATGGCGCCACGCCTGGCACATCGTGCAGGCGGCCGGCCACGAGTCGCTCGGGCTGATCGTCGACAGCTTTCATACGCTCGCCGTCGGGGACGATCCGTCCGGCATCGCGGAACTGCCATCCGACAAGCTGTTCTTCGTGCAGTTGGCCGATGCGCCGCGTCTGTCGATGGATTCGCTGTCATGGAGCCGGCATTTCCGTAACTTCCCCGGCCAGGGGCAGTTGCCGGTGGCGGCATTCCTGCACGCGGTCCTCGCGGCGGGGTATAACGGGCCGCTCTCGCTGGAGATTTTCAACGACGAGTTTCGCGCCGCGCCCGCGCGCCTCACCGCGCGGGATGGATTGCGTTCGTTGCTGCTGGTGGAAGCCGAATCCAGTGCAACAAGCCTGCCGCCGCCGCCCGCCTTCGACGGCATCGAGTTCCTGGAGTTCGCGGTGGATGAGGAAGTAGGACGGCGCCTGGGCGAGACGCTGCGCGACCTTGGCTTTCACTATGCCGGCCGGCATCGTTCCAAATCCGTCGATCTGTTCCGCCAGGGCCGCATCAACCTGATCCTGAACAGCGAACAGGACAGCGCCGCCGCCGAACATTTCCAGTTCCATGGCCCGTCCGTCTGCGCCATGGCGCTGCGGGTGGATGACCCCGAACGGGCAATGGCCCGCGCAACAGTGCTGCTCTGCCCGGAATGGCAGGAGCCGATCGGCAAAGGAGAGCGCAGGATCCCGGCTGTGCGGGCGCCAGACGGCACGCTGGTCTATCTTGTCGCGCCCGACGCATCGGGCCGTACTATCTACGACGACGATTTCCGTCTGTTCCCGGAAGCCGGACCACCGCCGCTGCTGCAAACGGTCGATCACGTCGCGCAGGCCCTGCCGGTGGGGCGCATGGACAACTTCGTGCTGTTCTATCGGGCTGTCTTTGGATTTGCGCCGGAACAACTTTGGGAGATCGCCGATCCCTACGGCCTGATTCAGAGCCGGACGATGGTCAGCGAGAATCGCAGCGTGCGCCTGCCGTTGAATGTCTCCGAAAGCCGGGAGACGGCGACAGGGCGCTTCCTGACGACATTCTCCGGCGCCGGCGTGCAGCATATCGCGATGTCGTCAACGGACATTGACCATACACTGGATCAACTCGCCGCCCGCGGCACGCGGCTGCTATCGATACCAGACAACTACTACGACGACCTGGCCGCGAAATGGGACCTGTCGCAGGAGCGTATCGACGCGCTGCGACACCGCAATCTGCTGTATGACCAGGACGATGACGGCGCCTTCCTGCATGCCTATACAGACACGTTCGATGACCGCTTTTTCTTCGAGATCGTA
Source organism: Acetobacteraceae bacterium (assembly GCA_035606775.1). Classification (GTDB taxonomy): domain Bacteria; phylum Pseudomonadota; class Alphaproteobacteria; order Acetobacterales; family Acetobacteraceae; genus Rhodopila. The sequence goes on along the minus strand of DATNEJ010000048.1, from coordinate 13,602 downwards.
CAGCGCATCGGCAACTATCAACAATACGGCGCGGCAAACGCGGCTGTGCGCATGGCTGCACAGGCGCGTATGCGTCCAGGTGCGGGCGAATCCGGCTTGCCTGCGTGAGGGTGGCACGGTAGAGCGTGATCGTTTGGGGCGGGGTTGCCGGAAGGCTTGAATCACGCTCTCAATCAAAAGTTCCAAGCGGACAGACAAGGCTACAGCAGCGGTTTTCACGGTCCCAATCGGGGTCGGCAAAAGGGGGAAGCAAGATGACTGTCAGGACACCAGGCCTTGTCGTACCGCGGCGAAAGGCCTTGCTGGGCGCGGCGGCACTCGCCACCGCACCGCTGGCGACCCCGTTCATTGCCCGCGCGGCCGGACCGATCAAAATCGGCCTGCTACTGGCAAAGACCGGCGGAATCGCCGCGCAGACCGAATACCTGTCGCAGGGTTCATTCCTGGCGCTCGAAGAACGCGGCAACAAGATCATGGGCGAGCCGGCGGAACTGGTCTGGCTCGATGAGCCGTCGCCGCAGGACGCCACGCAGAACATGCAGAAGCTGGTGCAGGAGAACAAAGTCTGCGCCATCCTCGGCGGTTCGCTTTCCTCCAATGCTCTGGCCGAGGAAGCGAAGGCACTGGAACTCAAGGTGCCGTTCATCGTCGACAACGCCGCGGCCACCGAGATTTCCGGTGCGAAGTGCAACCGCTACACGTTCCGGCTGAACACGCCGGTGCTGGTGCAGTCGCGCATGATCGCGCCCTACGCACTCGGCTACGGCAAGAAGTGGTATTTCATCACGTCGTCCTACGCCTTCGGCCAGGACATCCTGAAATCGTCGCGCGAATTGCTGAAGGCCGCCGGCGGTACCGAGGTCGGCGTCGACGAAGTGCCGGTGAACACCCCCGACTACAGCTCCTTCATCCTGAAGATCCGCCAGGCCAAACCGGACGTGGTGCTCGGCGGCCTGACCTCCGGTGACCTCTCCACCTTCCTGAAGCAGTGGAACGAGCTCGGGATGAAGGGCAAGATCCCGATCGTGGAGATCGCCATCGGCGACACCGACATCTGGGCCGTGGGTCCGGAAGCGGCAACCGGCGTCTACACGTCGCTCTGGTGGTACAAGAACCCGAACAACCCGCCGGAAGAAAAGAAATTCGCCGAGGACTATGAGAAGAAGCACCACCGTCCGGCGGCGGACAAGGCATGGATGGGCTGGATAACCGCCAAGTCCCTGTTCGATTCGATCGAGGCGGTGAAGTCCACCGACGCGAACAAGATCATCGAAGGCCTGGAAAACTGGAAGTTCGCCTCCGGCAGCACGTCCTACTCCTACCGGAAATGGGACCATCAGATGCTGCTGCGAAACCTGGTCGTGCAGGTGAAGGACAAGATTCCGGACAAGTGGGACTATTTCGACGTGAAGGCTGCGCTGCCGGAAAATCCCGCCGACCTGGAAAAGGTGTTCGGCACGCCTGAGGAAATCGGCTGCAAGATGACCTGACGCCGGGATGCATGGCCGGTGCCCGCCGGCCATGCATCCATGACACAAGGCCGAGCCGACCGGATCAGGGCCAGTCCCGGGGCCGGCGGCAGCCGGCGGAAGGACACAGCCTGCATGCTCGATATCATCCTCTCCCAGGTGGCCAGCGGCCTGGTCCTTGGCGGGCTCTACGTCCTGATCGCCATCGGCCTTTCGATCATCTTCGGCTTGCTGGGCATCGTGAATTTCGCGCACGGATCGTTCTTCACGCTGGGCGCCTATTTCGCGCTGACTCTGTTCAACTACTTCGGCTGGCCCGCGGTGATCCTGGCGCCGATCCTGGTGGGCCTCGTCGGCGTCATCGCCGAACGAGTGTTGATCCGCCGACTCTACGACAAGGAGCCGCTGATCAGCCTGATCATCACCTTCGCCCTGGCCCTGCTGATCGAGGCGTCGGTGCGGCTGATCTGGGGCGGCATCGGCCAGCCCTTCGCCGCGCCGTCCTGGCTGTCCGGCATCTATCTCTGGGGGCCGCTGCTGATCACCAAATACCGCTTCGCCGTGCTGGCAATGACGGCGGCCGTGCTGATCGCGCTGTGGTTGTTCCTGGAATACACGCCGTTCGGCCGCATCCTGCGCGCCGGCTCCCGTGACCCGGAAATGGTTGGCCTGCTCGGCATCAACCTGCCGCGTGTGCTGATGTGGGTGTTCGGCCTCGGCTGTGCGATCTCCGGTATCGCCGGCCTGCTCGCCGCGCCGATCTGGACCATCACGCCGGCGATGGCTACCAACGCCATCATGCCGGCCTTCGTCATCGTGGCGATCGGCGGCCTCGGCTCCTTTGCCGGCGCGGTGATCGCCGGATTGCTGGTCGGCGTGGTGATCGCGCTGACCATCCAGTTCAAGCCGGAGGCATCGGGCGCCGTCATGTACGTCTTCATGACGGTGATGCTGGTGCTGCGGCCGCGCGGTTTGCTGGGTGAACGGTGGGAGCGCTTCGAATGAGCCAGGCACTGCGCCATCCGGTCATCCTGACCGTCCTCGTCCTGATCGGGCTTACCATCCTGTGGCAACTGATCGGCGCGCCAATCAGCCTGATCACGCAGATCGCCATCTACACGCTGTACGGCGCGGGCGTGTGCCTGCTGGTCAGCTATACCGGCCTGGTACCGTTCGGTGCCTCGGTGTTCTTCGGCTGCGCCACCTATGCCACGGCGATCGTCATGATCGACGGCATCGGCAATGAGATCTTTGCGCTGATCTTCTGCGTATTGTTCTCCATTGTACTGGCGGCGGCGATCGCCCTGATCATCCTACGGCGCCGCGGCCTGTATTTCTCCCTGCTCACCCTGGCCTTTTCGCAGATCGCCTTCGAAATCGCCTTCAAGTGGACCGCGCTGACCGGTGGCGAAAACGGGCTGCAGGGTGTGCCCCGGCCGCTGTTCACCAGCGACTGGGCGTTCCATGTCTTTACCATCGTCACTGTGGCAGGCGGGATGTACCTGCTCTGGCGCATCGCGCACTCGCCCTTCGGCCGGTCCTTGCAGGCGATGCGGGACAATGAGCAGCGGTTGCAGAGCCTGGGCTACAACCCCTACCGGCTGAAATTCATCTCGTTCGTCCTGATGGGCGGCATCATCGGCTATTCCGGCGGCTTGCTGGCCCTGATGATCAAGGGTGCCTACGCCGACAACCTGAGCTGGCAGCACGCCGGCGACTCGCTGCTGATGGCGGTACTGGGCGGCGTGCATCACTTCCTGGGTCCGCTCTGGGGCGCCATCGCGTTCATTCTGCTGCAGGACCGGCTTTCGGCGATCACCGAAGCCTGGTGGCTGATGTTCGCGCCGATCGTGATCGTATTCGCACTGGCCTCGCCGGAAGGCATCCAGGGGCTCGCGTTCCGCTTCTGGAAGCGGGAGGACTGGACGCTGACCCGTCGCGGCATCCCGCCGCGGCCGGCGACAATCGCGCCCTACCATGGCGGTGCGACGCGACTGGATGCCGGCAAGCCGGTGCTGACCGTCAAGGGCCTTAACAAGCGCTTCGGCTCGCTGGTCGTCGCCAGCGATATCGACCTGGAGGTGTACCCCTACCAACTGCACAGCCTCATTGGCCCGAACGGCGCCGGCAAGACGACGTTCTTCAATATGCTGACCGGCTTGTTGAACGCCAATGCCGGCGCGATCCTGTTCGACGGCCACGACATCACCCGCCTGCCGGTGCACAAACGCATCCGCCTCGGCCTCAGCCGCTCCTTCCAGATACTCAGCGTGTTCCGCAACCTGACCGCGTTCGAGAATGTGCGCGTCGCGGTCCAGGCGCAGGACCGGCGCGGCGCCGGCCTGTGGCGCGACGCCTATGCCTATGACGACCTGAACAACCGCACATGGTCCCTGCTGCATGCGGTCGGTCTGGCGGATCGCGCGGGCGAGCCCTGCGCCAACCTCGCGCACGGGGAGCAGCGGCTGCTGGAGATTGCCATCTCGCTCGCCACCGACGCCAAGCTCCTGCTGCTGGACGAGCCGCTGGCCGGGCTGGCGGAAGCGGATCGGGAGGTCGTCGGTGCGCTGATCCGGCAACTGGCGGAGACGCACGCCGTGCTGCTGATCGAGCACGATATCGACCGCGTGCTGGCGCTGTCCGACCGCATCACCGTGCTGCACCAGGGAAGGCTGATCGCCGATGGCAAGCCGGCGGAGGTCGCCAGCAACCCAGAGGTCATCACCGCCTATCTCGGCGCCGATCGCATCGTAACGCCATCCGAGCCAACCGCGACCGAGAGGCGGATGCACGCCGCGGCGCGGCCGATCCTGACCCTCGACAAGCTGCGCGCCGGCTATGCCGGCAGCGTCGTGCTGGAAGACCTCAGCCTTGTCGTCCACGAAGGCGAAGCCGTCGCATTGCTGGGCCGCAACGGAGTCGGCAAGACCACGACCTTGCGTGCGATCACCGGCACGGTCCGAGCGTCGTCGGGGCAGATCACGCTGGACGGCGGCGACATCACCCATGCCCGCTCCTATGAGATCAATCAGCGCGGCATCTCGCTGGTGCCGGAGGGGCGGCGCCTGTTCCCCAACCTGACGGTGCTGGACAACCTCCGCATCGCCACGCGCCCCGGCGGCGCCTCGCTGGAAGACGTGTTTGAGCTGTTTCCCAAGCTGCGCATCCTGCAACGCTCCAAGGCGGAAAGCCTGTCGGGCGGCGAACGTCAGATGCTGGCGATCGCCCGTGCGCTGATGGTGCCGGCCAAGCTGATCCTGCTGGACGAGCCGTTCGAGGGGCTGGCGCCCGCTATCGTCAAGGAAGTGATGGACGCGCTGGCGAAACTGCGCGGCCGGGTCAGCATGGTGCTGGTCGAGCATCATGCGGAGACGGTGTTGCCGCTGGTCGATCGGGTCTATGTTCTGGTCAACGGTCAGGTCGCGTTCGAAGGCAGTGCGCGCGCCCTGGAAGAAGACACCGCCTTGCAGGCCCGCCTGCTGGGCGTCGTGCAGCAGGAAGCAGCATGACCCGCCCGATTGCCATTGCCCCGATCACCACCCCCGAGTTGGCACCGCCGGACCTGGTCTCGGTGGCTGCGCGGACCGGCTACAGCCATGTCGGCCTGCGCATGCTGCCTAGCGTGCCGAACGGCTTCCACTGGCCGCTCATGACCGACGCGGCGCTGCTGCGCGAAACCCGGGCGCGCATGAACGATGTCGGTGTCGCGGTGCTCGACATCGACATCATCCGGCTGAATGCGGACTCGCAACCCGACTCGTTCAGGCGTTTCTTCGCCACCGGCGAGGCTTTGGGGGCGCAATCCGTTCTGGTCGCGGCCGGCGATCCCGATCCCGCGCGGCTGGCGGCCAATTTCGCCGCGCTGTGCGATCTGGCGGCGCCGCACAAGCTTTCCATCGACATCGAGTTCATGCCCTGGACCGCGGTGCCGGACCTGATCGCGGCCATCCGGCTGATGCGTGCCGTGGGCCGGCCGAACGCCGGTATCCTGGTGGACACGCTGCACGTCGATCGCTCGGACAGCCGTATCGCCGATCTCGCGGCGCTGCCCCGGCACTGGCTGCATTATATGCAGATCTGCGACGCTCCTGCGGAAAAGCCCGCCACGATGGAGGCGATGATCCATTGCGCGCGCAGTGAGCGGCTGTTTCCTGGCGACGGCGGGCTCGACCTGGCCGGCATGATGCGCGCCCTGCCGGACGACGTGCCGGTCAGCGTGGAGGTGCCGACCGAAACGCTGGCCCGCACGGTCGGCGCGGAGGCACGCGCCCGCAAGGGCATCGAAACCACGCGGGCGGTGCTGGCGGGGCTAGAAACGCGCGATACAAAATGACCGCCGCTTCCGATTGACTTGCCTGCCCGGCTTCGTCACCCTCCCCTCGTCTGGGACAAAGCCCGTCAAGGGTATAAACAACGAGGGAAGTCATGGAGAGCCGACGCGGGCGGATGGTTTGTCGCGTGCCGATGCGTTGCGCATGATACCGGCCGACCCGGGAAGGCCGCTGCTGCAAATCTCCGGCGTGAAGATGCGCTTTGGCGGGGTGATCGCGCTGGGCGGCGTCTCCTTCGATGTCGGCTACCGGCAGATCTGCGGGCTGATCGGCCCCAACGGCTCCGGCAAGACGACGCTGTTCAACTGCATCAGCGGCATCTACCGCCATACCGACGGCGACATCCTGTTCGAGGGCAAGTCCCTCACCGGCGTACCCCGCCACCGCATGGCCGGCCTCGGCTTGGGCCGCACCTTTCAGAACGTCGCACTGTTCCGCCCGCTGACCGTGCGCGACAACATCCTGGTCGGCGCCCATCACCTGGGCCACTCTGGCTTCATCGCCAATGCGGTGCGCTTGCCCGTGGTCTGGCGGGAGGAGAGCGCGGCGGTCGCCCGGCTGAACGACCTGCTGACCCTGCTCGACCTGCACGCGGTGGCCGACATTCCCGCGGGTTCCCTGCCCTTCGGCACGCAGAAACGCGTGGAATTGGCCCGCGCCCTGATTGGGGAGCCGAAACTGCTGCTGCTCGATGAACCGGCGGCCGGCCTCAATCACAGCGAGGTTGACGACCTCGCGCATCTGATCGAGCAGGTGCGCGACCATTTCAGCCTGAGCGTGCTGCTGGTGGAGCATCACATGAACCTGGTGATGCGGGTCTCGGAAAAGGTGGTCGCGCTGGAATTCGGCATGAAGATCGCGGACGGCACGCCCGACGAGGTGCGCGCCGAACCGGAAGTCATCCGCGCCTACCTCGGCGAAACCAAGAAGGACGCAGACGATGTCCGCGTCGCCTGAGGCCCCGCTGCTGCAGGCGAAGGGCCTGCATGCGGGCTACGGCGAAACGAAGGTGCTGCACGGCATCGACTTCGCGGTGAGGCAGGGCGGCGTGACCGCGCTGCTGGGCGCCAACGGCGCTGGCAAGACCACAACCTTGCGCGCGATCTGCGGCGTCGTGCGGACCCAGGGCGAGATCTGGCTGGCGGGCCGGCGCATCGACGGCATGGCGACCGAGGACGTTGTGCGCCTGGGAGTCGGCCACGTTCCGGACGGGCGCGGCACCTTCATGGAACTGACCGTGGAGGAGAATATGCGGCTGGGCGCCTATACGCGTCCGGCGCGCGAGGCGACCGCGGATTTCGAGTGGATTTTCGGCTACTTTCCCCGCCTCAAGGAGCGCTACCGCCAGCAGGCCGGCACCTTGTCGGGCGGGGAGCAGCAGATGCTGGCGATCGCCCGCGCGCTGCTCATGCGCCCCAGGTTGCTGCTGCTGGACGAACCTTCATTCGGCCTGGCGCCGCTGATCGTGCAGGAGATTTTCGGCATCATGCGGCGCATCCGCGACGACGCGGGCGTCAGCATCCTGCTGGTCGAGCAGAATGCCAGCCTGGCGCTGGACTTTGCGGAAGACGCCTACCTGCTGGAGACCGGCCGCATCGTCATCGCCGGCAAAGCGGATGAGATCGGCCGGGACGAAGGCATCCGCCGGTCGTATCTGGGATATTAGAGCCTGTCCGATGCAGATGGAGACACCGAACCGGCTCTGACACTTTGTTTGATCGCGTGAGTCACGTCTTCGGCGCTTTCGCCCTCGACGATCACGCTTGAGGAGGCCGCATCCGTGGAGGGCTTGTTCCACCAGATCATGTCGGGAATCGCCACGGGGGGAATCTACGCGAGCGTCGCCCTCGCCCTGGTAATGATCTATCAGGCCACCCATCACGTGAATTTCGCCCAGGGCGAGATGGCGACCTTCTCGACCTATATCGCGCTGACCTTCATCAATATGGGCCTGCCTTACTGGGCGGCACTCATTGCCGCGGTCGTGCTGTCCTTCATCATCGGCGTGGTCATCGAGCGCACCCTGATGCGGCCGATGGCGAATGCGCCGATCCTGGCCTCGGTCGGCGTGTTCATTGGCCTCCTGCTGATCGTCAACAGCCTGAGCGGCTGGTTCTTCGACTACACCATTAAGCAGTTTCCCTCCCCGTTCCCCAGCCACCCGGTCCTCGGCGGCTACCTGTCCGGCCACGAGCTCGGCTCGACCCTGGTGACGTTGCTCGTCTTGACCCTGGTGTATCTGTTCTTCCGCTACACCCGGCTCGGCTTGGCAATGCGGGCGGCCGCGTTCAATCCCGCCTCGTCGCGGCTGGTCGGAATCCGCGTCGGCTGGATGCTGGCGCTGGGCTGGGGTTTGGCTGCGGCGATCGGTGCCATTGCCGGTTGCATGGTTGCCCCCATCGTCTTCCTGGATCCGAACATGATGGGCGGCATCCTGCTCTATGCCTTCGCCGGTGCGCTGCTGGGCGGCATCGACAGCCCGCTGGGTGCCGTGCTCGGCGGCTTCGCGGTCGGCGTGATCGAGAACCTGGGCGGCGCCTACATCGTCGGCACGGACCTGAAACTGACCTTGGCGCTGATCATCATCGTGGCGGTGCTGACCGTGAAACCCTCCGGCCTGTTGGGCCGGACAGTGTACAGCAGGGTATAGCGCGATGCGGAACACCTGGATGGCGGTTATCGGACTCGCCCTGCTCGCGGTGGTGCCGACGGCGTTTCTGAGCGGCTATCATCTGTTCCAGTTGACGATGGTTGCCGTCTACGCAATCGCCATCCTGGGACTGGCGCTGCTGACCGGCTTCAACGGGCAGATCTCGCTGGGTCATGGCGCGTTCTTCGCGATAGGCGCCTATGCCACCGCGATCCTGATCACGAGCTGGGACGTTCCCTACTGGCTCACTCTGCCGATCTCCGCCATCGTCTGCGCGCTGTTCGGTTTCCTGATCGGCCTGCCGGCATTGCGGCTGGAGGGACTTTACCTGGCGCTGACCACCTTCGCGCTGGCCGTCGCGGTCCCGCAGGTGCTGAAGCACAAGCTGGTGGATGCCTGGACCGGCGGCGTGCAGGGACTGGTGATCGACAAGCCGGAAGCACCGTTCGGCCTGCCTCTGACGCCGGATCAATGGCTGTATCTGTTCACTCTTGCCGTCGCCGCGTTGCTGTACCTGATCGCGCGCAACCTGGTTCATGGCCGTATCGGGCGAGCGATGATGGCGGTGCGCGACCATGCGGTGGCGGCCGAAGCGATGGGCATCAACCTCGCTATGCTCAAGACTCGCACCTTCGCCGTCAGCGCGATGTATACCGGCTTGGCCGGTTCGCTCAGCGCCATCGCGGTGCAGTTCGTGGCGCCGGACAGTTTCGGCTGGTTCCTGTCGGTGTTCTTCTTTGTCGGGCTCGTCGTCGGCGGCGTGTCGTCGATCGGCGGCACGATCATCGGCGCGGCATTCGTGGAGTTCGTGCCGAACCTGGCCGACAAGGTCTCCAAGGCGGCGCCCGGCGCGGTCTATGGGGTGATCCTGATTGCCGTGATGTTCCTGATGCCCAGCGGTGCCGGGGGGTTCATCCGGTCCTGGTGGCGGCGGATCATGCTGGCGCGCCGCGGCGGGATGTCGTTGCCGGGTCAGCCGGTGCCGGCTGGCGTGGTGGGCGCGGATGAGGTTGGGAGCCTGGAACAGACCCATGTGCCAGGCATAGGCACACCGGGTGCGGGCCGGCAGGCCGACGCGGCGAGCCTGGTATCCCGGGTGAACGAACACTGACCGGCTTTGGCCTTTGGGCCGTGATAGTCACCGCTGATGCTAACGGACTGATAGTTCACCAGTACTACTGCCACCGTTAACCGGCGGTGCGGGTTCTCGCGGACGGTGCCCGGACTTTCGTGATCACGACCCGGCCGGTGACTTTTTCAGTCACCTTCCAACTGATCTCGACATTTCGGCCGCCCATGATCGCCTGCCGAGCGACGAAGAACAGTGCGAGAATTGCGACGATCGATACGAGAGGCCATGCCAGCGTTTGCAGGATCGCCGTGATATCGATCGATGGTGAAGGCGGCGCCCCGGGGATGGACGGGCTTTCCGCAGGCGCCGGGTGCGCGGGCACGGCAGGGGTAGGTGCCGTTGCGGGGGCAGGGTGCGTAGCCGTCCCCGGTGCCAGATACCAGCCAACGGCACCGGCAAGCAGCAGCACCAGAACGGCACAGATCACGACGATGAGCCAGCGGCGACTCTTTGCCCGGCGTGCAAAAACGCCCTCGTCTGCCGGTACGGACGGACCCGCCCGCGGCGGAGCGGCGGATGGCGCCGGCGGCAGCGGTGCTGGGGTTGGCGCGGGCGCGGGGCTATAGGCCGGCGGGCTGCTGGCCCAGCGATCGGCCTCCGGCCTGACGATCCGCGGTGACAGGCGATGGTCCGTGCGAACCGGGTCCGCGAAAAACGGGTCCTCCGGTTTCCCCTCAAGCTCAATCGCGATCCGATTCTGCGGATCGCTCGAAGCCTTGGCGACCGCGTAGGAAAGCAGACCCTCGTCGCCTTCCACGATCAATTGGTCCGCCGATCCGAGGGCGGAATCAAGTTCCTGCCTGCTGGTGACACGGACAATGCGCGTCGGCCGGAACATCATGTTGCACGCTCCGTCGCTTCGCTGGCCGCCTGCATCATAGCCGCACGGCGGAGCGATTCACAGAGCGCCTGGGTCTTTATGGGATCGGTCTATCCGGTCGCATTGCCTTTCCGGGCGCGGCAATCAGCGTCAGGTCATGCCGGTGGCCTGACACCGACGAACGAATCAGCGCGTGGACCGTTGCTTCATGCAACATTGTTCAGAGGCGCGCATGGCCGGTCACGGCGTGTTTCCATGGTGGGCGGAGTTGCTCACACGCCCGGTGCGGCGACTTATACCAGCGGCCCGGACTCTTGACTCATCGGTCGATTGTCGGGCCGCTGGTATCTCATTGATTTCGCGCGCAGCCGCCACACCAACCCTGCGCGCTTACCAGTCAGCCCTGCGGGCTGCTGGTATTATGCAGGATCCGGCGGCGATCGTGGCGCCATACGTCCATGCCGGCATGACAGTGCTTGAACCCGGTCCGGGCATGGAATTCTTCACCCTGGAGCTCGCCCGCCTTGTTGGGCCCGCCGGCCGGGTCATAGCCGTCGACGTTCAACCGCGCATGATTGCCGGCCTGCGGCGCCGCGCCCGCAGGGCCGGGCTGCTCGACCGGATCGACGCGCGCGTGGCTCCGTCAACATCGATGAACGTCGCAGACATTGCGGGCTCGGTTGATCTCGTATGCGCCTTCGCCGTGGTGCACGAAATGCCGGCCCCAGGTCTGTTCTTCGTAGAAGTCGCCGACGCGTTGAAGCCGGACGCCACGCTTCTGCTTGCCGAACCGGCCGGCCATGTCGATGCGGCGGAGTTCCAGGAGGAGCTTGCCGCGGCGGCGCAGGCTGGCCTCACCGTCGAGGGCCATCCCGCGATACGACACTGCCGCACAGCACTGCTGCGCAAACACGCGCATGCCAATCCGGAATAACAGTGACACTTGGAGCGGGCACATGTCCGTCTTGGTGAAGCCTGGTTCGGCGGGCGCACTTCATTCCGGGGTGAAGCACGGCGCCGCCAATCAGCAGATCGCGTGCTCCCGTGTTGGTGCCTGCAAGGATGAGGCATGCGAAGCAGCGTATCTGACGGCCGCAATCACCCCATGCGAACCACGCCTGCCGCCGCCAGCGCCTCAATCTCCGCCGGGGTATAGGCGGCTTCGGTCAGCACTTCCCTTGTGTGCTGGCCGAGCGAGGCGGCGAAATCGGCGACTTTGATGGTGGCGTCGGACAGGTGGAACGGCGGGTTCAGCACACGGAACGCTCCGCTGGCATCGCGCACTTCCGCGAACGCCGCGCGGTGGGCAAGCTGCGGATCGTTCATCGCCTCCCGCACCGTGCGATAGGGCGAGTTCGGCACGCCCTCCCGATCGAGCGCTGCCTGGCAATCCGACGTCGGCAGTTCCGCCGACCAGGCCTCAAGGCCGTCCACGAACGCACCCCAGTTGCGGCGGCGGTCGGGATAGTCGGCATAACGCGGATCGGTGATCCACTCCGGATGGCCCGCGGCCTTGCACAGGCCCTGAAAGGATTTTTCGCTGCCGACGGCCGGCATGATGAAACCGTCCCGGGTCTTGACCGGCACATACAGCGGCTTTCCTGCCGGCGGCACCGCGAATTGCGCGGTCTGCACCTCTCCCACCAGCAGGCTCAGCATAGTTTCCAGCATCGACACATCGACCATCTGGCCGCGCCCGGTGCTCTGGCGCTGCAGCAGCGCGGTCATGATGCCGCCGAACGCATAAATGGCGCTCATGATATCGGCCATGTAGATGCCGCAGTTATCCGGCCGCTCTCGTCCGTCCTGGTAGGCCAGGTGTGCAAGATCGTAGCCGGATGCGGCATGGATCGCCGGCGCATAGGCGGGCAGCGTCGCGGACGGTCCGGTCTGCCCGTAGCCCGAGATCGCGCAATAGATCAGGTCCGGCTTGAGTCGCGACAGGGTCGGATAATCCAGGCCGAAGCGCTTCATCACGCCTGGGCGGAAATTCTCGACCAGCACATCGGTGGTCGCGAGCAGCCGGCGCACGATCTCCCGCGCTTCCGGCCGTTTCAGATCCAGGACAATACTCTGCTTACCGGCGTTCAGTTGGCCGAACGACGAACTTGCGCCGTCCCGCAGCGGCGGACGGGCGCGCATCAGGTCGCCATCCATCGCTTCGATCTTGATAACCTCCGCACCAAGATCGGCGAGCAGGCGCGCGCAGTACGGACCGGCAATGGTCGTGGTGAAATCGAGGACGCGGGTCCCCAGCAGCGGGCGTGTCATGCGTTTCCCCAAATCCGGCAGCCCGCCCGATGCTGCCGTTCCCGGCGTTGCGAGGCAAGCCGGAGCGTGGTCGTCGGAGGCGGCATCGCGGGAGACGTGAATCGCGCGATCAAACAAAGACTCTACCCGTCGCGCAGGAAGGTCTGTGCCGCCTCAGGATCAATCAACGCATGCACCTCGAACCGGGCGGGAATGATGTCGGCCCATTGGTTCAGCCGCCGGTGCAATGCCTCATTGGAGGGAACGTCGAACAGCACCACGGCGCCGCGGCCGACCTTGGCATGAACCGAACGAACCTCGCCGGACTTCTGCAACGGCGCAATCCACTCCCAATAGTGCCGGCGCGCTGCCGCCACGCTGCCGGGTGGTTCGGGCCGCGGTTCGCTGATCACCAGGAAAAGCATCGTCGCCTCCGTGTCTTTGCTGTGCACCCGATCATGATCGGGCAGGCAGTTGTTTCAAAGTCCGAATGAGGTCTTGGGCAGATTCGTCTCCGATCCTTGCGTTCTGGCGGCTGGCACCAGGCATTCACGCACGTCGCTCGCACCGTAACGGCCGACGTCGGCTGCGTGCGGCGGATCGTTCCCTCTCTACCGGTTCGCTCCGGGCACCCACAGCACGTCTTTCGCGCCATTGTCGTTCAGCACGCGCGCCAATACGAACAGGTGATCCGACAGGCGATTGAGGTAGCGCAACACCGCCGGGTTGGCATCTTCCATCGCGACCACATCCCGCTCCGCGCGCCGGACGACGGTGCGGGCCAAGTGCGCGTGCGCTGCGCCCGCGCTGCCGCCCGGCAGAACGAAGCTTTTCAGCGGCGGCACCGCGGCGTTCATTGCCGCGATCTCGGATTCCAGACGGGCAACCGGGGTATCGGTGACGCGCAGCCTGTCGCCGGCCTCGCCCGGCACGCAGAGATCGGCGCCCAC
>DATNEJ010000025.1:0-8647 GCA_035606775.1 Acetobacteraceae bacterium | reverse complement strand
CCACCAGCCGGGGCGGAACAGGTTCAAGGAACCCGGCTGCAGCCTCAAAGTAGGACCGCGCTGTTTCGCGAAGAGCGGACTTTTTCGTATCGAGCTGGTACTGCGCGGCCACGACCTTCGCGCGGATTGCCGCACGCAGGGAAAGCAGCATCGGGAACGCCACGAGCCCCTCGATTTCCAGTGACTCGTCATCGGACAAAGCCAGATAGCGGTTCAACAGACGGTTGGCGTCATCGCGCAGACCGCGCTTGCACAAATCCATGACCAGAAAGGCCAGATCATACAGCGTGTCGATGGTCGCGATCGCTTCATCGAACTCGATCGCATCGAACAGGACCGGATCGCCATCGATCAGGACCAGGTTGCCGAGGTGGAGGTCGCCATGGCAACGCCGAACCCGTCCTTGCGCGCCGCGGCGCAGCAGAAGCGGCTCGGCCTGCTGAAATGCCGCGTCCAGATCGGTGCGGAACCTGCTACACTGCTCAGCCGGAAACAGCGCCGGGGCGGTGATGAGCGCATCCAGTGTCTCCAGCAGCAGAGCGCGCAGTGCCTGCGTGGCTGCCTCGCCGTTCCTGATGGGCGCGCGTCGATGTGCCGTCCCAACGGCCTGTGCGAGCTTGCCGGTCATCTCGGGACCCAGGGGACCGTTTTCCGCCAGACGGTCGAGTGTGGCGGTTTCGTCGAAACGGCGAAGATGGACAGCCCATTCGACCGGGCGGCCGTTCCCACCGAGGTGCAGAGTCCCATCCTCGCACGCGACCGGCGTCACGCCGAGATAAAGGTCGGGCGCATTCACCCGATTGACTTCAATCTCCGCCCGGCACGCCGCGTGCCGTTTCGCCAGTGTCGAGAAATCAAGGAACGGAAAGCGGACCGCGCGCTTGACCTTGTAGACGTCCGGGCCCGCCAGAAAAACGACGGCGGCATGCGTGTCGATACGGACCACCGGCTCATCCCGGCCGTATGTCCGCGGATTCGACAGGAACGCGAAGACTGCCTGCTGGTCCTGGGTAGCTGACATAGGGCGATGCCTGGTCGAGCGGTGGCGCCGAGACCGCTCCGCCGCGGACGTATCAGACGCCGTGAGCAGTGTCACCGACGATTGCCGTTACGATGACACCGCGCAGACGAGCGCCTCACTCGTTGCCGGCGCAAGCGGCGCAAAAGGTGCTCGCCGGGTGACGGGTGCGGTCCCTTTTTTAGTACATGTGCTGTCCGCCGTTGATCGACAGCGTCGAACCAGTGACGAAATCGGCTTCGTCGGCTGTCAGGAAGGCGACGCCGCGGGCGATATCCTCCGCATGGCCCAGCCGGCCGACCGGGATCTTGGCGACAATCTTGCGCAGCACCTCTCCGGGCACCGCGCGGACCATGTCCGTGTCGACGTAGCCAGGCGCAATGGCATTGACGGTGATGCCGTACCGCGCGCCTTCCTGGGCCAATGCTTTGGTGAATCCGTGGATGCCGGATTTTGCGGCGGCATAGTTTACCTGACCGTACTGGCCGGCCTGCCCGTTGATGCTGCCGACATTCACAATGCGGCCGAACTTGCGCTCCCGCATTCCCTCGAACGTCAACTTGCACGTATTGTAGCAGGAGCCGAGGTTGGTATCGATCACCGCATCCCACATGTCGCGGTTCATGCGCAGCAGCGTTCCGTCCCGAGTGATGCCGGCATTGTTCACCAGCACCTCGATCGGGCCGTCCTTCTCCGTGATCCGTTTGATTGCCTCGGCACAGGCGTCCATCTTGCCGACATCGAACTTTTCGATGCGGATCCCATGTTCCTTGTGAAATGCCTCGGCGGCCGCGTCATTGCCGGCATAATTGGCAATGACGGTGCGCCCTTGTGCCTTCAATGCCAGGCTGATCGCGGCACCAATGCCCCTCGTTCCGCCCGTAACCAGCGCGACGCGTGCCATTGCTTCCTCCCGAGGACGTTGTCAGCGGACGATTCCTAGCACTTCCATGTCGCGCTTGGGACTCGTTAAAACCCGCACATCAAAAGGGCCGGACGCAACGTCCGGCCCCTGCGAGCAATCCGTGCGGACCTGGCGTTGCTAGCGCTCGAGGCACATGGCCACGCCCATACCGCCGCCGATGCACAGCGTTGCAAGGCCCTTCTTGGCGTTGCGCTTGCCCATCTCGTGCAGCAGCGTCACCAGAACGCGTGCGCCGGAGGCGCCAATCGGATGCCCGATGGCGATCGCGCCGCCATTCACGTTCACTTTCGCGGTATCCCAGCCCAGGTCCTTGTTCACCGCGAGGGCCTGCGCGGCGAATGCCTCATTGGCCTCGATCAAATCGAGATCGTCGGTCTTCCATCCGGTTCGGCTGAGCACCTTGCGTGTCGCCGGGATCGGGCCGGTGCCCATCACTGCCGGATCCACGCCGGCGGTGGCGAACGCCGCGATGCGGGCCAGCGGCGTCAACCCGCGTTTGGCGGCTTCCGCCGCGGTCATCAGCACCAGCGCGGCGGCGCCATCGTTCAGGCCCGATGCATTGCCGGCCGTCACCGTGCCGTCCTTGGTGAAGGCCGGGCGCAGACGCGCCATAGTGTCCATGCTGGCGTCATGACGAATGTATTCATCGTCAGCGACCACCACGTCGCCCTTACGGCCTTTCACGGTGACGGGCGTGATTTCATCCTTGAACCGGCCCGACTTCTGCGCCGCCGAGGCTTTCTGCTGCGAACCCAGCGCGAACTGGTCCTGCTGCTCCCGGGTGATCTGGTACTTGGTGGCCACGTTCTCTGCCGTGTTGCCCATGTGGTAGCCGTGGAACGCGTCCCACAGACCGTCCTTGAGCATCGTATCGACGAATTCCAATCCGCCCATCTTCTGGCCATTGCGCAGGTGCGCGGCATGCCGCGACATGCTCATGCTTTCCATGCCGCCTGCGGCGACGATATTGCTTTCACCGGTACGGATCTGCTGAGCCGCGAGCGCCACCGCGCGCAATCCCGAGCCGCAGACCTGATTGATGCCGAATGCCGTCTTGGCGTCAGGGATCCCGGCGGCCCGCGCAGCCTGGCGCGCAGGGTTCTGACCTTCGCCGGCCGACAGGACCTGGCCCAGGATCACCTCATCGACATCTGCCCCTTCCAGCTTCGCGCGGCTTATCGCCGCCTGCAGCGCCACGGTTCCAAGCTGATGGGCCGAGAGACTGCCCAGTGCGCCATTGAAGCTACCTACCGGTGTGCGGGTGGCGGAGACGATGACGATGTCTTCCATGTCGACTGCTCCTGCTGTGCCGATTCCGAACCTTGGTCATCACGAGCGGGCGCGGGAATCGGCGCGCCAGTTCCGTGGCCGCGATGCCCTTTCCATCCGTTCGCCGAACATCGGCGCTTCCGGTCGGGACATCGCCGGCGGATCGGTTCCGCCCGACGCATAACCTAGTGCTTCGCCGAACGTCGTGAAACCCGCCTCCGCGGCAAGCCGCGCAGCCATGCGGCGAGTGGTTGCCACAGCGCCTGCTCCGCAGTGCTGCCGGCAGCCATGCCGATATGGCCGGCCGCCGGCTGATGCAATTCGGCGCCGCCGATCATCTGCGCCAGCGGCAAGGCGGATCCGGGCGGCACGATCCGATCCCGCCGCGGCACCGCCACAAAAGCGGGTTGGCGCAACGACGCCGGCTCAACCTTCATCCCGGCTATCCGCCATTCGCCCAGCGCGGGTGCGTTGTCGCCGTACCATTCGCCAAGGCACGCGCGTGCCACCGGTGCGGGCAGGGGGATGCCGTCATTCAGCCAGTCCTCCAGCGCAACGAATAGCATCGCCCGTTCGCCGGTCTGATCCAGGCGCGCGAACCGCCGATATTTGTCCGCCACGCCCCACGGATCGAGCATCCCGAACAGCACCTGCAGCGCGTCCACCGGCAGCGTGCCGCTCAGGGTCAGCAGCGGTTCCAGCAACGTGAGGCACTGCGTGGCCTGCGCGGCCCGCGCCGGGTCGTCGGCATGAAAGTCCCAGGGCGCTGCCAGCAGCGCGAGGGCGCGCACCAGATCGGGGCGACGCTGGGCAGCGGCCACGGCCAGAGTGCCGCCCATGCAATAGCCGACAAGAACGGCGGGGCCGCCCGCCAGCGCGGCCGTCTCCGCCAGCACCCGCTCCAGGCGTCCGGCGACGTAGTCGGTCAGGGTAAAGGTTCTCTCGGTTTCGCCGGGCCAACCCCAGTCAAGCAGCAGGGGGCGCACGCCATTCTGCGCCAGCCAGCGCAGCATCGACCGGCCAGGCGCCAAGTCCAGCACGTACGCCCTGTTCACCAGGCTCGGCACAAAGAGAGCCACCGGTCCATCGCCGCCGTAATCCAGCAGGCGGCTCCCACCCTCTGTCCAGATCGTCGGCGGATCGGTCAGCGAGCGGTACCACGGATGGCGGCGATAGGCGGCGATACCCTCGATCAGCGCCGCGTCCTGGCGCAGGGTTTCGGCCAGCACGGCGGTCGGGAATGCCTCAGCGCTTTCGCCGACCAGTGAGGCGCGGAGCAGGCTTGCCATTTCCTCGGCGCTCGAGCTCCGCCAGGCGTGCCTCGAGTGCGGCGATGTGCCGACCGAGACGCTTGACCTCAGCATTGCGAGGGTCAGGTGCAGCAGCAGCGGGCGTGGACCGCGCCGCATCAGCGGCCCGGGCTGCCGATCCGGCCCCGCTTTCGCCTGCTCGCCGAACCAAGGCTGGATCATGCGCCTCCGGCGGGGAGGGCGATTTCGGGGAGGAGGACGAGGGCGGCATCGCCTTGACCATCGCGGTCGCAAAGGCCGCCCACAGGCCAATCGTTGCCTGCCAGGTCTCCTGCATCTCCCGGTCGGCCGCCATGGCGGTCAGTTCGCTTTGCCAGAGCGTGATCCAGTCCTGGGCAAGGCGGTGCAGATCGGGTGGGCCCGGCATCGCGTCCGCCCCTTCCGGCCGGGTCTCTTCCCCGGCATGTGCCGCCTCTGGCCGGCCCTGATCTCGTCCGGCGCTGTCCGTCATGCCTCACTTCGCCCTCCTGGGCAGCGAACCATAGAGACAGACACCACCCCGCGGAACGGACAAACCGCTGCTGTCCTGCGAAAAAGGCTTTCGCACATGCGAAATCCACCGCATGCTAGGGCTGTGATCGGGTCGGGTCGATCCGGTCACGGTCCGGCAAGTCGTTGTTCCCGCGCGTGGCTCAGGTCTTTGAAGGTTCCGCCTGCGACGCCTGCCCAGCGGAACAGCGTGAGAGCGCGAGGGAACGCATGGCTGACCCCGTCCACGCCGAAGCGGAAGGCCGAGCGAGCACGGTGCCGCCGGTCGTCGTGAAAAAGTACGCAAACAGGCGACTCTATAACACCGAGAGCTCCAGCTACATCACGCTCGATAATCTGGCCGAGATGGTTCGTCAGGGCCGGGATTTCGTGGTCTACGATGCCAAGACCGGTGAGGACATCACCCGGGGCGTGCTGACCCAGATCATCGTGGAGGAGGAAGGCAAGGGGCAGAACCTGCTGCCGACCAAGTTCCTCCGCCAGCTCATCGGATTCTATGGCGGCTCGATGCAGGGGGTGGTGCCGAAATACCTGGAACACGTCATGACAGCATTCGCGCAGCAGCAGGAGCAGGTGCGCGCGACGATGCAGAAGACGATGGGCAACCTGTTTCCGTTCGGCAATATGGAGGAGGTGAGCCGACAGAACATGGCGATGATGGAGCGGGCGTTCAGCCTGTTCACGCCATTCTATCGTCCGGGTGAGCCGGGGGGCGCCAACACGCCTGGCCCGTCGGGTATGGGGGATCCGCCCCAGGTGTCGCAGCAGGAGATCGCTGCCCTGCGAGCCGAGGTCGAACGCTTGCGGCGGGAGCTCGCCGCGGTCCAGCAGACTGACAAGGCGCCGGGAGGGTAAGGAACGCCCCCGGTCGTTTTGGCGACCGGCACCAATTCCGAATGGCTGCGTCTACGGTTGCGGTACGAGGCTGGGACTTATTCGGTGCCGACAGAAGCACCCGACAGGCCCCAGGTGCTTGTTTGATTGCGTATTTCACGTCTCCGTCGTGCCACTTGCGACGATCATGCTCTGGCGCACGGCTATGCGCGGGTTCAGCGCGCGGTCAGCCGGGTGAACCCGTCGTCACTCCACGCCTCGCTGCCGACCCCGTGGCGCACGAAGAACAAGCCATCAGGATCGTACTTTCGTTTCACCGCCGCCAGCCTTGGATAGTTCGTGCCCCAGTAGGATTTCTGCCAGTCGGCTTCGAAGTAGTTGCTCTCCGCGACATACGAACCGCCTTCCGGCGCGACCTTCCGCAGTTCGTTGGCCGCTTGCCTGATCCTGCCGGCGTCATGCCGTGCGCGGGGTATGTCGGGTTGATGACCGGGAATGCCTGGGAAGGCTGGCGGTCCTTCACTGGCGACAATCGCCAGGACGAACGCGTCCAGCACAGCCGGGTTCATCGCCGTATCCCTGCTTGCCGCCAATGCCTCGGCGGAGCCTCCGGCGAGGCCCTTCTGGAAATGCAACTCCATGCCCCAATGGCGGCTCGCGGCGAACAGCGCATCCGCCAGCCTATCCCGCTGTCCCGGGTACAGCAGTGCGGCGGGCAGCCAGATGGATTCGTAGCCGAACAGGACATGTCCGGCTTCCGCCAGGTTGCCCGCCCAGAACACGTTGTCTGCCGGTGCGCCCGCGCGATCGTCGGCAAGAACGGCGCCGCGAAAATGCGCTTGCAGAAACGCAGGGTCCCAGAGATGCCGCGCCGGCACGGTGGCAATCCTGCGCTGCCGGGGCAGCGCGTAATCCTCGGGCGAGGCAGCCAGCCAGGCGAAAAACGGCTGCCAGACGGCCTCCGCTTGCCGCTGGTCCAGTCCCTGGAAAGCCATCCTGATTTCAAGCCGGTTGCCAGGCTGGACGTTGACGATTTCGCCCCAGTGCGGATTGAACAGGCTGGCGGCATAGAAATCGACGAACCGGCCGAGCAGCTTGCGGAACGCGGGGTCGGATGAGGCGTGAATCGTCGCGCGTACCGCGCCGAAGAAATCCGGCAGGCCGTGGGTGCGCAAAGTCATGCGTGTTACGACTCCGAACGTGCCGCCGCCTCCACCCTTAAGCGCCCAAAAAAGATCGGCGTTGGTGCAGGCGTTGGCGATTCGCGGCGTGCCGTCCGCCGTGACGATCTCCGCTTCCAGCAATCCTGCCGCGGCGATCCCGAACTGCTTTGAGAAGCTGCCGAAGCCGCCGGCTTGCACGAGGCCCGCAACGCCGACCGTCCCACAACCGCCGCCCTGGACATAGCGGCCGCCTTTGGTCGTCACCTCGTTGTACGTGTGCATCCAGATCGCACCGGCCCCGATGGTGACGGCCGGGTGCGGTGATTGTTCTGCCGCGCATCCCTGCGCGACGAAGCTGTCGTGCGGGGTGATGGCGTTCATCGGCCGTGTCCAGATCAGCAGTGAATCCGGCGCGTTCGACGTGCCGAGGTAGCTGTGGCCGCCGCCCTTGACGACCAGGCGAAGATTGTTCCCTCGCGCGAAATCAACCACCGCGACAACGTCGCGCGTTGTTTGTGCTGCCACCGCGTAGACACTGGGCTGCGCCGTCCATGCATCGACCCATCCCGAGGTCTGTGTCAGCGCAACCTGGTCGCCGAGGTAGTACGGGTTCTTCAACTCCCTGAACACATCGGCGCAGGCCGCGCTGTCCGGCGCATCGTGGCAGGCGGCAAGCGGTGACACGACTTTTACCAGCCGTCCGGAGACGCGGCGGTTCAGCCGATCCCAGCTTGTGGCGGACGGCCAACCGGCATCGCCGAGGCGAACGCGCACGGCCGGTGCCTCCGCGGCCCAGGCTCGTCTGCCCGGATCAGGCAGGCCGTGCAGCAGGGGAACGGTCGCCGATCCCAGGATGAAACGTCGTCTATCCACTGCATCGTCCATTTGCACCGAACAGGCCCTAGGTTCGGCCGCGCGGCCGGACAACGGTAGGACCGTTTCGGTGCAGGTAGAAGCACCGAACCGGCGTCCCCTGTTTGCCGGGTCGCGGAGATTGCCCCCTCGGCGATGTTGCCTGCGACGATCATGCGAAAGGCCGCGAGCGTTGCCATCGCGACGGGTGAGGGCAGGGGGGAGGCCGTGACCACCCCACCCCGTGCGTGCGGACTGGATGAACGTTGGCGGGCGGTATCAGTCCCCGGCTTGTCTCGCCCTGACGATGAATGCACGGATCAAACCGGGGTCCTTCACGCCGGGCGCGCGCTCCACACCCGAGGACACATCGACCGCTCGCGCACCGGTCATCCGGATGGCGTCGGCCACGTTGTCGGGCGTCAGGCCGCCCGCCAGCAGCCAGGGCAGTGGTCCCCGCCACCCTTTGAGCAAGGACCAGTCGAAGCGCGTCGCGTTGCCGCCCGGTCGGGTCGCCCTGGGCGGCGCCTTCGCCTCCAACAGCAGGGCGTCGGCGCCTAGCGTGGTCTGCGGCAGGTCCGCTTCTGTCTCGATCCCGACGGCACGCCAAAGCGGCAGTCCGAAGCGTTGCCGCAGTCCGGACGGATCGTCGATGCGCCCGTAGAGCTGGAGGATATCCAGCGGCATGGCATCCAGCACGCCGGCGATGGCCGTCTCCGTCGGGTTGACGAACAGCCCGACCCGCAGCGGCCCGCCAGGGCTGCGTGCGGACAGCGTCGCTGCCTGA
>DATNEJ010000017.1:0-25513 GCA_035606775.1 Acetobacteraceae bacterium | reverse complement strand
AGCCGAAATCCGCAGCCGCTATCTGACGGTATGATCCAGTCAGAGCCAGTCAGGTATCGAGCGAGGCTTGCATGACCGACGACGATCTGCCGATTGTTGATGCCCATCATCACCTGTGGGACCTGGAAGGCGCGATCCGCTACCCGTGGCTGATTTCCGGGGAGCATGGCTGGCTTGGCGACTATTCCCGTATCCGGCGTACCTATCTGCCGCCTGAGTTCCGCAGAGACTCTGCGTTACATAACGTGGTCGCAACCGTCCATGTGGAAGCCGAGTGCGACCGGTCGCAGCAACTGGCGGAGACGGAGTGGCTGACGCGCCTCAACGCCGAGCATGGCATGCCGAATGCGATTGTCGCGCATGCCTGGGTCGATACCGACAATGCCGAGGAAATTTTGGCCGGGCATAAGCGGTTTCCACTGGTTCGCGGTATCCGAACCAAGCCTGTGATCGCCGACGGCCCAGACGGCAGCGTTCGCGGCCAACCTCGCAGTCTGCAGGATCCGAAATGGCTCAAGGGCCTTGGCCTGCTTGAAAAGTACGACCTCTCTTGGGATTTGCGGGTTCCTTGGTACCATCTGCTTGAAGCTGCGGAGGTATGTCGGGAGCACCCCAATCTGCGGATCGTGTTGAATCATACGGGATACCCTCTCGATCGGTCGAAGGAACAGCTTGCCGTTTGGAAACAGGGTATGGAGGCCTTGGCTTCCTGTCCCAACGTCTGGTGCAAGATCTCCGGTCTCACGGTGCGGGGTCAGCCCTGGACCTTGGCGGTAAACGGTGCCGTGATCCGTGAGACAATTGGCATGTTCGGTGTCGATCGCTGCATGTTTGCGTCGAACTACCCGGTGGACGGCGTGAAGGCGAGCTGGGACTGGATCTATTGCTGCTTCAAATACGTCACTGCCGGCATGTCATACGAGGATCGCCGTCAGTTGTTCGCCGCGAATGCTATGAAGTTCTACCGGATTACGCTGCCGTAGCCAGGAGTGGAAGCGAATGGACCTGCATCTGAGCGGCAAGACCGCACTGATCACCGGTGCCTCGAAGGGTATCGGATTCGCCAGTGCCGAATGTCTGGCGGAGGAGGGCGTCAACGTCATTCTGGTCTCTCGCACGCAGGCCGACCTTGAAGCTGCGCGACAGAAGATCGCATCGCGTTGGAACGTGAGCGTGCAGATTCATGCGTATGACCTTTCCGATAGTCATAATGTTGACCGGCTGGTGGAAGAACACCCTGACATCGACATTCTGGTGAACAACGCGGGGGCCATCCCCGCCGGAGACCTCCAGCAGATTGATGAAGCACGGTGGCGCAATGCCTGGGACCTTAAGGTATTTGGCTATATCAACATGTGCCGCCGGTTCTATGCCGAGATGAAGCAGCGCGGACGAGGCGCCATCATCAATGTTCTCGGCATGGCAGGCGAGAAGATGGACCGCACCTACATTGCAGGGTCCACAGGCAACGCCGCGCTGATGGCCTTCACGAAGGCACTGGGCGGTTCGGCTGGTGATGACAAGCTTCGTGTGGTCGGCATCAATCCAGGTGCCATCGCAACAGATCGGCTCATCACCATCATGAAGGCGCGCGCGCAGGGCCAACTGGGCGACCCGAACCGGTGGGAAGAACTCATGAAGCCACTGCCGATGGGCCGGGCTGGAACACCGCGGGAAATCGGCTGGATGGTGGCATTCCTCGCGTCCGACAAATCCGCCTATACGACGGGCACGATCGTGACGATCGACGGGGGCGCCGCCAATCGTGGCCCGATGTTCTGACGCAAAGGAACCCCAGACCTGACGGTAGCCGGCTGCGCTTCCGTGCCGTCAACCGGCTTCAGAAGCCGACGCGATCTCCGCCCTTCAGCTTAAGCATTTCGCGGGCTTCCGCCGGCGTGGCGATCTCCAGGCTGAGATCTTCAAGGATCCTTCGTATCTTGGCGACCTGCTCGGCGTTTGATTTCGCCAACTGGCCCTTGCCGATGTATAGGCTATCCTCCAGCCCAACTCGTACATTGCCGCCGTTAATGCCAGCCATTGTCGTGAACGCCATCTGGTGGCGGCCCGCTGCCAACACAGACCAGACATAGGCGCCGCCGAACAATCGGTCCGCCGTTTCCTTTGCAAACAGCAAATTGCGCGGCTCCGCACCAATCCCGCCAAGAATGCCAAAGATCGACTGCACGAACAGGGGCGGCTCAACAATCTTTCGATCCAGGCAGTAGGCGAGGTTGTACAGGTGCCCGATGTCGTAGCATTCAAACTCGAACCTTGTACCGTGCCCTTTGCCAAGTCGTTCGACAATCCCTTCTATGTCTTTGAAGGTATTGCGGAAGATGAAGTTGTCGGTGTTGTCGAGGTAAGGCTTCTCCCATGCGTATTTCCAGGTCTTGATGCGATCACCCGCGCGCGCGATGTTAAAGTTCATACTGCCCATGTTCAGGCTGCACATCTCCGGCTTTGCCACCAATGGCGCCGCCAGGCGCTCCTCCAGCGTCATGGTCAGCCCGCCGCCGGTGGTGATGTTGATGACGGCATCCGTGCTTTGCTTGATGACAGGCAGGAACCCCATGAACACCGCCGGGTCCGGTGTCGGCGATCCATCCACCGGATTGCGCGCGTGAAGATGAATGATCGCCGCTCC
The DNA here is from genome assembly GCA_035606775.1 of Acetobacteraceae bacterium. Taxonomy (GTDB): domain Bacteria; phylum Pseudomonadota; class Alphaproteobacteria; order Acetobacterales; family Acetobacteraceae; genus Rhodopila. The sequence continues at coordinate 22,866 of DATNEJ010000017.1, read as the reverse complement.
CGCCTCGGCTGCCTCAATTGAGGAGCGTGCGATCTCCTCCGGCGTGATCGGCAGATAGTCCGACATGCTCGGAGTATGGATGGCGCCGGTTACGGCACAGCTGATGATGACCTTTGCCATAGGCGGTATTCCCCTCGCGGCCTGACCCGGTGGAGTTTGCCCGAACCGCCTGAACCGGACCAGGGGGCGGTCACCAATTCTGCTTCACCGGACGGCGTCGGGGGTACCCGCGACATCAGCCTGCGGGCTGGAGTGCCTCGACCTGGACCTGATTGGAATTATAGGTGGCTGCGCCGCATGGGGATGCGCGGTCCGCCGTCAGGACGTTGGCACAGCCCTGCCGATCGGTCCCTTCGGCGTCTGGCGTAAACCAACCCCCTTCATTGATCGAGACCACACCGGGGGTAACCCGATCCGTCACTTCGGCCAGAAGCACCGAGGCACCGCGATCGTTGAACACCTTGACGGACTGGCCGTCTCTTATCCCGCGGTGCTCAGCGTCCACCGGGTGGATCCAGAGCCGATCAGGATCGACGCGGGCGAGACGCGGCTGGTTGCCATGAATTGAATGGGTCCGTGCACGAGACTTTGGCGTGCACAAACTCAAGGGAAACGCGGCGCTGGTCGGAGTTGGCTCAATCCAGGTCGGTATCGGAGGGATCTGTCCCAAACCATAGGGGTTGGAGTTTTTCGCCAAGGGTATCGAATAGATTTCGATCTTCCCCGACGGCGTCGAAAACTTGCAGCGATCCGGATCCCGGATTTCCTTGGCAAAGGCGACCGCATCCTCGGGGGCCGGGAACCTGGCGACACCCTTTTCCACGAACGCCTCAAAGTCATCGACGGCGTCAGCGGTCAGGTCCTGGAGCCAATCCAGTTCCTGACGATCGTTATAGCCTTCGATTCCCAGGCGATGGGACAATTCGGCGAAGATGTCGATGTCATTCCGACACTCGTACATCGGCTCGATCGCCTGGCGCATGAATATCGCATAGTGACCGGCCCCTGCCCACGGCACATGGACGTCGTTGCGTTCCCAGAAAGTCGTGGCTGGCAGGACTATATCCGCGTATCGGGCGGTCGGGGTGAGGAAGTGGTCCTGGGCAACGATAAACTCGACGTTCTGCAAAGAGCCGACCATCTTGTTGACGTTCGGGCATTGATTGAACAGATCGCCGCCCGACGAATAGATCATCTTGATGTCGGCAGGAAATCCGCCGCTCTTGCCGCGGGCGAGCAGATCGGCAAGCAGAGGAGAGGCAACGCGCGCATCGATGGGATTCTTGCCGGCCGGAAGGCTTTTCACGCCGGACCTTCCGGTTGCGCCGTTGCTGGCACCGGAATTGCCCCCGGGGATACCGACGTTCCCGGTTATGGCTGCCAACGCATAAGCGGCGCGATGAAACTGCTCGCCATGGATCGTGCGGCCCGGTGCATAGCCGGTCTGCAACGCAGCAGGCTTGCTCGTCCCGAATTCAACTGCGATGCGGCGAAGTGTCATCGCATCGATTCCGGTTATCGCGGCTGCCCATTCCGGCGTCTTCGGAACGCCATCGCTGAGGCCGAGGAGATACGACTTGTACGAACTGCCGGAAGCAGCACCGGCGGGCAGATGGTCCTCGTCAAAGCCCAGGACATAGCGGTCACAGTACGCCTGGTCGTGCAGCCCTTCAGTGACAATCGTATAGGCCATGGCAACCAGCGCGGCCGTATCGGTACCGGGCCGTATGAAGACATGCTCATCGGCAAGCTGACGGCTGGTCATCGTCCGACGTGGATCGACACAGATGATGCGGGTACCGTGCTTCCTCGCCCACTTAAGATAGGGCATCGTCCCGGTGCCGAAGGTCCCATCGCCGGGACTCCAGCCCCACATCAGGATCAGCTTTGAATTGGCGTAGTCCGTCGGCTCTCTACCTGACGATTTGTATTCTGCCTTGGCGCCATATGTCGTGTGAATAGCGAACACTTCGGCTTCCGCCGAAAGGTTGGACCAGAGATCGGTGCAGCCGCCAAACATGTAAAGAAAGCGCTGTGCGGCGACACGGCCGTGCAGCATTGATTGGCTTCCGGTGCGGGATGCATCAAGGATCGCCGCATTGCCATAGAGACCCCGAATGCGATGCATTTCGGCAGCAACAGTGTCGAGCGCCTCGTCCCAGGAAACACGCTCATATTGTCCTGCGCCGCGCGGGCCGATCCGCTTCAGCGGATATTGCAAACGGTCAGGGTGGTAGGTTCGCTCTATCTGCCCGATTCCCCGCGCGCAAGCGGGCAACGGCGGCAGGTCGGGATTCCATCTGCGCGTGTCGGTCGAAATTCTGACGATGCGCCCGTTGCTGACATGCGCGTTCACGACGCATCGGCCACCGCAGTTATGGCCGCAGGTGCTGGTGACGACGGCCTCACCCGCACGCCCCTGGACACGAGGAGCCTCGTAGATCGTCCCACTCGTCATGACTTCTCCGCGACCTAGAACTTGCTCGGTGCAGATAGAAGCACCGAACAAGTTCCAGGCCCTTGTTTGATCGCGTGATTCACGGCTCCGGCGGGTCCGCCTTCGCCGATCACGGTCTAGCCCAGAATCCGGGCCAGTGTTGCTGTTGTCGAATGCCCCGGCAAGAGCGCGGCAAGCATGACCCGGCCGCCCCATCCGGGCACGAGATCGGCGCCGATAACCTCATCCAGGGTATAGTTCGCGCCCTTCACCAGCAGATCCGGACGCAGGCCCTCTATCAAAGCCAATGGACTGTCGGAATCGAAGATGCAGACGAGATCCACGCAGGCAATGCTGGCAAGAATGGCGGCTCGGGCAGCCTCCGGCTGCACAGGATGCGGTGCGCCCTTCAGTCGGCGCACGCTTGCATCGGAGTTCAATCCGACGACCAGGCGGTCGCATGCCGCCCTTGCCTCCTCCAGGAGGTGAACATGGCCGGGGTGAAGCAGATCGAAGCAGCCGTTGGTAAACCCCACACGCCAGCCCTTGTGCCGCCAGCGCTCTGCCTGCTCGATTGCTTCGTCGGATGACACGATTTTGCGAAGGGCACTTTGCTGCGGCGTCAGCGCACTCAGCAAATCCGCGGGCCGCACGACAGCGGTCCCGACTTTGCCGACAGAGACGCCTGCGGCAAGGTTCGCCAGGCGTACCGCCATAGGTAAATTGAGTTGAGCAGCCACACCGGCAGCCAAGGTTGCCAATGCGGTATCACCCGCGCCGGACGTATCGTACACTTCGGCCGCCTCAGCGGGGAAATGCCGGACATGATCCGCATCGACCAGGGTCATTCCGTCATTGCCGCGGGTAACGACAACCGCGCCAAAACCATGACGCTCCCGCAGCGCCTTGGCGGCCGCGACGATGGCGGCTTCACTGTCAACGGGCATGCCCGTCGCCGCTCCCAGTTCGAGACGGTTGGGCATCACTATGTCGGCGCCAGCATAGCGGCTGAAATCCGTGCCACGCGGATCGACGATCAGCTTCCGTCCGGTCGCTCGGGCCGCTTGCACCAGGCGAGCAGCGACATCGCCGGTCAGGACGCCCTTGCCGTAATCCGACAGAACGGTGACGGTGGTCGCCGCCATCGCGTCGGTCGCAATCCGAATCAGCCGATCGGCCAGCTTTGGGTGGATCGGATCGGTGTGTTCCCGATCGGCGCGGAGAAGCTGCTGGCCCGATGCAACAAACCGCGTCTTCAGCGTGGTCGTACGTCCACCCTGCACCAGGAGCCAAGGCTCGACATTGGGCTGGCCACCGATCAACCCGGTCAGGTCCGACCCGGCCTGATCGTCACCGACGACCGAGATGAAGGCTGCAGCGGCACCGAGAGCCGTGATGTTTCGAACGACATTCCCGGCACCCCCCGGGAGGGCGACCTCCCGTTCGATCGCCAGTATCGGAACCGGCGCTTCCAGGCTGACCCGCCCCACCTCCCCATACGTGTAACGGTCCAGCATGACGTCCCCCACCACCAGGACGCTCGTCTGGGCCAGCCGTTTTACGGCCTCGGCCACCTGTGGATGAGGTTCGTCGGGTCCAATCGTATCGCCGGTCGAGATTTGGTTCATCCAGGGTGCCGTAGCCGGGTCGTCACAGGGGGCGCAACCCATCTTTGCGTGCAACGCAGGGTGGGTCAAACCTAACTTTGAAAGAAGCCAAGCAGGCTGCCTTCCAGAACCAGACAGGTCAGAGCGCCGCCCAGTACTGCACCTGTATCGATAGCAATCCGGTTTGGCCGCACAAGCGGCTGCTGCCGCGGTGTGTGGCCATGGACGATGACCGCACCGAGGTCATCCTGGGATGAGAGAAACGGCTCCCTTATCCAAAGCATATCGTGTCTCGTCTGCCTTTGAAGGCTTCGCCCCGGACGAATGCCAGCGTGCACGAAGAAATAGGGGGCGATGTGGCAGTTCAGCACAAGGTCGCGCAGGAAGATCAGATGCTGTTTCGGAATATGCCGGGCCCATTCGGCGGGCGGCACTTTCCGATTGATGCCCCAGCTAAGGAGCGAGTCGGCACCGCCATTGGTGAGCCAGTGAACGGGAGCCTCGTCGTCGATTGCGGCGACTGCCGCAAGCATCATCTCCTCATGATTGCCCATAAGATTCACGACACGCTGCACGGGGACGGGCGGCTCACAGAGAAGCCAGTCGATGACCTGGGCACTTTCCGGACCCCGATCGATATAGTCCCCCAGATGGATCAATTCAGCGTGCGCGATCGGGCGGGCGGCCAGGTCCTCGGCGATCAGTTCATGCAGCGCGATCAGGCGGTCCAGACATCCATGCACATCCCCCACGGCATAGATTCGAAGGCCGTCTGGCAGGGTCGCGGGGGCGGGGACGAGATCGATCATCAACGAACAAGGTAACGATGCCGGACGAACAATCCAACGATGGCTTGGCGAGCGGGGTTTCCCGCCGTAATGGCAAGCCATGAATGTGATCCGCGTGAGAGACCTTACCAAACGCTACGGTGATGTGCTGGCCGTCGATTCGATCAGCTTCGATGTGCCGGCAGGTGCGACGGTGGGTCTCCTGGGGGGCAACGGCGCGGGAAAGACCACAACGATCGCCATGCTGCTTGGCCTTCTGGTGCCGACCTCAGGCTCGATCGAGGTTCTGGGGCATGACATGGCGCGTGATCGCTTCGCGGCACTGGCGCGCATGAACTTCTCGTCGCCATACGTTTCGTTGCCCCATCGCCTGACCGTCGCAGAAAATCTGCGTGTTTACGGCCACTTATACAACGTCAGCGGGGCGGAGGAACGGATCGCCGAACTTGCGGCAGAACTCGATCTTGGATCGCTGTTGAAGCGGCCGGCCGGACAATTATCGGCCGGCCAAAAGACTCGGGTCGCACTGGCTAAGGCACTGATAAACAGACCTGAATTGCTGCTTCTCGATGAGCCGACAGCGAGCCTCGACCCGGACACCGGGGATCTCGTACGTTCCTGGCTGGAGCGCTACCGGGACGAGAGCGGCTGCGCGATCCTGCTGGCCAGCCATAACATGGCCGAGGTCGAACGCCTGTGCACGCAGGTGCTGATGCTGAAGCAGGGGCGAATTGTCGATCGCGGAAGCCCGCGGGAGCTTTTGAACCGCTACGGCCGGGAAGACATGGAGGAGGTGTTCCTGGACATCGCCCGGGATCGCAGACAGGCGGTGACGGCATGAGCCCTTCGGCGCGCCGGATCTGGGGCCTGATGTACCGCCATCTCGCGCTGTACCGCCGATCCTGGCCAAGGTTGGTGGAGTTTGCCTACTGGCCGATCCTGCAGATGTGCATCTGGGGCTTCACAGCGAGCTTCCTTGCCTCTCGCATGGGCAATGCGGCCGTCATCGCCGGCGCAGCGCTGCTGGGAGGTGTCCTCCTGTGGGAGGTTACCCTGCGTAGCCAGATGGGTATGTCGATCAGCTTTCTTGAGGAAATCTGGTCCCGCAACCTCGGCCACGTCTTTGTCAGCCCGCTGCGGCCATGGGAGCTGGTGGCGGCGCTCGTAGGCATGTCCGTGGTGCGCATGCTGCTGGGCGTGCTGCCGGCAATCCTTCTTGCCTGGCTGTTCTACGCCTTCAACCTGTTCACGCTCGGCCCCGTGCTGGTGCTGTTCTTCGCAAATTTGATGGTGATGGGCTGGTGGGTGGCGCTCGGCGTCATCTCCTTGATCCTGCGGCACGGCGCTGGCGCGGAACCCCTGGCTTGGGGGGTACTGTTCGGCCTCGCGCCGTTTTCGGCTGTGTTCTACCCCGTCACCGTCCTGCCCGCCGCCCTGCGCCCCTTCTCCCTCGCCCTGCCATCGACGCACGTATTCGAAGGAATGCGCGCCATCCTGCTGCAGGGAACCGTGCGATGGGACCACTTGGCTGCCGCAGTCGGGTTGAATGGGCTATGGCTGCTCGCCGCCGCGTTGTTGTTCGCCCGGCAATTTCGCCAGGCGCGCGTCAGAGGGGCTTTGCTGAGTATCGGCGAATGAGCGAAACCCGCTTCTGGCTTATCCGGCACGCATTGGTCGAAGAGAACGCCCGCGCTTACCTGTATGGCGTCATGGACGTGGCGTTATGCGAGACAACGCTGGTCGCACAGGCGCCGATGTATCGCGCCCTGGCCGATCGTCTCCCACAACCGGCAATCTGGAAGGTCACGCCGCTGGCGCGGACACGCCGCACAGCCGAAGCGATCTTTGCCGCCGGCTATCCGAGAACCGACTTGCAAGAGGAAAGGCGACTGATCGAACAGTCACTCGGAGAATGGCAAGGGTTGCCGCATGCCGAGTTGCCAGCGCGGCTTACCAAACCGAAGCATGCGTTCTGGCCCTTGGGCGGGCGAGAACGGCCCCCCGGCGGAGAAAGCATGGAGGACGTGATTATCCGGGCCGGCGCGGCGCTTGATGACCTCGCTGTCATCCACGAAGGTGCGGATATTGTGATCGTCAGTCACGGCGGCACGATCCGCGCAGCCGTCGCCCACGCACTCCGCATCGGCGCGGATCATGCCCTCCATCTATCGGTGCAGAATCTTTCTCTCACGCGCCTCGAGTGGAATGAGGCGGGGTGGCGGGTGGTTTGCGTCAACGAGTTGCCGGGATATTGAGACGGATGCCGGATACCGCCGGCCGCAGCCGGATCCGGCGTTGTTGTAAAATCGCCGTCGTCAGACGCTCTCCTGGCCGCGAATCGGCCGCAACGCGCTATGCAAACGCGATTCCGGACCCAACGGAGGAGCCTTCATGATCCGTTTCCTGACGATTGCAGCCATCTGCCTGTTGCCTTTGATAGAGGCGGGTTGCGTCAAGACACCAGGAGAGGAGCAGACCCTTGTCGATCGGGCGACCCTGACCGCGCAGGAAATGCTGACGCAAAACGTGTCGCAAGATCCCAAGACGATGTTGCAACGAGCGAAGGGCGTCATGATTTGCCCACGCCTCTTCAAAGCGGGCTTCTTCTTCGGCGGGGAGGGAGGCGGCTGTGTCCTGCTCGCGCGCGCCGGTAACGGCACCTGGTCGTATCCAGCCTTCTACACCATGGGAAGCGGCAGCTTTGGATTGCAGGCTGGCATCCAGGATAGCCAGCTTTTGCTGCTGGTGATGACCCAAAAGGGACTCAACGCCCTTATGGACAGCCAGGTGAAGCTCGGCGCGGACGCCTCGATCGCAGTGGCGACGCTGGGAGGTGGCGTCAGCGGATCGACGACGACGGCTGTCGGTGCCGACATCGTTGCCTTCTCCGCCGCACGAGGACTGTTTGGGGGCATCTCGCTTGAGGGCAGTGTCATCTCCGCCCGGACAGAATGGAATCAGGCTTATTACGGCCAGCCCTATGCTGCCCGGCAGATCGTGATCCAGATGCAGGGGGCCAATCCAGGCGCGGACCCGCTCCGAGAGGTGTTGACGCGCTATGGTGTCGCCGCCGGTGGAGCCCCGCGGGCGGCGCAGCCTGCCAGCGGCGGGACGCAAGGGCCGGGCTATGCCCCAGCCTATCCGCCGTATCAGCCGCAAGGCGGATCCGCCGCGTCGGGCCAGCCGAACGTCCCGCCCATGATGAATCCGTCGCCATCAGGCGGGCGGCCGCCGGTGCAGGAGCAGACTCTGTCGCCGCCGAACCGCTAGAGCCTGTCCGGTGCAGATAGACGCACCGACCAGACTCTATATCCTTGTTTGATCGCGTGATTCACGTCTCCGGCGATTCCGCCTGCGACGATCACGCTCTAGCCAGGAGCGCGTCGCGCCAGTAGACTCGCTGGATGGCGACCGAGGCACCCTTCTGGAAGACCAAGCAGTTGGAAGACATGACCCACGAAGAGTGGGAGTCGCTGTGTGACGGTTGCGGACGGTGCTGCCTGCACAAGCTACGCGATGACGCGACGGAAGCGCTTTCATTCACCAACGTGGCGTGTCGGTTGCTCGATCTGCAGACATGCCGCTGTGGCGATTATTGCCGCCGGCAGAAGCGGGTGCCTGACTGCGTCTCCCTGACCCCTGCGCTGGTGCGCGAGATCGATTGGTTACCGCCGTCCTGTGCCTATCGCCGGCTGGCAGAGGGCAAGGACCTTGCGTGGTGGCATCCGCTTGTCTCCGGCGATCCCAACACGGTCCATGCGAGTGGCGTATCAGTCCGCGGACGGGCGGTGAGTGAGCGCAAAGCGGGGCCATTCGAACATCATATCGTCGCATGGCCCGGCGCTGCCCCCCGGGCACGCCGGAAGCTGAAGGAAATTGCGCAATGATGACGGGAGCCCTGTTCGGTGGCGTCAATGCCGCGGTGCTGACACCTATGAACGACGATCTGTCGGTTGACCTTGACCGAATGGCGGCACATTGCAAATGGCTTCTGGCGAATGGCTGTAACGGGCTTGGCGTGCTTGGCACAACCGGGGAAGCAAACAGCCTGGGAATCAGCGAACGGCTTTCGGTCCTTGAAGGGCTGATCGCGCGGGGCGTACCCGCGGTGAAGATGATGCCGGGAACCGGAACCACGGCGATTATCGACACAGTGCTGCTCACCCGCAAGGCGGAAGAATTGGGTTGCAGGGCAGCGCTTCTGCTGCCGCCGTTCTACTACAAGAATCCTTCGGATGATGGGCTGCTGGCGTATTTCAGTGAAGTCATCCAGCGCGTAGCCGGGAATATCGGCATCTACCTGTACAACTTCCCGCAGCAATCCGCGGTGCCATTCGGCGTCGATTTCATCGGGCGGTTGCTGGCCCGCCATCCCGGCAAAGTGAAGGGCATCAAGGACAGTAGCGGCAGCTATGAGAATGGGCTGGCCTATGTCGAAAACTTCGCTCGGGATGGCTTTGAGGTCTACGCCGGCGACGACACGCTTCTGAAGCCGCTTCTCGAGAAAGGCGGGGCTGGATGCATCACCGCAGCCTCGAACGTAAACTGCGCGATCGGCGCCAAGGTTTATGCCGGATGGAACACCGCGACCGGAGCAGCCGCACACGAAACACTGAGTGCGACGCGCAAAGCGGTCATATCTGTCCCGTTGATCTCAGGGTTGAAAGCGCTCGTCGCCCGAAACACCCACGATCAGCGGTGGCTGAACATCCGCCCGCCGCATATGAAGCTGTCGCCCGCCCAGGTAACCACGCTGTTCGCCGCATTTGATGCCTGCGGTGTGCAGATGGCCAAAGCGGCGTAACCGGCCAGCGTGCCGTCTACGGCGACTGCATGGCGCTGACAAACAATGTGGTGTTGTGGCGTAGCATGGCCAGGTAGGTAGCGGCGGGTCCGCCGGGTGGCGACAAGGCGTCTGAATAGACGGTGCCGCCCAGTTTGACCCCTGCCTCCCTGGCCAGCATCTCGGCCAACCGGGGATCCGTCATATTCTCCAGGAATATGGCGCGGATCTTCTCTCTTCGTATTTGCGCCACGAGTGCGGCGATTCCCTTTGCCGACGGCTCGCTGTCCGTGCTGATTCCTTCGGCCGCAAGAAACTCGATGCCATAGCGGGCACCGAAATAGCCGAAGGCGTCATGTGTCGTGATGATACGCCGAGAAGACGCCGGCAACGCATTGAATTGGCGGGCGATCCAGGTATCCGTCTGCTGGATGTCCGCTATGAAGCGATCGGCCCTGCCCCGAAACAGCGCGGCATCAGTGGGGGACGCTGCGGTCAGCCCCGCCGCTATGTTGCGGACATAGACCACGCCATTGCGCGGGTCTTGCCATGCGTGAGGGTCGGTAACTGGAAGGCCACGCTCGTTTCGGATTGTTCGCAATGTGGCGCCATTGGATGCGACAACGGGCACGCCCGAAAATTTGGCGGCTTCTGCAAGCCGCTGCAGCCATCCCTCCAGCCCGAGACCATTTTCGACAAGAACCGCAGCGTTCATCAGCCTTCGCAGGTCGCCGGGGACAGGCTGGTAGACATGCACGTCCCCATCCGGCTGCACGAATGCCCGAATGGCAACTGCATCCCCACCAACCTGATGGACCATATCCGCAAGAACCGAAAAAGTCGCGACGACAGGCACTTTGCTCGCGGCGTGCGCCGCTATCGGATACAGGCTCATTGCAAGAATGAATGACCGGCGGCGCATTTCGAACCACTTTGATGCCATGCTTGCGAATGTGGCTCGGGGTCGGCGGTTCAGCAAGTTGGTGTTGACGAATCGAGAAGGAGCGGCGTTTCTGCCTCCATGGACGTTCCGGCACCTGAAGTGTTGACCCTGCCATCGGGGTCTGCGCGCGTGGAGTGGCGCCGTAGCAAGCGTGCACGCCGTGTCAGCCTGCGGATCGATCCCTGCGATGGTTCGGTTGTGGTGACATTGCCGCCCCGTGCCGGGCGCAACGCCGGCCTCGCTTTGCTTATGAGCCATGCTGACTGGGTTGCTGACCGGCTGGCTGCGCTACCCGATGCAATCACGTTTTCCGACGGCGCTATGGTGCCGATTGGTGGAACGCTGCACCGGATACGTCACGTGCCACAGGAGCACGGGGGCGCCTGGCTGTCGAACGATGAGCTGCTGGTTACCGGAGCGACAGAGTTTTTACGTCGGCGTGTTCTGGATTTCCTGCGTGCGGAAGCCCGTCGGCGACTCGGTGCCTTGGTTATCGCCAAATGCGCCACCATCGACGTGATACCGCGCCGAATCACCATGAAGGATACAAGCAGCCGCTGGGGCAGTTGCGCGCCGGACAGATCGCTGGGGTTCAGTTGGCGCCTGGTGATGGCGCCGGAGTTCGTACAGGACTATGTAGCCGCCCACGAGGTCGCACATCTGCGCCACATGAACCACGGCATCAAGTTTTGGGAATTGGTCGACGAGCTTAGTCCTCATGTGCAGGCTGCGATTCCATGGCTGCGGACCGAAGGGGCTCGGCTGTTGCGGGCAGGATAAGCCGGCGAGGCCCGGTAAGCGGAATGCCGACCGGATAGGAAAAAAGACTTGACCAAATGCCCCAGAATATCGTAGGAAATTGGGTATGATGGCGCTTTAGCGGGTCGCCCTGTTGAGTTACTCACGAAGGGCGAGCCATTATTTCTTATCACTGACCTTTGAATCACCCCAATTTCCGATGCCGGCCAAGGGTCACGTTGCCCTTTGGCCCGCCGGAGAACCCGCATCGCCTGCGTATCTCCACATTGACCGGACAATTCCTATTTGAGTGACCGCTGGTTCATCGAGCGACTGCCGAAGGCTCGACAGTAACCATTCGCCTCGAGGACGCATTCGATACAATCTTTACGACTGGACAATCGCCGCGCTCCGGCTCGCCGAACAGAGGCCCGCGCGCCATCATCGTTTGCTTCTGGCAGAACTCGAAGCGCTCGCTCGCGGGCGCTTCGACCGCCTGATGATCTCAATGCCGCCCGGATCGGCAAAATCGACCTACACCTCGGTGCTCTTCCCCGCATGGTGGTTCACCCGGCACCCGAGGACCTCCGTCATCGCCGTGTCCCACACGCTTGCGCTGGCGCAGCAATTCAGCCGCCGTACACGTGAAACCATTGCTTCCTACGGTTCACTGCTCGGCTACGATTTGCTGACCGCCAATCGTGGTTCGGGGCATTGGCGCACGACTTCCGGGGGCGAATACACGGCTCTTGGTGTACGCGGTGCCCTAACCGGACGGCGCGCCGATCTTATCATTCTGGACGACCCCATCCGATCACAATTGGAGGCCGACAATCAGCGACAGCGTGACACACTTTGGGAGTGGTACCGCAGCAGCCTGACGACCCGTCTCAAGCCGCAGGCACGGGTAATCCTTGTGATGACCCGATGGCACGAAGATGACCTGGGGGGACGGCTGATAGCAACCAACGACGATAGGTGGCGACAGTTGCGACTTCCCGCGATCGCCATGCCGGACGACAGGTTGGGCCGCATACCAGGAGAGCCTCTATGGCCGGAGTGGGAAGATCTCGAGGCGCTGACGCGAAAAAGACTGGCGCTTGGTGAACGCACCTGGGCCGCATTGTTTCAGCAGTCCCCGCGACCGATGGAGGGGGCGCTCTTCAAAGTCGAATGTCTTTCATCCGTTGAAGCCACAACCCCGACACCTGAGAGCGCTATTGTGCGAGCCTGGGACCTGGCGGCCACGGCCGCTACATCATCGAACGATCCCGACTGGACCGCTGGGGTTAAGTTGATGCGAACTGCGAGCGGGCACTACGTCATTCTTGACGTTATCCGCTTGCAAGGCAGTCCATGGCAGGTGGAAGAGCTGATTCATTCCACCGCCCGCAGCGACGGGCTGATGGTCCGCATCGGCCTGCCGGAAGACCCCGGTCAAGCCGGGAAAAGCCAGGTTACCTATTTCGCCGGCAGGTTGGCGGGATACCGCCTTTCGCCGTCCCGAGAAACCGGCTCAAAACTGACGCGGGCGATGGCTATCGCGTCACAGATCGAGGCGAACAACGTCTCCATGATACGCGGCAACTGGAATCGTGCCTTTATAGAAGAGTTACGCGATTTTCCATTCGGACGAAAAGATGACCAGGTTGATGCTCTTGTGCGAGCGTTTTCTATGCTGATCGATATTAGCGAGCCAGCGCGGCGCATCACACTACCCCATTTCAGTCGGTAGCACCTGGCTCTATCGAAATTAGCAGCAGTAAGACACCATATGTTCGAGACGATCTGTGATCTCATCCCGCGTGATCCGGACTATCCGGCGCGCACCCGCATACTCGATATTCTGTCGCGCGTGCTGTCCGGTACCCTCTATGACGTATTACCCTACAAGTTTCACGAAGAACGGACGGCTGGTGGCGAATACATCCCGCTAAGCAGCCGAAAACCAAGTGTACGTTATCCGCTGTCCCGCGTGGTCGTAGAGGATAGTGTCTCCCTTCTGTTCAGCGACGGGCACTTTCCCGTCATCGACTGCGCCGATCCCGAGACACGCGCCGCAATTACCAACATTACAAAGGAAGCGCGGCTTAATGTTGTCCTGACCGATGCAGCGGTTCGGGGAGCCGTCGGATCCGTTGCGATCCTCTTTCGTGTCCTACGAGGTCGCGTGTTCTTCCAGGTTATGGACACGCGCTATCTCACGCCGACGTGGGACCCACAGGCGCCCGATTCTCTGATTCTGGTCACCGAGCGCTACAAGGTGCGCGGCGAGACCTTGCGTGCCAGCGGCTATGCGATCGATGACGAGGATGCCGAATATTGGTTTTCCCGGCAGTGGGATACTGAGCACGAGACATGGTTCGTGCCAGCGCCGGTGGGTTCACCAGTGCGCCGATTGTCGACGAAGCCCGAAGCGTGGGTCATCGGCTTGGCTTTGTCCCGATCACCTGGATACGCAATCTGCCCGGGAGTTCCTCCACAGGCGATCCGAACGATGGCGGCTGCACGTTCCGTGCTGCGATCGAAACTCAGATTGAGATTGACTATCAGCTCAGTCAGGTTGGACGGGGCCTGAAATACAGCAGCGATCCGACGCTTCTGCTGAAAGAGCCGAGCCTGGCAGGTGGTGAGTTGCTGAAAGGCGCGGGAAACGCCCTTGTCGTTTCGGAAAAGGGAGACGCTCGGCTTCTGGAGATCGGAGGAACCGCGTCGGCCGCCGTGATTGAGTATGTTCGGGTTCTGCGAGAGTTTGCCCTGGAGAGTGTGCATGGCAACCGCGCCAGTCCCGATCGCCTGACAACCGCGCAATCCGGCCGAGCGCTGGAAATGTTGAACCAGGGGTTGATCTGGCTGTCGGACAACCTTCGGGTGACATATGGCGAAATGGCTTTGTTGGCGTTGCTGGGGATGGTCGTCAAAGCCTCGCAGATCTATCCGCTTAACGTTATGGGATTACCTGTCCCGAGCCTGCGCGCAGACTGCCCACTGACATTGAAGTGGCCAGCCTGGTACGCGGCTTCGGCAGATGATCGGCAAAAAGACGCGCAAACTCTCTCAACCTTGGCGAATGCGGGTCATATCAGTCGCGAGACCGCCGTCAAGACGGTTGCCTCGATATATGACATTCCAGACCCGGCCGCCGAAATCGACCGAATCACATCTGAGTCAGGAATGAAAGGCGATAATGTCTGATTCATCACCTCAGCCTGAGCTATCCATCGATTCAGTCGATGAGCTCCGCGAGCGAACTCGGCAACTCGAACAAGAGCTTGCCAGTGCCCGCAAGGAAGCAGACGAGCAATTGACGCTCGCCGGCCTGCGGACAGAGGCGGTCCGGGCTGGAATGATCGACCTGGATGGCCTGAAGCTGTTGGACCGCGCGGCCGTGAGGTTGGGAAATGACCGCCAGGTGCTCAATGGAGCAGAGCTGATGCAGGACCTTCGAGAGCGAAAGCCCTGGCTCTTTGCACGCGCATCATCGTCCAGCCCGGCGGATGCCCCGTCGTCCCGCCCGCCACGCCCCCGGCTGGCAACCGAGATGAGCCATGACGAATACGTCGCCGCACGCGCTGCAATTCTCAAGCGCCGGACCTGAAAAAGGCTTCCTTTTGATCAGCCGTATTACAGAAACATAGGACATCAGAATGGGAATTCAGAACTTTCCTGCGGCATTGCAGCCGATCATCCAGCAAGGATTTCTCGAACGGGAGTTCGACCAGGCGCTTCAGTCGCGTCTGGGCTATCGCGCCTGTGCGGACCGGGAAGAGATTGCGGTTGGAATTGGTGAGACGCTGACCAAGACCAGGGCTGGCCTCAAACCGTCCGTTACCACCCCCGTGGCGCCCGCCCTGAACACGAATCTGGACAACGGATTGACCCCGACGTCGTGGGGGGTCGAGCAATATACGATCACGATCAACCATTATGCGGCGACCATGGACTTGAACATGGTGACCAGCCGTGTGGGCATTGCTTCGCAATTTCTGCAGAATGCCTATGCGAATGGAGAACAGGCGGCCCGCAGCTTGGACGAATTGGCCCGCAATGCACTGTTTGCCGCGTATCTCGGCGGCAATACGCGGGTCCGGTCGTCTCTTTCGAGCGCCGGGCCGATCGTGTCCGTCGACGACATCCGGGGCTTTCAGACCGTGTTCACGAATGGTGTGCAGACACCCGTAAGTGCCAGCGCGCCTTTGACAGTAACAATCGGCGCAAATGCCTATACCGCCGTATCGGTGACCCCGGACGGCACCAACGTATCGACGGCGCCGGCCGGAATATCGGGCACGCTCACGCTGTCATCCAACGTGTCGGTGAGCGACGGCACAGCCGCGAACGCCGTCACCGCGGCGGCGGGATCGACTATTGTCCGTCCGTCGCAGCGGTCCAATACATCCTTGCTTGGCGCAGCGGACACGCTGACGATGTCCAGCCTTCTGGATGCCGTCGCGAAGTTGCGCATGAACGCGGTACCGGAGATCGACGGCTCCTACAACTGCTACCTGGACCCGGTTTCCGCCCGGCAGCTTTTTGCTGATCCCGATTTCAAGCAACTCTTTCAGGGGGCGACTTCTGCCAACCAGGTCTTCCGAAAGGGTATGACCAACGATTTCCTGGGACTTCGGTTTATTCCGACCACGGAGACCTATGTGCAGCCGCACCCCATGCTCACCGGCCTGATGGTTCGGCGGCCGATCATCTGTGGGCGCGGCGCACTGATCGAGGGCGACTTTGCCGGAATGGCTGCCGAAGACGTAGCGCCGGCCGATTCGATCATCTCGATCGTGGATGGCGTCGCAATGGTCACGCGCGAAGCGATCGACCGGCTGCAGCAGATCATCGCGCAGTCCTGGTATTGGATTGGTGGATTCTGCGCCCCGTCCGACACCACAACCAACCCTACCACGGTGCCGACAGCGACGAACGCAGCTTTCAAGCGTGCGGTGATTGTCGAGCACATCGGATAAGCAAGTCGAGCCCGGGGGTAGCCAATGGCAACTGGCACCACAAATCCTTTCAGTGCGACCGGATCGGTTACACTGTCAGCAACCACGTCACCATCGAGCGGGCGCCTTATCGGCGGTGGAGACACGGTTGTGGTAACGAACAGTGCAAACGCGCTGGTTTTTGTGAGGTTCGGCGCGGACTCATCAGTGTCTGCCTCGACATCTGACATGCCGATCCTTCCGGCGAGTCAGTCCATTCTTTCGGTCAATCCGCTCATTCAATACGTATCCGTGGTTTCGTCGGGCGGAAGCGGCAACGTGATATTCACCCGCGGTGATGGATCTGTCGTGTGACAGCCTTGACCGACACCGAGAAAACGGATGCCAGGCGGTTTTGCGGCTATCCGGCGTATGGCAGCGGCTCGTCCGGCTTTGAGTCGTGGCGATTCTATCAGAAGTTCGGGCTCTTGGAGTACCGTCTTAACAACCTGTCCGACTCGGAGCTTGTGATCATCCGCCGCTATCTTACGACACTGACAGGCCTCGAATTCACAATCCCTCAGGCGGCTGCCAGCCTCGATACAGACCAGGCCGCGGTTTGGACACGCAACAAGTCAGAAGTGGCAGACCGGAGCCGGTTGTTTGACGGCTGGCGCCGGCGGCTATGCGAATTCATCGGCATTCCGCCTGGCCCGGGGCTGCTGGGAAACACCGCAACGCTGGTTCTCTAGAATGGATTTCGATCGGGTCCAGGACCGCATATCCTGGGGCCAAGGGGCGGCCGCCAGGTCCATCGGCTCAATGACTGATGCCTATCGCCCGTGTGGGCCATCTGACCCACTTTCCCCGACCAATCGCTTCATTCGGCTCCACGCTGCGTTTTCGACGCCCAGGGGCGGGTTTTCCCGGGCCAATCCCTATGGCAGCGCTCTCTGGTACGGCCATTTCGATGGGAAATATACGCGGCCCGGCGACTACCTCCGACAAAGGGACCGGCTGTTTTTCGTGGCCGCTCAGCAGGACCTGCTGCCGATCTTATGCGTCGAAACGAACCGATGGCTGACGATTTCCAGACCCTCGACGGTCCCCGGGCCCGGTGGCCCGGCGTACGGGGGTTTGACGGCAAGCACCACCATACCGCTCCTGACAAATTGGCCCGCAAGCGTGATCGGCGCGGCCGGTGCCGGTCACCCTGACGCGGGGCTGCCGACGGACGGCACAGTGCCTTACTGGACCGCACTCCTTCCTGCGTGGGAAGGCGTCGTCCTGTCGCCTTCAGACCTGGTCTCCGATGATCTTGGCCGCAACGCCGTGATCTCGGCTTCGGAGCTGACGGCACTTGGGTGGCGTCTGACCCTGAAACAGGCGACGGTCTGATGGCAGATCTTTCGGACGTGGAGGCCGCCTTAACGGGGCTGGTCTCAAGCGCGCTCTATCCCGATGGGGCTACTCAGCCGAGCGCGGTCAGCGCTCTCTGTCGAATTTATAGAGGTTGGCCAAATCCGTCCTCTCTGAACTCCGACCTCGCTGCCGGGGTGGTCAATGTGACCATATTTCCCGATGCCGGCTCCGGGCGGGTGATGACCAGGTACCCCGCGACCTGGCAGGGCGCCACTACGCAGCCCACAGTGACGGCTTCCGTCAGCGGCACGTCAGTGACAATCAGCGGCTCTGCGGAAGCGGATCAGCTTGTTGGTCTTCTTGTTGATGGGACAAGCTACGTCTACCGCACCCAGAATGGCGACACACCACCACTGGTTGCCGCCAACCTGGCCGCGCTGGTCAGTGCGAACCACATTGCGATCGCGACCGACGCGACCGTTGCGATCCCCGGCGCGTACGCAGTTATCGGCCGGACAGCACGGGATGCCATGTCCACTCAGGAGGTTCGCCGACAGGAAAGAAACGTCCAGGTGATCTGTTGGTGCCCGTCCCCGGATTTACGGGATGCTGTGTCGACGACGATCGATTCATTCCTGGCCCGTCAGAACTTTATCTCCCTTGATGACGGAACAGAAGGCCGACTTACCTACAGCAACACCTCAGTCTACGACCAGTCGCAGAACGCACTGCTATACCGCCGGGATCTGGTATATACGGTCGAATATGCGACCATTGTCTCCGTTTCACAGCCAACCATGCTGTTCGGAGATCTGGCATTGAACGCAGCATCTTTCATTTCTTGAAGGGGACCAGAGTGAATTACCACTTGGTCGTTGTTCGACCATTTTCAGGATTTTCGCGCGGCATGGTGATCTCTGATCCGGTCCAGGTCGCCAGGATTATGAACAGCGAGTACCGGAACAACATCATACGCGTGCTGGCCGGCACGACTGGAGACTGAAATGCCGGTGATCCAGCAGGGTAGCATAAATACCACGTCTCTCATCGTCCCGGATCTCTATGTCGAGATAGTACCACCTCAGAACCTCGTCCTGAACGGCGTGCCGACCAACGTCGTGGGGATGGTTGGCACTGCCTCCTGGGGCCCGGTCAATCAGCCGGTCGTCATCGGCACCATGGCGGACTACGCCCAGACCTTTGGGCCCGTGATGGCGCGCAAATACGACATGGCAACCCAGATGGCGACCGCGGTGCAGCAGGGAGCCCAGAACTTCCGCTGCGTTCGCGTGACCGACGGGACAGATACCGCAGCCCAGACGGCGCTATCCGGGACGACGGTCCTGTTCACTGCACTCTATACGGGTTCTCTCGGCAACCAGGTCACCGTGCAGCTTCAGGCCGGATCCAGCCAGAACGCCTGGCGCCTGACCGTCACTCTTCCGGGGACATCCCCCGAGATATTCGACAACATAAGCGGTTCGGGTGCTGCGTTCTGGGAGGCTTTGGCGACCGCAGTCAATACCGGCCAGGGTCCGCAACGCGGACCATCCAGGCTTATCGTCATGACGGCGGGTGGTGCCACCGCCCCGCCTGCCGCGTTCACTCTAACGCTTGGGACTTCGTCGCCAGGATCGGATGGCGTCGGTAATATAACCACCGCAAGCCTTGTCGGCGTTGACACTCTGCCGCGCACTGGAATGTACGCGTTGCGTGCGCAAGGCTGTGGCCTCGCGGTGCTTGCCGACAGTGACGATTCAGCCTTCTGGACCATCCAGGCAGGCTTTGGCCTCCAGGAAGGCATATACATTATCCTCATCGGCCCGGTTGGGGATACCATTCAGAATGCCGTGCAGACAAAGATGTCAGCCGGTCTTGACAGCTACGCCGCCAAGCTGATGTTCGGTGACTGGATCTGGTGGTCGGATCAGATCAACGGAATCACCCGGCTGGTCTCACCGCAAGGCTTCGCCGCCGGGCGTCTGGCCAATCTGTCTCCTGAGCAGTCCGGCCTCAACAAGCCTTTGTACGGGGTCGTGGCCAGCCAGCGTTCCGGCAATCCAGGTTCCGGTCAGCAAGCCACGTATTCGTCGGCAGAGCTGGCGGCTTTGTTGGGTGCAGGGATCGATGTCATCTGCAATCCCCAACCGGCGGGCAGCTTCTGGGGCATTCGCGGAGGCCACAATTCTTCATCCAACCCCGCGGTGAATGGTGACAATTATACACGTCTGACAAACTACATCGCGGCGACCCTGGCTGCCGGTATGGGTCAATATGTGGGCCAGGTGATCAACGCGGATTTGTTCCAAAGAGTCAGGGCAACGCAGATGTCCTTCCTGCAGAGCATGTTCAATGAGGGGCTCCTCGGTAGCAGCGACGGCTCTCTGCCATTCAGCGTGATATGCGACAGTTCGAACAACCCGCCCCAGAGAACTGGCTTGGGATATGTGCAGTCCGATGCGCAGGTACAGTATCAGGCAATCAATGAAAGGTTCATCGTGAACGTGGAAGGCGGACAGACCGTACAGGTCTCTCGGCAAACACTTCCCAGCGGCCAACCGGTTTAGGTGATTGGACATGTCGCTTACTGCATTTTCCGTCGGCCGCGACACACAGCTTGTCGTCATGGGGCCCGCCGGCCGGGTTGACCTTACCCATGTCACAGCGTTCGAAAGTCGGCAGTTGACTCACTCGATCCGGGTCAATCGCCTCGACGGGACGCTGCTTGGAACGGAGCTCCCACAAGGCTGGGAAGGGACATTTGAACTTGACCGCGGAAGTTCGGCTGCGGACGACTTCATTGCGGCAGCAGAGCAGCAATACTTCGATGGAGACGGCGTGGGAACCGGGACAATGTATCAGTATGTCTCGGAGTCGGACGGATCCACGTCAACGTATCAATATGATGGGGTTGTGTTTCGGCTTGCCAGCGCGGGCACCTGGAAGGGCGATCACAGCGTGCGCCAGAAACTGGAGTTCTTCGCGTCCCGGCGTCGGCGGGTCTAGATGTCACCTTCGGAACAGATTATTGCCGTCGCAAGCGAAGCCAGAACAATAACCGACGCCAACGGCCGGTCGCTGTCGATCAGGAAACTGAGAGCACTCGACACGCTTCGGCTTTTCAAAGCTGCAGGCCCGGTGCTGGCAGAGAACGAGCCCTGGATGTCCATGGCGTCCCTTGCAATGTCGGTTACGGAAATCGAAGGCGTCCCTGTGCCGTCTCCATCCAGCGAACGCCAGATCGAAGGCATCATTGAGCGCCTGGGCGATGCCGGCGTAAACGCGATTGCCGACGCGACGCTGGCCGGTAGTTGGAAAGAGGATAATACGGTGGACCCATCGCTGGGAAACTCGCCAGGCACCCTGCCCTGATCGACTGCCTCTATCTGGTCAGGAACGGGGTGCCATTCGATGTCGCATTCTCTTTGCCGACGCGAGACAGGGTCGCTTATGTCGTGGCACTGGGGACACTCGATGGCCGCGAGTTCGACTGGAATTCGCTGAGCTGGCGGTAACGATTCCGACGCGTCGATCCAGGCCAGACAGACCCGCGGAATGGACACTGCCCGAGACCGACTTATAGAGCCACTCGGGCAGTGGGCAGGCGGTTTGGCGGTGATCCGTAACACACGATGAACAAGGTGCGCTAGATGCAGAATATGCCGCGTGTCACTAGGTATTCTGCCGGTCTTCACAAGACAATTATCAGTCTCGTCAGACTGACGCATGGCCTCGGTCCCTTTTTCGCGCCACCCCGGCGCACTGACCTTGTCATTGGGCAACCGGATGGCCTTGATCCGACGGTGATACGAGCCAGGATCACGCCGCATAGATCCTTCAGCGTCCAGGCGCGCCCCTCTGTCGGAATGACAACAAGCGATGAAGGAAAGTGCGCAGCTTTCCATCGGGCAGCGGCCCCCTTGCCACCAGCCATCCGGCGCGGACGGGGGATGCGCAGGGAGGAAGGCGCCGTATCATCATCGGCCTCTGGAGCGAGAAGCGCGCGCCCGTGGGGTGCAGTTCGGAAGATCTTGGCAGCTCACCCAGCACTAAGGGCCTCAAGCTTCAGGATTGGCAGTCAATCAACTTCGACCAGTACGCGCACTTTCGCGACACAACTGATGGTAACTCCCTACGGTCAAATGAACGGAGTACCCATCCGGGGACCGTTCACTCCGCCCATCGATACTCAACCTTCAAACCAGACGGAGCCGGGTCAGAGCGATCGCCAGCGCTCCAGCGCGCCGTCGTCCGGTGGTGCAGTGCATCGACCGGTAAGATCGACCGCAATCGGCGCAGCCGCAGCCGTGCACGTCTATAGCCCTGAAGCTGCACCTGGCCAGAAGGCGCCAAGTTCCTCTCCTGAGGACGGGGATACCGGGGGCTCGCGGCAGAGCGGCATGCTGTTCCTAGACGGACAAAGTCTTGGGCGATGGATCGTCAGGCATCTGGAAGACAGCTTCGCAAGACCATCTCTGGGTATCAACGGCATTGACCCCCGGGCGATGCCCGCCTGGTCCGGATCACCAATCTTCGGCTGACGCTGCGAACCTCAGCCGGATGACATTCCGATCATAATTGCAACAGAGAGTATGACGGGCAATCATGACCGAGCTTCTGCTTGGCTGGATAAAATTCAGGCAGTTCGAGATACCCGACGGTATCAACTTTGGCGGGCGCCAAAGATTGAGCATCCACAGATTGGGCAACGGCGGGCGCGTTGTTGATCTTCTCGGGGCTGACGACGCCGATATTTCGTTCTGCGGCACATTCTCCGGGTCGGATGCAACCACCCGCGCCCGTATGATCGACCAATGGCGCATTGCCGGTGCCGTCTTGCCCCTTACTTGGGACGGATTCTTCTACTCGGTTACCCTGCGTAGCTTCACCGCGGACTACCGAAACCGATCGTGGATCCCATACAGCGTGGACTGTACGATTATTTCGGACGCAGCGCAGCAGGCATGGCTCGATCCGCTAGACCTTCCGACTTCCCTGGCAAATGACATGGAGGCAGCAATAGCGACAGCCACGCCTGTCGGTTTCGATCTGTCCGGATTGGGAGCCGCGGTGGGGGTGCCTCAAGCGATCCTGCCTCGTTCTTCGGCGAATCAGGCCGCCATTGCAGCCGTTCGAAGCGCTGATCAATCGGCAACGAGTACGCTCGGAGCAGCGGAAGCCAACCTGTTGAATGCTCCCCTCTCGGGAGTGCAGGGCGGCCCGCTGGCCGCACAATTGGATCAGGCCGTGAATTCAACCCGCACCCTCGGCATGCTGACG
>DATNEJ010000009.1:0-4565 GCA_035606775.1 Acetobacteraceae bacterium | reverse complement strand
CCAGCTGGGAGCGAACCGTCTTCGGATTCGACAGGGCGCGCCAGCGATACCCGGCTCAGTTCCGGATGCCGTGCGGGCCGTTCAGTATGTAAACCCTGAACCATCGATCCCACCTTATGCCCGAGGCACATCTGACACACTGCACCATAAAATGTGCCATCGGGAGGCGGATTTGCAACCGGGAAGGGCCGCAGGGCGGCTGACCAGCTTGCGCACTCCTTATAAGCCCAAATTCCTATTGGCGCGAGGATTCTGGTCTCATATAATGTTCCCATTTCGTTCGCGAAGGGAACCTCGCTCATGCCAAGCCGTGCCACCCTCGTTGCCGTGTCGGCCCAGCTCTCCACAGCCCTGCCGACGCAGCTCCCCGCCGCCGATCCGGGCGCAGCCACAGCCGCACCGACCCTGCCACCGGGACCCATGCCCGCTGTCCTCGCCCGGACCGTTCGTGCCACCGCTGCCGCGGTGCCCGCCCTGGGCGACGACACCGCCACCCGCCTCGCCGCCACCATCGACGCCTTCGAGAGCTTCAACCCCCGCACTCTGACCGACTTCCTGCTGGTCTCCCGCTTCCTCATCCTGGGCGGCGCTTTCGAGAGCCTCCAGCAGCGGGCCCTCGACCCGGACCTTCCTGCCGCTCAGGCCGAGCGCCTGACCCGCACCGCACTGGCGGCATTCCGTTTGCAGGAGCGCATCCTGCGTGTGCTCAGCCGCGACGATGCGACGGCCAGTGCCGAAGCGCAGGCCGACCTGTGGCACTACTGGCGCCAGGACCTGATGCGCCGTGAGGAACTGGAGCGCGCGGCGGAGGCCGCTCGCGCCGCCGCCGAGGCGACAAGGGAGGCGGAGGCCGCGGCAGAAGCCGAGACCGCCGAGGCAGCGATGCTCCCACGCGGCCAGTCCCGGGGCCGCATCCCGGCGCGCCCGGCGCCCGAGGAACCGGAATCGATGGACGTGATTGCCGCGCGTGACGGCTGGGGGGAGGCCTACAAGAAGGAGCGGAGCGAGTTCGACATGTTCCTCGACCAGTCGATGGAGGGCTGCGATCCCAACACCGGCGCCAAGCCGATCAACGGCCAAGCCGCGCCGGGACCCTATGCACCGTGAGAGCCACCGCCGGTTGCCGTTTGTGTCCGTCGATCCGGACCGTCGCAGCGTCGCGGCCCGCTCGGATGCGGAGTGGGACGACCCTATGCAAAGCGGGACCAGGACACTCTATGCGACGTAGGGCGTACTGCCGGTTGGCCTTAGGCGATCGCCGGCGCGGACCGTCGTAGGGTCGTGTCCCGACGCCGGAAGGAACGCCACGACCCGATGCAATGCGGGAGCAGAACACCCTATGCGCCGTGAGAACCCGATTAACCGCGCGTCGCCGATGCCCACTCCGGCCGACGGACCGGTCAATGGAGCCACCCCGATGACGGGCTGATCACTGCCGGGACGGAAAACCCAATGAACCGCCGCACAGCGGTTCAGCACACCACCCGTTCATCCGGCACAGGCCACGAAGCCGAGCCGCTCCCGGATCCACGGCTTTGATCGGCGTTCATCTGCATCATCGGCGTGCATCTGCGTTTCCATTCTTTCTTTTTCTTCGTCCCCAATGGCGGCACGCGCCCATACGGATGCTGCTACGCCTGGTCGCAGGAAGAACAAAACCGCCGATGAACCATGTGGTGGATGCTGGACTACTCCCAAGAGTGAGACAGGAGAACAGAACACCCTGCCCGCGAAATCGAACACGCACGCCAAGTCCCGCGAAGCGAAGGCACCGGGGTTCCGCAGCATCAAACCCACCATCGCCAACGCAGCAACCAAAAAGCCCATGCAACGTGACGACCAACCCAACCGCCCGTGGCAACAGACCGCCCCGATGGCCCCTATCGCCCCGCATTGGTCGGCCGGCGAAGTCCAGGACCCGATGCAACGTGGAAACCTGGCCTGCCGAGAACGCGCGGACAAACGCAGCGGGCCGGCATTGCATCCTCCCCGCCATCCCGCCTTAATCCCAGGCACGGACAGCAAGGGAAGGAACGGCCATGGGTCCCCTGGCAGGCGTGAAGATCCTCGAATTCGCAGGCATCGGTCCGGGACCGCTGGCAGCGATGATGCTGGCCGACATGGGCGCCACGGTGCTGCGCATCGACCGCGTCGCCCCAAGCGACCTCGGCGTGAAAATGCCCGAACAATACGAATTCACCCGGCGCAACCGTGCCACGATCGCGCTCGACCTGAAAAAACCCGAAGCGATCGAAGTGGTGCTTCGCCTGATCGAATCCGCCGACGCCCTCATCGAAGGCTTCCGCCCCGGCGTCATGGAGCGGCTAGGCCTCAGCCCCGCGGTGTGCCTGCAACGCAACAAGAAGTTCGTGTTCGGCCGCATCACCGGCTGGGGCCAGGAAGGCCCGCTTTCGCATGCCGCCGGCCACGACATGAACTACATCGCACTCAGCGGCGCGCTGCACGCCATCGGGCGCAAGGGCCAGAAACCAACGCCCCCGCTCAACCTCGTCGGCGACTACGGCGGCGGCGCACTCTACGTCGTGACCGGCGTGCTCGCCGCCATCATCTCCGCGCGCGCAACCGGCGTCGGCCAGGTGGTGGACGCGGCAATGGTAGACGGTGCGCTGTCGCTGATGACACCGATCTACGCGATGAAAGCCGGCGGCCGGCTGAGCAGTCCGCGCGGAGAAAATCAGCTCGATTCCGGCGCGTATTTCTACGAGGTCTACGAATGCGCCGACGGGCGCTACATCTCCATCGCGTCGATCGAGGCGAAGTTCCACGCCGAACTGATGCGGCTCTTGGAGATCGATCCCTCGACCATGCCTGCGCAGGCGGACAAAGCCGGCTGGGCACGCTGGAAAACGCGGCTGGAGGATGTCTTCCGCACGCGCACCCGCGACGAGTGGTGCCGCATCCTCGAAGGCAGCGATGCTTGCTTCGCCCCCGTGCTGTCGATGGACGAAGCGCACGAACACCCACACAACCGCCAGCGCGAAGCCTTCATCGAGGTCGGCGGCATGCGCCAGCCGGCGCCCGCGCCGCGCTTCGGCACGACCAAGCTGGACAAGCCGAAACTGCCCGGCGCGGTCGACGCACGCGAAACCCTGGCGGCGTGGGGCCTGAGCGCATCCGAGATCGAGGCCGCACGGATTTGACGGCGGCGCTATTGCGGTCCGGACGCCCGCCATTTATTCTCCGGCTGAATTTGCGAACCGTTCGCAACTAAGGAGTTCGTCCCGGGATGGGCAACGACAACTGGGCGCAAGAGAGCCGTATCGGCCGCCGTTGCGAGCGGGCCGTCGTCACCGCCTATCGGGAGCTGCGCCAGATCGGCTCGGATGACTTGGCCGCGTTTCAGGCCTGCACGGCTCTCTATCGCATCCACCATCCGGAAGCCTCGCTCAACGAGGCTCGGCGCCTGGTCGCGGAGTGGATTGATCATCATCTGGTGAGGCGCGCTTCCGGCCCGACGCCAGGCTGCGACTGCGGCTGACTAGGCGGCGGACGAGGTAAGTCCTGGGCCTGGAGCGTGATCGTCGGAGGCGCGAATCACGCGACCGAACAACACGGGTGATCGTCGGAGGCGGCATCGTCGGAGACGTGAATCACGCGACCGAACAGACAGGCCCTAGCCCACCGCGGTCGCGGCGGATCGTTCCGGCCACCAGCTCCACGTCGATGCGGGCCATCGCATAGTCCGGTCCGTCGCCGGGCGACGCGATGGGCACAATCTCCCGGCTGTGGTCGAACACCGGATTGGTGCCGAACAGCGAATAGCTGCGGGTGCCGGCCGCAGCCGCCATGTTCATCACCCCGGTATTGTTGCCGACAAGGAAACCGGCCTCGGACAGCAGCGCCGCCGCTTCCATCAGGTGCCAGCCCAGGATCGGCACGGCGCGATCTGCCTCCCTCCCCAGTGCGCCGCCGATCGCCTCGGCCAATGCGGCGTCGCCCGGACCGCCCACCAGTGCGACCGACTGCCAGCCGGCGTCCAGAAGCCGCCGCGCCAGCGCCCCGAACTTCGCGGCGCCCCATTGGCGGGATGGCTCGCTGCTGCCGATGCCGAAAGCCACGAACGGCCGTGGCAGCGATGCCGTCCGCGCCCGCATCGCCGCAAACGCCGATGCGGCAATCCACAGCCGCGGCTGGGCTTCCGGCATCGCGATGCCGGCGGCCTCCAGGAACCGCGAGGCACGGCGAAATGGGTGCTGCTGAGCGTCAGTGGGCGCAAGGTAAGGCCCCCCCGTCAGGAACAGCCGCTGCGCGCGCCAGCCGTAGCCTTGCCGGTGTGGAATGCCGGCCAGCATCGCGGCGGCGGCGATCCGGCGGCTGTGGTGCAGCATGATCACGGATTCGAACCGGCGCGCCCGCAACTCCCTGGCCAGGCGCAGGAAGCCCGCGATCCCATCATGCCGGCCGCGCCGGCCGCTTGGGTTCTGATCGACCCAGACGATGTCACGGACCACGTCGTCCGGGCCGAACAACTGGTCCGCCAGGGAGCGAGGTTTGGTGACCAGCGTCACCTTCTCCCCCAGATACGCGGCGATCGCCCGGATATG
>DATNEJ010000567.1:0-2468 GCA_035606775.1 Acetobacteraceae bacterium | reverse complement strand
CCCGGCGACCACCGCCGCCGACCGCGCGCGCATCGGTGTCAGGCTGGGTGTCGAGGATGCCTGGCCGGTGATTTGCGAGCCGTTCCGCCAATGGGTGATCGAGGACCGGTTCCCGCATGGCCGCCCGGATTGGCAGGAGACCGGGGCTGAGCTTGTGGCGGACGTCCGCCCGTACGAGGACATGAAGCTTCGGCTGCTGAACGGCAGTCACTCCAGCGTTGCCTATCTCGGCCAACTGGCCGGCTGGGCCACCGTGGCCGAGGCGGTGAACGATCCGCTGATGGGTCATCACGTCGATGCGTTGATGACCGAGATCGGCGCAACGCTGACGCTGCCGGCCTCCGTCGATCTTGCCGCCTATCGCGCGGCGCTGTTTGCGCGGTTCACCAATCCCGAGCTGCGCCATCACACGGCACAGATTGCCCGCGACGGTTCGCAGAAGCTGCCGCAGCGGCTGTTCGCGCCGGCGCTTGATCTGTTGGCCGCGGGCCGAAATGCGCCGCGCATCGCCCTGGGCGTTGCCGCCTGGCTGCGCTTTCTGCGCGGCCGGGCGGATGACGACACGCCGCTGGAGCTGGACGATCCCAAATCGGAACGCTTGCACAGCGCCGCGCGCGCCGCTGCCGATTCCCGGACATTGCGCGATGCAATTTTTTCCATGGCAGACATCGTTCCGCCGGCGCTGGCCGCGTCGCCGCGCTTCGGCGATGCCGTGCTGTCGGCGCTCGACGACCTGGCAACGCACGGTGTCCGCCGCACACTCGCGATCTGGCGCGACCGCGCCGCCGAATGACAATGGGAGGAAACCTCACAATGACCAGGCTCTTACGCTTTCTTGCGAGTGCGGCGCTGCTCGCAACATGCTTCGCCGCGCTGCCTGCGCAGGCCCAGGATGTCCCGGCGCCCGGGCAGAGTCCGCGTATCGATGCCATTCGCAAGGCCGGCGTGCTGCGCGTCGGTGTGCTCGCCAACGCGCCCTGGCTGGTCGAGAACACCACCGGCGGCGGTGAACATTGGTCCGGTCCGGCCTGGGTTCTGGCGACCGAATGGGCGAAACGCCTTGGCGTGAAACTCGCCCCGGTCCTGGTGTCGCATGAGACAAAGATCCCGGTGCTGGCATCAAATCAGGTGGATATCTCCATCACTGCCCTGGCGGAAACACCGGAGCGCGATCCGGTCGTGGATTTCGTGCTGTACTCCAACACGTCGGTCTGCATGTTCGGACGCTCGGACAATCCGAAATTCACGCGCGCGAAGACCGTGGATGATCTCAATCAGCCGGATGTCACCATCGCCTATTTCATCGGTGCGGCCGAAGCGGGATGGGTGAAAGAGCGTTTCCCCAAGGCGAAGCTGCTTGGTGTTGCCAATTCGGGCGCGACGGCACCGCTGGAAGACATTATGGCACGCCGCGCCGACGCCGCGCCGATCAACCGCATTCCCTATGTTCCCATGAGCCGCAAGGTGAAGGGCCTGGCGGTGCTGCCCAGTGCCAACAACTGCCAGGACAGCACGGAGAAGGCGCAGCCGGTCGGTGTTGCCATCGACAAGCATCAGCCGGTGTTTCTGGCCTGGCTGCGTGGCGTGGAGAAGTCGATCCATCCCAAGCTGGTGGCGGCCGAACAGGACGTCATCAACACGATGAAGTAGGCGAGAGGCACCGGGCGCACGCGGACCCTGCGTCATGGAGCTCGACTTTTCGCCGCTGTTTGAGAGCTGGCGCTTCCTGCTTGGCGGGGTGGGCCTGACCTTGCTTCTGTCGCTGCTGACGGTGCTCTGCAGCCTCGTCCTCGGCGGCGCGGTCGGGCTTGCCCGCATTTATGGGCCGGCCTGGCTGCGCGCGCCGCTGGTTTTCTACATCGACTCCATGCGAGCCGTGCCGGTCCTTGTGGTGCTGGTCTGGACGTATTTTGCCTTGCCGATCATTACCGGCGTCGCGCTGCCGCCGTTCTGGGCGGCACTCGTCGCGCTCACCGCGCATGTCGGTGCCTATGTGGCCGAGATCGTCCGCGCGGGCTTGACCTCGATCCGGCCCGGTCAGACGCGGGCGGCGCTCGCGCTGGGCATGTCGCAGGCCCAGGCGGTGCGCGACATCATCCTGCCGCAGGCGGTCGTGCGCATGCTGCCGGCCTTCGGTTCGGTGATCTCCGTCGCCATCAAGGACACGGCGATCGCCACGGTGATCGCGGTGCCGGAATACATGAACCGCTCCCAGACCGTGGCCGGTGAGAGTTTCCATCCGATCGAAGTCTTCCTGACCGCGATGGCGGTGTATTTCATCATCCTGTTTCCGGTGACGCGCGCAGTGGACATGGTCTATGCGCGGCTGGCGCATCTGGGCCGGTCATGAACCTCGACTGGTCGGTGGTATGGGCCAATGCCGGGCCGCTTGCGCAGGGCACCGCGCTGACCGTGGTGCTGGCTGTCGCGACGATGGCGATCGCCATCCCCGGTGGAATTCTGCTTGC
>DATNEJ010000564.1:0-2022 GCA_035606775.1 Acetobacteraceae bacterium | reverse complement strand
ACGTCCGGTGTAGCTGTCGGGATTGGCGGCGATGTCCTCCGGCGTGCCTTCCGCCACGATGCGTCCACCTCCGTCGCCGCCTTCCGGCCCGAGATCGAGAATCCAATCGGCGGTCTTGATCACTTCCAGATTGTGCTCGATTACGACAACCGTGTTGCCCTGGTCCACCAGCGTGTGCAGCACTTCCAGCAGTTTCCGCACATCCTCAAAATGCAGGCCGGTGGTCGGCTCATCCAGAATGTACAAGGTCCGCCCCGTCGCCCGGCGCGCTAGCTCCTTGGACAGCTTGATGCGCTGCGCTTCGCCGCCCGAAAGGGTGGTCGCCTGCTGTCCCAGCGCGATATAGCCAAGGCCGACCTGCTGGAGAATCTTAAGGCGGTCATGAATGCGCATCTGCGCGCTGAAATACGGCACCGCCTCATCGACCGTCAGCGACAGCACATCGGCGATCGACTTGTCGCGGAACTTTATCTCCAGGGTCTCGCGATTGTAGCGCTTGCCCTTGCAGGTGTCGCAGGTGACGTAGACATCCGGCAGGAAGTGCATCTCGATCTTCAGCACGCCATCGCCCTGGCACGCCTCGCAACGGCCGCCCTTCACGTTGAAGCTGAAGCGGCCGGGCTTGTAGCCGCGGGCGCGTGACTCGGGGAGTTCGGCAAACCAGTCGCGGATCGGCGCGAACAGATCGGTGTAGGTGGCCGGGTTCGACCGCGGTGTCCGGCCGATGGGCGACTGGTCGATGTCGATGATCTTGTCGAGCAGTTCCAGCCCCTCGATCCGGTCGTGTGCCGCCGGAACCGTGCCGGCACCCATCAGGCGTCGGGCCGCGGCTTTGTACAGCGTGTCGATCACCAGCGTCGATTTGCCGCCGCCGGAGACGCCGGTGACGCAGGTGAAGGTGCCGAGCGGGAAGGCGACGTCGAGACGCTTGAGGTTGTTGCCGCGCGCACCGAGGACGCGCACGGTTCGGTCCTTCTGCATCGGGCGACGCATCGGCGGGATCTCGATCCGCTTGCGGCCGGCGAGATAGTCGCCGGTGAGCGATTTCGTGTTCGCTTCCACCTCCGGCGGCGTGCCTTCGGCAACGACGTGGCCGCCGTTGATGCCGGCCGCCGGCCCCATGTCGATCAGGTGGTCGGCGGCGCGGATCGCGTCTTCATCGTGCTCGACCACCAGCACGGTGTTTCCCAGGTCCCGCAGGCGGCGCAGGGTGCCCAGCAGGCGTTCATTGTCGCGCTGATGCAGACCGATGGACGGCTCGTCCAGCACATACAGGACGCCCGTCAGACCCGAACCGATCTGGCTCGCCAGGCGGATGCGCTGCGACTCGCCGCCGGAGAGCGTGGCGGAACCGCGGCCAAGGGTCAGATAATCGAGCCCGACATCCACCAGGAACTGCAGCCGATCGACGATCTCACGCAGGATGCGGCGTGCGATCTCGGCCCGCTGCGGCGTGAGTTGCGGCAGCACAAGCTGGAACCAGCCGAGCGCTGTACGGATCGACTGGTCCGATGCCTCGGCGATGTTCTTGCCGGCCACGCGCACGGCCAGTGCCTCGGGTTTCAGGCGGGCGCCGGCGCAGGTCGCGCAGGGTTTTTCTGCCTGGTAGCGGGACAGCTCCTCCCGAAGCCAGACGCTGTCGGTTTCCTGCCAGCGCCGTTGCAGGTTGCGCAGCACGCCTTCGAAGGGCTTGGTGACTGTGTAGCTGCGAACGCCATCCTTGTAGGTGAAGGCAACAGGCTCGTCGCCGGTGCCGTTCATGATCGCGTCGCAAATATCGGACCGGACGTCCTTCCAGGCGATGTTCGGTGCCAGCTTGAAATGGCGCGCCAGGCTTTGCAGCGTCTGCTCGTAGTAAGGGCTTTGCGCCCCGGCCCAGGGGACCACCGCGCCCTTGGTCAGCGGCAGGCGTTCATCGGGCACGACAAGGTCGGGGTCGAAAAAACTCTCGACGCCAAGGCCGTCACAGGCCGGGCAGGCACCGTGCGGGGAGTTGAAGCTGAACAGCCGCGGCTCGATCTC
>DATNEJ010000550.1:0-10612 GCA_035606775.1 Acetobacteraceae bacterium | reverse complement strand
GAGGTCGCCTTCTTCGTGGATTTCGAGTTCCGCAGCCGCCTCCTGCAGGCTGCGATCGGCGTGGTGTTCAACGAGGCGGTGCGCCGCATGGTGGGCGCCTTTCAGAAGCGCGCCCGTGACGTCTACGGCGAACCCGCCCTCCCGGTCCCCTACCCCACCTGACAGCGGCGCCCGCGCCTGCTTTGCTGTCCGCGCCAGCGCGTGATCGTCGCAGGCGGAATCGCCGGAGACGTGAATCACGCGATCAAACAGAGGAATAGAGCCTGTTCGGTGCGTCTATTTGCACCGAACAGGCTCTGGGACAACGAGGAGCCGCGCATGGTCTATGCCCCCGTCCGCACCGACCCGTCACTGCCGCCGGTGCGGGTCAATCTCTATTCGGACACGCAGACCAGGCCCTCGGCCGCGATGAAGGAGGCGATGTTGCGCGCCGAGGTCGGCGACGAGCAGCACGGCGACGACCCCACCATCCACGCGCTGTGCGACCGCATGGCGGCGCTGACCGGCAAGGAAGCGGCAGTGTTCCTGCCGTCCGGCACAATGTGCAACCAGATCGCCATCCTCACGCACTGCCGCGCGGGGGACGAGATTCTGGCGCATGAGAGTGCGCATATCGTGATGAATGAGGGCGGCGGACCCGGCGCGCTGACCGGCGCCAGTGTGCGGGGTCTGCAAGGGGCGCGCGGACAGTTCGACGTGCCCACCCTGCGCGCGGCGTTGCGGGAAAAGCGCCGCAACAGTCCGCCGCAGACTTTGCTGGAGGTGGAGCAGACCGCCAATGCCGGCGGCGGCAGCGTCTGGCCGCTCGATCAGCTGAACGCCGTGCTGGACGCGGCGCACGAGGCCGACATGCGTACGCATATGGACGGCGCGCGCCTCATGAATGCCGTGGTGGAAGCGGGCGTGCCGGCGCACGAGATGGTGGCGCGATGCGATTCGGTCTGGCTGGATTTCACCAAAGGCCTGGGCGCGCCGCTGGGCGCTGTGCTGTGCGGCAGCACCGCCTTCATCGACGAAGCATGGCGCTGGAAGCAGCGCCTCGGCGGATCGCTGCGCCAGGCGGGTATCTGCGCCGCGGCCTGCCTGTATGCGCTGGACCACAACGTGGTTCGGCTGGCGGAAGATCATGCCAACGCCAAGGCCCTGGCGCGCGGCCTCGCGCAGATACCAGGGCTGGCGGTGGAAGAGCCGGAAACGAATCTGGTGTTCTTCGACACGCGCGGCGCCGGGGTGACGGCGGACGGGCTGGCGGATCGGATGCGCGAGCGTGGTGTCATGGTCTCGACGGTCGGTCCGTATCGGGTGCGCGCCTGCACGCACCTGGACGTGGACGCGGCGGGGATCGCGACGGCGCTGGAGGTGTTCCGCGGGGTATTGGGGTGAGTTGAGGGATCTGGCGCCATGACGACGAACTACGATCCCATCGCCGAACAATACAAGCGCGCGAAGCGGCAGCCGTGGCGGGCTTACGTCGAGGCATTCACCCTGCTGAAGCTGGTCGGCGCCCCAACCGCTAAGAAGGTGATCGACATCGCCTGCGGGGAGGGATTCTACACCCGGATGATCCGTACGCGGGGCGCGGCGAAAGTAACCGGTGTTGATTTGTCCCAGGAGATGATCGGGTTGGCCCGGGCGAGTGAGGCGCAGCAGCCGCTGGGAATTGACTATATCATTGGCGACGGTCTGAACCTCAAAGTCGCGGGAGACTACGATCTCGCAGTCGCCGCCTATCTGCTGAATTATGCGCATGATCGCACGGAGCTGAATGAGATGTGCCGTGGGATCGCGCGATCTCTGAAACCTGGCGGGCGATTCGTGGCGGTGAACAGCAACCCGGCATGCGATTTCTCTGCGGCGCCATCCTACCGCAAATACGGATTTGAAACATCGGTTGTCGGCCCGTTTCGCGAAGGGGCGCCGATCACCTGGACGTTTTATTTGGAGGACGGGGCTTTCAGTATTGAGAACTACTTCCTGAATATCGAGACCCATGAGCAGGCCTTGCACGCTGCCGGATTTCGCGATGTCCGCTGGCACCGGCCTCAACTGTCGCCGGAGGGCGAATCGGTCGACGGAAGTGAATACTGGGCAGACCTGCTGGGTCACCCACCACTGATTTTCATCGAGTGCTTCCTGGCGGCGTAACCAGCACGCCCTGCAGGGCCGCTTTCGCCTTAGTAACCCGTGCCCATCTTTTGAACCACAACAAACGTGGCGTGGCCTCGCTCGCGTGGCACAAAACATAATGGTGATTGGTCCAGACGATGGCGATGAACAGGTAGCTTACTGGGTAGCTCAGCCACGTGGGCCACAGCGGCAGCAGCACCCTTAAGGTTGGAAGCTCGGGCGCGCGCAGTTCCAGGACCAACATCGTTATGAGGACGGCGAACACGCCATCCGAGAACATGGTCAGCCGCTCCGAAGTCGCGTTTGAATGGAGCACGGTGTTATACCAGCAGCCCGCAGGGCTGACTGGTATGCGTGCAGGGTTGGTGTGGCGGCTGCGCGCGAAATCAATAAGATACCAGCGGCCCGACAATCGACCGACGAGTCAAGAGTCGGGCCGCTGGTATTACCCCTGCTCACACGTTTTCCGCTGGGGCCGCACATCGGCGCGTGCTGACCCCCGGGTCAACGCCATCTCCGTCCGTTTACGCTGCGTTAGGAAAATGGGCGCAGGCTGAACAGCGCGTTACTCTTCCCCGTTCAGGAGATCACCCGATGCGTCTTTCCGCCCTTGCGCTGTTGCCGTTGTTGTTCACGCTTCCCGCCTTCGCGGAAGCACCGGCGCCGCCCGCTGCCCCGGTCGCTCATCATACGCATATGTCGTGGCAGCAGCGGTTCGAGCATGCCAACACCAGCCACGACGGGCACCTGACGCTGGAGCAGGCCAAGACCGGATACAAATCCGTGGCGCGACATTTCTCGGAAATCGACACCGCCGGCCATGGCTACGTCACCCAGGATGACATTCGTGCCTGGCACAAGCAACGCCGAGCGGCGCAGCACCATCCGCCATCCGCGGGATGAGCGGCCTGATCTCCGCAACTCGTTGCGGCTCCGTGTTCGGCGCTGCATCCGTGCCGTCAGCAGACAATGTGGCGCGACGGCCGCGCCCCGCTTGCAGGCGGCAGTCCTCGGACTCCGCCGCAGGCCGGTTCCGGCCGCTGGAGAGACACAGAAGCCAGACGGTTTTGAAAGTTCGGGGCAAGCGCCTGCTGCCGCCGCATGATCGGGCTTCCGAGGAAACGGAAGCCTGCACCTCCCTGCCTTGCCCGTGAGATCCGGCGCGCCCCAATACAAGGATGCGACACTTCTTCTCCCGTCTTTCACCGCCGTCTCGGCGTTTGTAGGAGGGACCGACACAGTGAATCCTGCCGCGCTCCGCACGGATGGAAAAGGCAAGACCTGATTGCGTAGGTCAGGCCCAAGTCGAACGTGTACCGGCTTGCAGTGAAACACGCGGGCGCACGCGTAACGAGCCGCATCACATCGAACCTGATTTCCACGATCAGGCCATCGAATTATTCGCCGGAGACCCGAAGAAGTTTGCAGAGACCTTCACCGAACCTCGCATAATTTACTTGCCGCAGGACATTTCGGCAATAAATTTGCTTTGTCCCGAGCCAAGGGGCCGGATCGCCGGCAGTGTGCGATACGGAGCGCCGTCATAACGCAAGGCGTGCCAGGCAGGGGGTCATCCTGGTTTCGCGCTGTCGGGAAGAGCGATGCGCCGATATCCGTTCCGACTCGGGCGGCGAGGCAGCGATGTCGTACCAGAGCACACTCAACATGCGCCCGCATCAAGCGGAAGCCGCCGAGCGGACAGTCCGCGCCGATACCGGCAAGGACCCCGCCACAGGGCCGCCGGCGGCATCGCGCCTGTCGGCAATCGCCCGGTGCTGCCTGACCGGGGGCGTGCCGCGCCGGTCGCTCTATGTGGCACTGGTCGTAGGCACCGCCCTCAATCTGATCAACAACGGGTCGGCGTTGTTCAGCGGCGGCCCTATCGACGCACCATGTGTAATCCTGGATTACGTCGTGCCCTACTGTGTTGCGACCTATGGCGCCGTCTCGCTTCGCCTGCGGATCGGCCGCACCGTCAACCGCGGCCTGTCGGCTCGCCAGGACGTTCAGGGCTGATCGCGGTGCCTTCCGGCAGCATACCCGACTTCATGCCGAACGGGCTCTGTCAGGCATCCTCTGTCAGCATCTCGCCCAGCCGATCCACCAGATAATCGCTCTCCACCGGATCGGTGACCTTGAGCTGCGTCAATACGCGGGTAATGACACGAGAGCGGTAGCGTTGCAGATCGCGTGGCCGTCCGTCGAACCCCGTGCCGTCCACCACATCCACCGCCGCACGGATCATCTGAAACCAGGACGGCGGCATATCCGCCTTGCGGTACAGCCCGGCCAGCGCGCCTGGTGCGCCGTCGTGGATCAGGATCCGCGCATTCTCAACCGGCACATTGGCCAGCACGGCCATCGCCACCTCAAAGAAGGCGATGTCACCGGTGCACAGCGCGCGCAAGGCGAGCGATGAATCGAGCCGCCCGCTGTTGTGCATCTGCCTGACCATGCACAGCAGGGCCGCCTCGCCCGCGCCGGCGCTCAGCCGGATCACGGCGATTTCCCGGCTGCGCAGCACGATATCGGCGGCGATCGAGGGGGACAGGTCGTGGTGCTGGATCAGGTGCGTCTGCAGCCGCGCCGACACCAGCGCGGCGAGCCGTTCGGCCACCGCGATCGGCAGGGTCTCACGGCGCACCATCTGGCCGGTGACGGCTTCGCTGTCGGGAAAACGCTCGACCGCGCGCGTCAGGCTGTCCGGGCTGATGCCGGCCCCCGGGTTGCCCATCAGCGCGGCCACCGCCTTTTCGTCGGCGTGCGTGACGATAGAGGCCGACACCGGCTCCGACACTGTCGGGCGGGTGGCGATCGCCGCCTGCCTGGGTGGTGAGCCGGTGCGGACCAGTGCGACCAGGTCATCGTCCGTCAGCACCGGCGAGTGGGCGAGCAGCGGCAAAGACACCGCCTCGATATCGTGCGCGAGGCGCAACGCCACATCGCGCGGCAGGTGGCGGGAGTGGCGCAGGCTGTGCGAGACGGCCGCGCGCACCGCAACCTCCACGTCGCGGGCCAACAGACGCACGACATCCTGCGCCAACGTCATGGCGTCGTCGCCCAGACGGTCGCCATCCAGATCGTGGGCCAGCTTCTCGGCCAACGACGCCCGGTTCCTGGCAGAGGGGTCCGCCAGCAGGCGAGCAACATCGGCGTCTGAAAGCGCTTGCGTCATGGCACCTGCGAGGACAGCGGGCGGCGAATGGTGGCGCAAGGGCATGAACACCGGGTTAACGGTGCGGGAGACCTTG
This sequence comes from Acetobacteraceae bacterium, assembly GCA_035606775.1. Classification (GTDB taxonomy): domain Bacteria; phylum Pseudomonadota; class Alphaproteobacteria; order Acetobacterales; family Acetobacteraceae; genus Rhodopila. The sequence continues at coordinate 5,234 of DATNEJ010000550.1, read as the reverse complement.
CCGCTGGCCGCCGGCACGCTGACGGCATAGGCATGAGGGCGATGCTACCTTCGCGGTGACGCCGCCGGAGAATCGGCGTAACGTCCTCGTGATGAAATTCCTGCATGCCGCCGACATCCACCTCGACAGTCCGCTTGCCGGCCTGCGCGGCCGTGTCGACCTGCCGCAGGAGGTGATCCGCCACTGCACGCGCCGCGCCTTCGTCGCCATGATCGATCTGGCCCTGGAGGAGGACGTGGCGTTCGTGGTGATCGCCGGCGACCTCTACGACGGCGACTGGAGAGACTTTTCCACCGGACTGTTTTTCGCCGAACAAATGCGGCGCCTGGCGCGTCCCTGTTTCCTTTTGCGGGGAAACCACGATGCGCGCTCAGTGATCACGCGTAATCTGCGCCTGCCGGAGAATGTTCGCGAGTTCTCGTCCCGGACCTGCGAGACCTTCCGACTCACGGAGCTGGGCGTGGCCCTGCACGGGCACTCGTTTCCGAACCGCGCAGTCCCGGAGGATCTGTCCGCCGACTACAAGGAGCCGATAACCGGCGTAGTCAACATCGGTGTGTTGCATACGTCGGCCGATGATCCGGGCGAGCACGAGACCTACGCGCCATGCAGCGTCGCCGCCCTTGCAATGAAGGGGTATGACTATTGGGCACTGGGACACATCCACGCGCGCCGCGTCATCAATGAGAACCCCTGGATCGTTTTCCCGGGAAATCTTCAGGGACGGAATCCAAAGGAGATCGGCGAGAAAGGCTGTTCGCTCGTCACAGTCGAAGATGGCCGCGTGACGGCGGTCGAGCATCGCGCGGTGGACGTGATTCGGTGGGCCGCACTGGAGATCGATGTCGCCGATCTGGATGTGGCGACGCTGACGGGACGAATTGCCGAAACGGTCCGTTCGGCGCTCGACGATGCCGACGGCCGGCCGGTGCTGGCCCGCCTGACCCTAACCGGCGCGACAAACCTGCACGGCGCCCTGCTCGGCGACGTGGACCATCTTGCAGCCGAGTGCCGCAATGCCGCGATCGAATCCGGTGGTAGACTTTGGCCGGAGTCGGTTCACGTGCGCACGCAGCCGATGCCCGAGACAGGCGCCGGTTTGCTGGCGCCGCTGCGAGCCGCATTCGCCGCCAGTCTCGACGACCCGGCGGTGGTGACCAGGTTGCTGGGTGAACTCGCGTCTCTGCGCCAGAAACTGCCCGCGCCCGCACGCGACGGCCTCGAATTGCCGAACGACGCCGAGGCCCTGCGCGCCCTGGCGGAAGATGCCTGGCAAATCGCCGCCGATGCTCTGGCAGCGGCAGAACCCGGATGAGGCTCCGCCGTCTCGATCTGCTGCGCTACGGACATTTGTCCGACGTGGCGCTGGCGTTTCCGGATGGTGTGCGCCTGCACGTCGTGCATGGCGCCAACGAGGCCGGCAAGACCACCGCGCTTGCGGCAGTCGCGGATGCGCTGTTCGGGTTCAGCAACCGCACCAATTTCGACTTCCTGCACGGTGCGCAGGAGCTCCGCATTGGCTTCGCGCTGTCGGCACGCGACGGGACCGTGGGCGCCTTTATCCGACGCAAGGGCCGAAGCAACACGCTTCGTGATGCAGCCAATCAGGTGCTGCCGGACGACGCACTGCTCCGCTTTCTTGGCGGTGCCGGCCGCGACATGTTTGAACGCGAATTCGGCCTTGATAGCCCCCGCCTGCGAAAGGGAGGGCAGGAGTTGGCGCGCACCGGAGGAGAGGCCGGAGAGAGCCTGCTGGCGGGCACGGGTCTGCTCAATCTGCGGACCGTTCTGGACAAGCTTGACACCGAAGCCAGATCCCTGGTCGGCGACGGTCGCGGCCGCCGCCGCCTTTCCGATGCGGTGGAAGCCTGGCGACAAGCGCACCGGGACATGGAGGAACGCGCGGTGGCGCCGCGCGCATGGCAGGAGGCGGATGCCGCCTATGCCGACGCGGCGAAGGATCTGACGGATGTGCAAACGCAAATCCGGAACCTTGCAGCCGAGGATAGCCGCCTGCAGCGCGTCCGCCGCGTCGCCCCGCTGCTGGCGGAACTTGCCGCCGCGCGCGAAGCGCTGGAGCAAGTTGCCGATACGCCGCACTTCCCTGCCGATGCCGAAAGCCGGTTCAACGGATCAGTCATCGCTCGGCGCGAAGCGACCCGGGATGCGGAGCGCGAGAACGCAGAGGCTCAGCGCCTGATCCAGGAGCGCGCCGCGCTGTCGCAGGATGCGCTTGCGCTTGCAGCGCAAGACGCCATCGATGCCCTGGGGCAACGGCAGCCCGTAGTGATCCAGGCGACACACGACCTGCCCACCGTCCGTGCGAGCGTGGAGAGGCACCGGGCAAAGGTAGCACAGGCGATCGATAGCCTCGGGCTGTCATCGGCGCCCGAAGAGGCACGCGATACCCTCCCCGCGGCGGCCACCCGCCGCAATGTCGAACGGCTGATCAAGCAACATGGCGAGATGAAAACCGCCGCAACGTTGGCGGCGCAAACTTTCGCAGACGCGCGACGAATCCGCGATCAGGCCGCGGAAGCACTTCGGAATACGCCTGCACCACCCTCCCCTATGCTGCTGCGCCAGACCATCGACGCAGTCCGGGGCGAAGGACACCTTGATGCGGATGTTGCGCGCGCCGAACGCAAGCTCGCAGGGGCCATGGACGCGACGGCCGCCGCGCTTGCGAGGCTGCCCCTGTGGCGCGCGGACATCGCGGCTCTCAGCGCAGCGCCGTTGCCGTTACCCGCCGCAGCGGACTTGGTGGCAAGGCAACTCGATGCGTCGTCGTCGGAGGTTGTCGAGGCACGCAAGAACGCCGCGGCACTCGAGGCTGAGATTGCGCAACTGGAGGAGGAGGTATTGCGGCTTTCCCGGGGCGAACTCGTACCCACGCCGGCCGCGGTGGCGACGGCGCGGGTAGTGCGCGACCGGGTCTGGCGACTGATCCGCCGCGCGCATGAGGGTGGGCCGTCTCCATCAACGGAGGACCGTGGCGGGCTGCCGTCGAGCCCGCTCCCCGACACGTTCGAAGCGCTTCGGGATGAAGCCGATCGCCTCGCTGATCGACGTGCCGACGATGCGCAGCGTGTCGCCGACTTCCTGACAGCCACCGCACGTCTCGAACTGCTGCGTGGACGGCGCGAAACGGCTCGTGGCGCGTTGGCCACCTGCGAGGATGCGGCTGGAAGGGCGGAAGCCGCCTGGCGCAGCCTCTGGGCACCGGCGGGCCTGGTGCCGGCGGCGCCCACGGCGATGGCGGAATGGCGGCGCGACCGCGCCGAGGTGCTCAGGCTTGCTCAGGCGGAGGCTGACGCGCGGCTCGATCATGACACCGCTGCCGAGAGGCGTGAGCGCGCCCGCTCAATGCTGAAGGCGCTGCTGCCTGCCATCACGCCGCCGGAAACGCTCGCGTCACTGCTGCTACGTGCGGAAACGACGTGCCGCGCCGCCGAGGCCGAGGACACAGCGCATCGCGATCGCGTCAAGGCATTGCATACCGAGGAGCAGCGGCTTCCCGAGAAACAGCAGGCCGTGAATGAAGCCAACGCTGCGCTTGAGGCATGGCTGAACGATTGGGCACCCTCTGTCGCCGCCCTCCGCCTACACGCGAATGCCTCGATCCCCAACGCAGAGGCAGCGCTCGCGGCCTGGGGAGGCATCGCGGAGACGGTGCCGGCCTGGCGGACCGATGAGCAGCGGATTACGGACATGGAAGGCAGCATCCAGACGTTCACCGCGCAGGTGCGTGCCGTGCTGACACAGATGTCGGAACCGATGACGGATGAGCCGCCTACCGAGATCGCGGCGCGGGTTACCCGCCGCCTGACGGAGGCGCGGAAGGCCACATCCGATGCCGACGGTCTGACGAAGCGGATCGAGGCACATGAAGCGGCCGCGGCGGATGCGACCGCGCGACTCCATGCCGCCGAGGCGGAACTGGAAGACCTGCGGAGGATAGCAGGTGCAGCGGACGACGCTGAGTTGGAACAAAGTATCGCGCGGGCGAAGGAGCGCGATTCGGCTATGCGCGACATTGCACGGTTAGGCCAGTCCTTGCGGACACAGGGCGACGGGATGGCAGAAGAAGCCCTACGCGCCGAAGCCGTGGGTGTTCACCCGGACGCTGCGGGCGCACGGCTTGCCGAGATCAGGTCTGAATTGGACAGCCTGGGCGAACGCCGTGAGGCGTTAAGCTCCCAGCGCACCCGCGCGGAGGCAATTCTGGCGGACATGCGGCACGGCCGGGATGCTACCGCAAAGGCGCAAGAGGCGGAGGATGCACTGGTCGAGGCACGCGCCTCGGCCGAACGCTATGCGCGGCTGCACGTCGCTCGGGTGCTTCTTCGCTCCGGCATCGACCGCTTCCGCAAGGAGCAGCAAGGGCCACTGCTGAGGGATGCAGGCGCGCATTTCTCGCGCCTGACCGGCGGACGATACGAGCAACTGGTGGTCGACCAGAACGCAGCTGGTCAGACCGTCGTGTTCGCCGTTCGAGATGAGGGAACGGAGTGCCCGATGGAAGCGCTGAGCGAGGGTACCCGCGACCAGCTTTACCTGGCCTTGCGTATCGCAGCGGTCGAGCACCATGCGCAGCAGGCTGAGCCGTTGCCCTTTATCGCCGATGATCTGCTCGTGCAGTTTGATGATGTCCGCGCCGCCGCGGCGATCGCGCTGTTGGCCGAGCTGGGACGAACCACGCAGGTGGTCCTGTTCACGCACCACGACCACATCGCAGCGCTGGCCTCCCGCCAGGCGGGTGTCGCGGTGCAGACCATGCCGGCAATTCAGGCGCCGCTTACGGGGTCCTTCGCGGCCGCATGATCTATCCGGCTTCCGATGGAAATCGGGGTAGCCCTGGATTCGCGCTTGGTTGCGACTCTCACTCTGCGCGCGGCTACCCGGAACCCTGCGCATCCCGGGTATGCCAGCGGCTCGATCCGCTCACTCGTCGATAGGTTGGCGAGCACGGGCAGCCAGGCAATGCCCGGCCGCCCCACGCGTTACTACGCCCAACGCCTCACTTCGGCTGCGCGACCACCCGCAGGTAGGGCTTCAGCGTCTTCCAGCCCTGGGGGTATTTCGCCGCTGCCGCTTCGTTGGAAACCGCCGGCGGGATAATCACGTCGTCACCCTGCTTCCAGTTCACCGGCGTCGCCAGCATGTGCTTCGCAGTGAGCTGGACTGAATCGAGCAGCCGTAGCACCTCGTCAAAGTTGCGGCCGGTGTTCATC
>DATNEJ010000532.1:0-2243 GCA_035606775.1 Acetobacteraceae bacterium | reverse complement strand
TTCTCAAGTTCCTTCACCGCCATGGCGCCGTCTCCCGCTTCGACAAGGCGCGCGGGGATAGCGGAGTGCGGGAGCGCGGGTCAATGACTGTGCGGCGGCGCCTTGGCGAAAGCCGCCTTCTGCTCGCCGCTGGCCTCTTTCTGGTACTTCGCCTGCCACTCTTTGTAGGGCATGCCGTAGACGATTTCGCGGGCAGCGGGATCGGCCAGGCCGATGCCGCGCGACTCGGCCTCCTCCCGGTACCAGCGGCTCAGGCAGTTCCGGCAGAAGCCGGCCAGGTTCATCAGGTCGATATTCTGGACATCCGTGCGCTCGCGCAGATGCTCCACCAGGCGGCGGAATGCCGCGGCTTCAAGCTGGGTGCGGGTGGCGTCATCGATATTGGGTGCCGGCATGGCGGTGACCTCCAATTAACCTGTCTGAAGATGGCGCGCCTTGCGGCGGTTCGCCATACTCCGGGCCAACCTGAATGAGGAAACGTCGATGGCCTGGGACGATGCGCGGGCACGATCCGCCCTGCGCACGCTTTTCGATGCGGCGGTGAATGCCGCGGACCCGCGGAAAGTGCTGGCGGCGCATCTGCCGCCCAAGCCGGCGTCCGGCCGCTGCATCGTGGTGGGCGGGGGCAAATCGGCCGCCGTGATGGCCGCCGCGCTGGAAGCGGCGTGGCCCGACGTGGCGTTGGAAGGCACTGTCGTCACCCGCTACGGCCATGCCGTGCCGACACAGCGGATCGAGGTGATCGAGGCATCCCACCCTGTCCCGGACGCCAATGGCGAAGCCGGCGCCCGCCGGCTGCTGGAACGGGTGCGCGGGCTTGGGCCGGACGACCTCGTGATCGCGCTGATCTCCGGCGGCGCATCGGCGCTGCTGGCCGCGCCGGCGGCGGGGCTGACCCTGAAGGACAAGCAGGCGATCAATCGCGCCTTGCTTGCCAGCGGCGCCACCATCACCGAAATAAACGCCGTGCGGAAGCATCTGTCGGCCATCAAGGGCGGGCGGCTGGCCGCCGCGGCGGCGCCCGCCCGGGTGGTGACGCTGGCGATCAGCGACGTGCCGGGCGACGATCCGGCCGTGATCGGCTCCGGCCCGACGGTCCCGGACAGTACCACCTTTGCCCAGGTCCGCGCCCTGATCGCACACCACGGCATTACCCCGTCGCGCGCGGTGGCCCAGCGGCTGGCGCGCGACGACGACGAAACACCCAAGCCGGGCAGCCTGCCCAACACCGAGTTCCGCATGATCGCGACGCCGATGATGGCGCTGGAGGCGGCCGCCGCCGCCGCGCGGGATCTGGGTGTCACGCCGCTGGTGCTGGGCGACGCGCTGGAAGGCGAGGCGCGCGAGATGGGCACGATGATGGCCGGAATCGCCCGCAGCGTGCGCGCCCATAGCGAGCCCCTGCCCGCACCGGCCGTGCTCCTCTCCGGCGGTGAGACCACCGTCACCCTCGGTCATGGCCCGGCCGGCCATGGCGGGCGCAACACGGAGTTCCTGCTGGGGCTGGCGGTGGCACTGGACGGCGCGGCGGGCATCTGGGCGCTGGCCGGCGACACCGACGGTATCGACGGCATGGATGAGGTGGCTGGCGCCTTGCTGACGCCGGACTCCCTGGCCAGGGCACGGGCCAAGGGCGCCGATCCGCGGGCCACGCTGGCGCGTCACGACAGCCACAGCCTGTTCGACCTGATCGGCGACTTGATCCGCACCGGCCCGACTCTTACCAATGTGAACGATATCAGAGCCGTTCTGATCGCCTGAAGGAGCCGCGCCATGGCCGCCCGCCCGAAACTGCGCCGCCGGCGCCGCACCAAGATCATTGCCACGCTCGGCCCGGCCAGTTCCTCACCCGAGGTGGTGGCCCGCCTGTTCCAGGCCGGGGCCGACGTGTTCCGCCTGAACTTCTCGCACGGGACCCACGAAGACCACGCCGCCCGCTTCGCCCTGATCCGGGAACTGGAAGACCGGTTCGACCGGCCGATCGGCATCCTGGCCGACGTTCAGGGTCCGAAGCTGCGGGTCGGACAGTTCGGCGGCGGGCGAGTGCATCTGCAGACCGGACACATGTTCCGCCTGGACCTCAATCCGACGCCGGGCAACGCGCAGCGGGTCAACCTGCCGCATCCGGAGATCATCGAGGCGGCCTCGATCGGCGCCACCCTGCTGCTGGATGACGGCAAGCTGCGCCTGCGGGTGGCACGCAAGCGGGCAGACGCGCTGGAGACCGAGGTCGTGGTGGGCGG
>DATNEJ010000526.1:0-3166 GCA_035606775.1 Acetobacteraceae bacterium | reverse complement strand
AGATGATCTTCACCTCCGCATACTGGCCGGACCCGCCCGACTGTTTCTTGTGGGTATAGGTTTCGGTGTACGGCTTGGAGATCGTTTCGCGATACGCCACCTGCGGCGCGCCGATATTGCAATCGACGCCGTATTCGCGGCGCAGCCGATCGATGATGATCTCCAGGTGCAGTTCGCCCATCCCCGAAAGGATGGTCTGACCGGTTTCCTGGTCGGTGCGCAGGCGTAGCGACGGGTCCTCTCCGGCCAGCTTCTGCAGGCCGAGCGTCATCTTCTCCACGGCTTCCTTGGTGCGTGGTTCGACCGAGATGTCGATCACCGGCACCGGAAAAGCCATGCGCTCCAGCACGACCGGATCGTCGTTCGACGCCAGCGTGTCGCCCGTTGCGGTGTCCTTTAGGCCGACGAAGGCGGCGATGTCGCCGGCTTCCACCTCCTTGATCTCCGCGCGCTTGTCGGCGTGCATCTGGAACATCCGGCCGATACGCTCACGGTGGCCCTTGGTGGTATTCATCACCATGTCACCGGACTTCAGCGTGCCGGCATAGACCCGCACGAAGGTCAGGGTGCCGTACTTGTCGTTGATGATCTTGAACGCCAGGCCGGCGAACGGCGCTTTCGGATCGGCCTTGATCCGCCGGCGGTCCGGATGGTCAGCCTCGTCCTGATCTTCATCCAGCGCCACGGCGATGCCGGGCACGTCAACCGGGGACGGCAGATAGTCGATCACCGCGTCGAGCAGCGGCTGCACGCCCTTGTTCTTGAACGCCGTGCCGCACAACACCGGGCGGAACTCGCCGGTGATCGTGCCCTTCTTGATGCACGCCTTCAGCGTCTCGACAGAGACATCGCCCTTGTCGAAATATTCCTCCATCGCCTTCTCATCGACCGAAAGCGCGGTATCGAGCAGGTTCTGGCGATATTCCGCGGCCTGTTCGGCGAGGTCCGCGGGGATCGGCTCATCGTGGAACTTGGCGCCGAGTTCGCCACCCTCCCAGATGATCGCTTTCATCTCCACAAGATCGACGACCCCCAGGAACTTGTCTTCGATCCCGATCGGCAGCTGCAGCGGCAGCGCGACGATATCCAGCTTCTCCTTCAAGGTGCTGAACGCGCGGTAGAAATCGGCACCGGTGCGATCCAGCTTGTTGATGAAGATGATGCGCGGGACATTGTAGCGGTCCGCGAGACGCCAGTTCGTCTCCGACTGCGGCTGCACGCCGGCCACGCCCTCGATGATGAACACCGCGCCGTCCAGCACGCGCAGGCTGCGGTTGACCTCGATGTTGAAGTCGATATGGCCAGGCGTGTCGATGATGTTGATGCGGGTGTCCTTCCACTCGCACGTCACCGCCGCGGAAGTGATGGTGATCCCCCGCTCCCGCTCCTGCTCCATGTAATCGGTCGTGGTGTTGCCGTCATGCACCTCGCCGATCCGGTGCGAGACGCCGGTGTAATACAGGATACGCTCGGTCGTCGTCGTCTTCCCCGCATCGATATGCGCGGTGATGCCGATATTGCGAATCTTCTCGAGCGGTGTCCTGGGCACGGCCAACCTCCATAAGGCGAGCGCGCACAGGGCGCGCATATCAAGAACGGGCGCGTGATCCAGGTGTGGATCCGGGGAATACCCCGCGCGCCCGCGTCAACTCTCCGGCTGGACCACAACCGGCTATGTTCGGGCGGTCAGATGCGACAGCGATCGGGATTTTGCAAGTGCGAATTCCCCGCGCGCGCCGCATAGCTGCCCGATCCGGGCACTAGCCGCGCCGTTTCCGGCCCTCGATCAACCCGGTTTTCGTCGGACTTCGCCCCAGGCCCGGACCTACCGTCCCAGACCCACCCGGGCTGCCCGATTACCACACCCTTTATCACAGTCCGATACAAGGGAACAGCTTAGCCTTTCGTGCGATGGACACCCTTCCCACGCAGGCACTCGTGCGGTTTGGCCTTGGACGGCGCGGCCAGGAGCCGTTGCCATCCGATCCCGCCGCCTGGCTACGCCAGCAACTGATGCAGCCGGACCGCGGCCTGACCGATCCCCGTCCAAGCACGGCCGACGGCCTCGGCACCTTGCGCGACGATCGACTGAACCGGCCTCCGCCGGGCGAATCGCGCAGCCGAGCGCTGTATCGCGCCCAGGGCGCGGCGGAACTCGCCAACGCACTGACGACACCTGCGCCATTCCGCGAACGGCTCGTCTGGTTCTGGACCAATCATTTCACCGTCTCCCTCCGGCGGGGTGCCTGCGCCGCCGTCGCCGGCGCCTTTGTGGAGGAGGCGATCCGCCCGCACGTCACCGGCCGGTTCGAGGACATGCTGATCGCTGTCATGCGCCATCCGGCCATGCTGCTGTATCTCGACAACGCAGGGTCCGTGGGGCCGGACAGTCGAGCCGGCCGCCATGCGCATCGCGGGCTGAATGAGAACCTGGCCCGCGAGTGCCTTGAGCTGCACACCGTCAGCCCGGCCTCCGGCTACACGCAGGCCGACGTCACGTCATTTGCAAAAATACTGACCGGCTGGTCGATCGACCTCCGCGCCGACCCGCCGGGATTCCGCTATCGCCCCGCTGCCCATGAACCGGGCGAGCAGACGGTGCTGCAACAGCGCTTTCCGCCCGATGAGGCCGGCGGACTGGCGGCCTTGCGCCTTCTGGCGGCGCATCCGGCGACCCACCGCTTCCTGGCCGGCAAGCTGGTCCGCCATTTCGTTGCCGACGATCCGACGCCGGATGACGTCCGGCGCATTGAAGGCGTGCTGCGCGACACCGGGGGCAACCTGGGTGCGGCTGCGTCTGCCCTGGTCAATCTGGATGCAGCATGGCAACCGGCCACCAAGCTGCGCACCCCGCAGGACTATGTGATTGCCGGTTTCCGGGCACTGGACGTCGATCCCGCCGCTTCCCCCCGCCTGCTCCGCATCCTTGCCGGACTCGGCCAGCCGCTCTGGGTCGCCCCCGCACCGAACGGCTGGTCCGACCGGGCGGGCGACTGGTCGGCGCCGGAATCGATGATGCGGCGGGTTGACTGGGCCTACGGGTTTTCCGGCCGGATCGGCGCCCGAGACGCGCTTGCCTTGGCCGAGGACAATCTAGGCCCGCTGCTGCGCGCTGAGACCCTCACCGCCATGCGCCGGGCAGGATCGCGGCGGGAGGCGCTGACTC
>DATNEJ010000512.1:0-4837 GCA_035606775.1 Acetobacteraceae bacterium | reverse complement strand
ACCGGCGGAATGCGGGTGCCGCAGATGGCGGTGCCGGGGCCGATACGAAGCCGGCTGGTCTGGCGCGCCGCCAGCGCCAGTACGGCATAGCAGTCGGAGAACATCATCTGGCTGTCCGCCACCCAGACAGAATCATATCCCAACGCTTCGGCGTGGCTGAAAAAACCTATCTCATTGATGTTCGCCATAACGCAAAAGCCGAATTTCATTGCCGATCCTCCGTTCATCGGACGCTACGCCGAGCGGGAGCGGTGTGCTACTGTAGCGGCGGAAGCCCGCATGAAGCCGGGCGGGGGTGGTGCCAGGGATGAGGGCAGCGATCGGACGCCGGAGGTTGCTCGCGGGTGCGCTGAGCAGCGTGCCCGGGCTCGCCCGCGCGCAGATTCAGCCGATAACCATTGGTTTTGGCGAGGCACTGACGGGCGAGCTGGCGCCGATCGCCCGATCCGGGCTGCTGGCCACGCGCATCTGGGCCGACCAGATCAATGCCAACGGCGGCCTGCTCGGCCGGCCTGTCAAGCTGATCTATTACGACAACGAGAGTAATCCAGCGAAAGTACCCGGCATTTATGCCAGGCTGCTGAACCAGGATCGTGTCGATCTTGTCCTGTCCGGCTATGCCACCAACGTGACGGCGCCGGCGATGCCGATCGTGATGGAGCGCAACAAGCTGTTCATCAGCCTGTTCTGCCTGGCGGTGAACAGCGAGTTTCATTACCCGCGCTACCTGTCGATCCTGCCCTGCGGCCCGGACCCGAAGCACATGTTTTCGGAAGGTTTCTTTCGGATCGCCCAGGATCAGCCGGCCAGGCCGGAAACCGTGGCGATCCTGGCCGCCGACGCGGAGTACTCGCGGAGCGCGTCCGAAGGTGCCGCCGACAACGCGCGCAATGCCGGTTTCAAAATCCTCCTGGAAGAGATCTTTCCGTCCGCGACGACCGACTACAACGCTGTGGTGCGCATGGCGAAGGCCGTCGATGCGGACATGGTGTACGTCGCATCCTATCCGGACGACACGGCCGGCATTCTGCGCGCCGCGCACGATGTCGGTCTGCGGCCCAGGCTGTTCGGCGGCAACATGATCGGCGTGTCAGGTGCCACGCTCAAGCAGAAGCTGGGGCCGCTGATGAACGGCATCGTCGTCTCGGAGCCGTGGGTTCCGGCGCCCACACTGCGCTTTCCCGGCGTTCATGATTTTCTCAAGCAGTACCAGGCCAAGGCGGGCGCCGAGGAAGTCGATCCGCTGGGCTATTTCCTGCCGCCCTGGGCCTTCGCCCGGATGCAGGTGCTGCAACAGGCGGTCGAGGGTGCCAAAAGCATCGACGACGCGGCCCTCGCTGACTATGCCCATAGTCATACGTTCAGGACCGTTGTCGGCGATGTCGCCTTCAACCCCGATGGCGAATGGTCGGAACCGCGGCTGTTCTGGACGCAGTTTCAGGGAATCACGGGTCACGACCTGGAACAGTTCCGGGGTTCGGCCACGGAGGTCGTCATCTTTCCGGCCAGGTTCCAGTCCGGCAGCCTGATCTATCCCTACTGGAAGGCGGCCAGGTAACCCCGCCCGACGCTATTGCGTCCGGCTGCCGATATGGGCAAACCGGGATCATGCGGTACCGCTCTTTCCGGGTAATGGCCTTGGTCAGTGCGGCCGTCGCGGGCGCCGCATTGAGCGTGGCTCTCATTTCAGAATCCTGGGGCGGGCTGGTGCCCTGCGCATTGTGTCTGCTCGAGCGCTGGCCCTATCGCATCGCCATCGTGCTGGGCCTTGTGGCGGCTGTCGTGCCGCCGCGCTATGCGCGGATCCTGCTGGTCCTGCTGGCCCTGTCGATCCTGGTCGGCGCCGGCCTGGCTTTCGTGCATGTCGGGGTGGAGGCAGGCTGGTGGCCCAGCCCGCTGCCGGAATGCGCCGCACCGCGGTTTGCCGGCGGCACCATCGCCGAACGCCTCGCCGCCATGCCGGCGCGTCCGGCCAAGCCGTGCGATGCGCCAACTTTCCTCATCCCCGGTCTGCCATTGTCGATGGCCGCCATGAACCTGATCTTTGCCTGCGCGTTCTTCCTCACACTCGCCATATCCCTGGACCGGAGGCCACGCAGACGATGACCGGCACCCGTCCGCCACTGCCCGGTGACCTTTCCCGCGATGCGATGGTCGAGCGCGTCATCCGCGTCGACCATGCCGGCGAGTATGGCGCCGCCCGTATCTACGCCGGCCAGCTCGCGGTGCTGGGACGTGGCGGCAAGGGCGACGTGCTGCGCCATATGCAGGCGCAGGAGCAGCAGCACCTCAAGACCTTCGACGCCCTCATCGCCGACCGCCGCGTGCGGCCCACGGCCTTGCTGCCGCTCTGGCATGTCGCCGGGTTCGCGCTGGGCGCTGTCAGCGCCGCGCTGGGGGAAAAGGCGGCCATGGCCTGCACCGTCGCGGTGGAGGAATCGATCGACGCGCATTACGCCGGCCAGGTCGATCGGCTTGGCGAGGCCGAAGGCGACCTTCGCGGCACGTTGGAGAAGTTTCGTGCGGAGGAGCGGGAGCACCGCGATATCGGGCTTGCCCACGGGGCGGAGCAGGCGCCGGGTTATCGGTTGCTGTCGGCCGTGATCAGGGCCGGTTGCCGCACGGCGATCGCGCTCAGCGAGCGCGTGTAGGCGGTCTTCGTTCAGGCACCGCAGCCGGCCAAGCCGGCGCGCGACGCCGGTCAGCCCGCCGGCTGCCGCTATCAGCTCTCCAGCTCGCTGTCCCAATACAGATAGTCGCGCCAGCTTTCGTGCAGGTAGTTTGGCGGGAACGCCCGCCCGTTATCCTGCAACTCCCAGGTCGTCGGCTGGCGCGGGCTCATGCGCGGAAACATGTGGCACTCGCGCGGCAGGCGCGATCCCTTGCGCAGATTGCAATCGCCGCACGCTGTGACGACATTCTCCCACGTCGTGCGGCCGCCGCGGCTGCGCGGCACCACGTGATCGAATGTCAGGTCAGGCGCCGGGCAGCGGTCGCCGCAATACTGGCAATGGAAGGCGTCGCGCAGGAATACGTTGAACCGCGTGAACGCGGGCCGGCGAGCCGACGGGATATAATCCTTGAGCGCAATCACACTCGGCAGGCGCATCGACACGCTGGGCGAGCGCACCTCGGTCTCATACTCGCTCAGCACCGAGACGCGGTCCATGAAGACCGCCTTCACCGCATCCTGCCACGCCCACAGCGATAACGGGAAATAGGACAGCGGACGGAAATCCGCGTTCAGTACCAGCGCGGGAAAATGCTGTCCGCCGTCAGGCAAGCGCTGCTCCCATGCGTTCGGAACGCAATACCTGGGTCAGGACTCGACCGTGGCTCCCAGATATTGTGCGCCGCCGATAAGCCGCCTGCTTTATGACAGACGCCATCAGCGGTCGCAACCCGCACCGAAACTCCTGCCGGCAATGTGGTCATCCGGATTGCGAACTTCATCCATCGGTCATGCAAACGCGCGTTGCAGGGCAAGCGCGCCCATCGCGATGCCCGAGTCGTCGATGCCGTGCCCCAGCCCCGGCACATAGGTGGTCTCGACCGAAATGCCCGCCGCGCGCAAAGCAGTCTCCGCATCGCGGGAGCGTGAGACCGGCACGACGTCGTCCGCCTCGCCATGCACCAGCAGCACCGGCGGCCTGTGCGTCATCTCCGCCGCCAGGGTCTCCGGCGCGATCAGCGCACCGGAGAACGCCAGGATCGCCCGCGGTGCGACCTTCCGCCGCAGGCCGGTGAACAGCACCGTCATGGCACCCTGGCTGAACCCCATCAGCGCATAGGCGGTCGGCGGCAGGCCAAGCCGTGTCAGTTCAGTATCGATGAACCCGTCGAGGCAGGCTTCGGCATGCCGGACCCCTGCCTCCATCACCGGGGGCGAGCGGTCGGCCACGCTCCACCACTGGCGACCCATGCCGGAGTCGTGCCGGAGCGGCGCGTTGACGGAGGCGAACAGCGCATCCGGGCAGGCGTGTCCCCACGACGGGGACAGGTCGATCAGGTCATAGCCGTCCGCCCCCAGGCCATGGCACAGCACGACCAGCTGCCGTGGCGTGCCCTTCGAGGCTGGGCCCCAATGCACCGCGTCCAGTTCCGCCATCCTGCCCCTCCTTTTTCCGCCGATCCGAGGTACCCTCGGGTTGGTTCGCATGTCCACTGTCACCCGCTTCGCCCCGAGCCCGACCGGCTACCTGCACCTGGGACACGCATTTTCCGCGCTGATTGCGTGGCGGCGTGCCCGGGCGGCTGGGGGGCGCTTCCTGCTGCGGTTGGAGGACATCGATCCCGGCCGGTGCCGCCCCGAATACGGTGCCGCGATCGAGGCGGATCTGGCATGGCTGGGGCTGCACCCGGACGGGCCGGTGCGGGTGCAATCGGCGCATCTGCCGGAATACCAGGCCGTGCTTGACGCCCTGGCCGAGCGCGGGCTTGTTTACCCCTGTTTCTGCACGCGGGCGGATATTCGCCGGGAAGTCGCCCGCTCGGCCGGCGCGCCACACGGGCCGGATGGCGGGCCGCTTTATCCGGGCACCTGCCGCGGACTCTCCGTGCAGGCGAGGGAGGCTCGTCTGGCGGCCGGCGAGACGTTCGCGCTGCGCCTGGACATGGCGCGGGCGCTGGGGACGCTGCCACGGGCGCTGTCGTTCGACGAGGAAGGCGAGGGGAGCACCCCCTGCCATCCCACACTGTTCGGCGACGTGGTGCTGGCGCGCAAGGATGCGCCGGCGAGCTATCATCTCTGCGTGACGCACGACGATGCGGTGCAGGGCGTCACCTTGGTGACGCGCGGGGCCGATCTGAAAGCTGCCACCCATCTGCACCGGTTGCT
>DATNEJ010000070.1:0-7981 GCA_035606775.1 Acetobacteraceae bacterium | reverse complement strand
CCGGAACCTCCTGCCATTTCGGGTCGGCGCGGCCGATCACGGCAGCTTCTGCCACATCGGGATGCGCGATCAGCACGCGCTCGACCTCGGCCGGGTAGATGTTCTCAGCCCCCGAGATGATCATGTTCTTCTTGCGGTCATGGATGAAGAAGTGACCGTCCGCGTCGCGCGTGCCGATGTCGCCGGAACGATACCAGCCGTCGCGCAAGGTCTCGGCGGTTGCGCTTGCATTGCCCCAGTATTCGAAAAAGACATTCGGCCCGCGCACCACGACTTCTCCTGCCACGCCCGCGGGGACTTCCTCGCCCGCATCGTCCACCACGCGCGCCTCGCAGACGAGCCCAGGCAATCCGGTCGAGCCGGCGCGCTGGTCGCCGCCCGCCCGCGTGTACACCGCGACGGGGCAGGTCTCGGTCGAACCGTAGACCTGCAGCACCGGCACGCCGCGCGCCGTGAACGCTTCGACCAGGGCCTGCGGCACCTGCGTCGAGCCGGTGGTGAGCGCGCGCAGGCACGTGATATCGGTCTCGCGCCAGCGCGGGTGCTCGATCGCGGCCTGCATGGTGGCGGGCACCAGCACGGTGAGGCTCGGCCGTTCGCGCGCGAAAGCGTCGAGCACCGCGTCGGGCGCGAAGCGCGGATGCAGCGTGACGGTCGCACCGAGCTGCAGCGCCGGCGTGGTCTGGATGTTGAGCCCGCCGACATGAAAGAACGGCAGCACGGTCAGCACATGGTCCGCCGTCGTCATGGCGTGCATGTGCTGGCTCATCATCGCGTTCGTCAGCAGCGCCTGCTGGGTCAGCACCGCGCCCTTGGGCCTGCCCGTGGTACCGGACGTATAGACAATGAGCAGCGGCGCACCGAGTTCGCTCGGCCGGTCCGCGAGGGCTGGGACATCGGCGAGCAGCGCCGCAAACGACCGCCCGCCATCGGGCGCGTGATCCAGCCCGACAAGGTCCATCGCCTGCGGCAGGTCGCCGCATACCGGGTTGAACGCCTCCTGCACGACCAGCGTGCGCGCGCCCGCATCTTCCAAAATGTACCGCTGCTCCGCCGCCGCCAGGCGCCAGTTCAGCGGCACCAGCATGGCGCCCAGCCGGGCGCACGCGAACAGCAGCACCAGATAGTCTGGATGGTTGGCGGACAGGATCGCCACCCGATCGCCAGGCCGCACGCCAAGATGGCCGCTCAGCGCGGCGGCCGTCGCGCCAATGCGGCCGGAGAGTGCGGCATAGGACAGGCTTGCGCCCTGATAGCGCAGCGCGTCCTTTTCGGGTGTGAAGGCGGCGTTCCGGTCGATCAGGTCGGACAGGTTCATCGTCCAACCACCGCCTTACGCGTCCGTTTCGCCGGCTTCGTAGAGCGACCCATGGCCGATGCGTTCCAGGCAGATCTCCGCGGTCCACGGCAGCATCAGCGATCCGCAGCGGCTGTCGCGATAGATCCGCTCCAGCGGCAGGTCGCGCAGCATGGAGTGCCCGCCGCAGGTACGGATCGCCAGCCGCGCGAGATCGTTCGCGGTCTCCATCACCGTGTGCTGCGCCGCATAGGCGCGCAGCACCTGGGCCTTCGTCGGATCGATCCGCGCTTCGGTGACGGCCTGGAACCACAGCGCCTTGGCCTGCTCCAGCCTGATCCGCATCTCCGCTACCGCGAACTGCTTTACCGCATGCATGCGCCGCTTCTGCGTCGCCCCCGGGATTTCGCCGCGCAGATAGCGGACGGTAAAGTCGAACGCCGCCTGCGCCAGGCCGAGGTAGGTGGGTGTGAGAGTCAGGAACATGTGCGGCCAGCGCGTCGCCGCCTGAAAATACAGGCCGCGGGGAATCAGCGCCGCTTCGTCGGGCACGAACACGTCGTCGAACAGCAATGTGCGGGAGACGGTGCCGCGCATGCCCATCGGGTCCCAGGGGCCGGTCACCGTCACGCCCGCTTCATTGGCGGGGATTGCCAGGTACAGCGTATTCCGCCGCGAGGCACGCCCGTCCGCGCCGATCTCGGTGCAGAGCGTGCCGTAATAGTCGGCGTGGCCCGAGAGCGAGGCGAAGACCTTCCGGCCGCTGACCCGCCAGCCGCCGTCCACCGGGCGCGCCAGAGTACTGAAAGCGGTGGCGCCGGACGCGGCGCTATTGCCTTCGGAAAACGGCTGCGCATACACCGCGCCATCCTCGACAATGCGCTGGTAATGCAGGCTGCGGCGCGCCGCGTGCTCGGCGCGGGTGACCGGTTCCATCTCCAGGTCGTCGGCCAGCGGGCCGGACCAGAGCGTTGAACAGACATGCATGTTCAAGGTCAGCGCGGTGGCGCCGCAATAGCGGCCGATTTCCGCGGCGGCCAGGGCATAGGTCCGGTAGTCCGCGCCGGCTCCGCCGTCCGCCTTCGGAATGCATAGCGCGAGCAATCCGGCCTGCCGCAGATCCCGATAGTTCTCCGTCGGAAAAATCGCTTCCCGGTCGTACCGTGCGGCACGCGGCGCGAAGTTTGCCGCCGCAAGGGTGCGCGCGCGGTCGATCAGGTCCACCTGGTCATCGCGCAGGCCATGCGCTGCGGGATCAAACAGCGGTGCGTCGATCATGCGGGCGCCAATGCCAGCAGAAATTCGTCCAGCGCGGCATTGAAGCGCGCGGGCTGCTCCAGATTGGCCAGGTGCCCGCTGCCTTCCAGGGCAATGTAGCGTGCGCCGGGGATGCGGCCGGCCATGCGCTCCATCATCGGCGCCGGTGCATTCCTGTCGCGCGTGCCGGCCAGGACCAGCGTCGGCACAACAATCGATGCCAGGGACGCGCGCTGGTCAAAACCCAGCAGGGCGCGGACCGATTGGCGGTAGGTGTCCTCGCTGGCCGCCGCCATGCAGGCGCGCGCCACGGCGACACCCTCCGGGTCCGGCGCATCGCCAATCATGTCCGCCACCAGATCGGCTGCCAGAGCGGGCATCGTGGCACCCCGATCCAGCGGACCGAGGCGCGCCTCGATGAACTGGCGCTGCCAATCGCCATCGGCGCTGCCGAATGCCGGGCTGGTCTGCGCCAGCACGACCGCCCGGGCGATCGCCGGCTGCGCCGCCAGCGCCTGCTGCACGATCATGCCGCCGATCGAGTGGCCGACCAGGATTGGGCGCCGCAGATCGAGGGCCGCAAGGAACGCCGCGAGCGAGTCGGCCAGGGTGGAAATGGAAACGGTGGCCAACGGCGCCGAACCGCCGTAGCCAGGCATGTCCCAGGCGACCGCCCGAAACCGGCCGGCGAAGTGTTCAATCTGCGCGTGGAACGCCCGTGCAGCACCGCCGATGCCATGCAGGAACACGAGTGGCGGGGCGTCGGGGCTTCCCTCAGCCTCGTAGCCGAAGCGGCCATCCGGTGTCTGAAACGCTGCCATTGCGGCGATATAGCTCGATATGGGGCTGGCGAATACGGTGGGCGTTGCGTCAGGCGGCGCGATTCCGCCTGCGACGATCGCGCGATGGGTTTGATCGCGTGATTCACGTCTCCGGCGATTCCGCCTGCGACGATCACGCTCTACATCCGCCGATCGCGGAACGCCTGCCAGATCGGATTGGCGGCGATCAGCAGGGACGCAATGTCAGGTGCCAGTCGTCGCCGCCAGTTGGGCCGCTGCCGATCGGTCCCTGGCAGGTTCACCGCCGTCCTCTCGCCCGCAAGATCGTCCGCCTGCACCAGGGCCAGCGTCGCCGGCGTGGTGGCAATCAGGACGTGCACTGCCTCTGCCAGCGCCGGGGTCATTGGTCCGTTGGCTCCACATGTCACCGGAAGCAGCCCTTCCTGGCGCAGCAGCCGGAGCAGCGCCGCCCGATCGGCTTGCCGCGCTGCCATCGCGATCGCCGCCTGAGAGTCGTCGATCAAGCCGAGCCGCTGCTGTTCGGCGATGTCGGCGGCTTCCCACCATCCGGCAAGTGTCGCCAGGTCGTGGGTGGAGACGCAGGCGGTCGCGGCGCGAGGCCACAGCGCTGGGGCACGGAAGCCGTCCGCGTCACGCTCGAACCACAGCACGCTGTAGGACAGCACGTCGGCATCGGCGAGAGCCTGCGTCATTCCTTCCGGGACGGTGCCCAGTGCCTCCCCGACGACGAGGCAGCGGGCGCGCTGGCTTTCCAGTGCGAGTTGGCCGATGAGGTCGCGGAACGGATAAGAAAGGTAGGCGCCGTCGCCGGGGGGTGCGCCGTCGGGCACAAGGAACAGTCGTTGCAGGCCCATGGCATGATCCACGCGCAGCGCACCGGCGTAGCGCATGTTGGCGGCCAGAAGGTCACCGAATCCGGCGTAGCCTTCCCGCTGCATCGCGAACGGGTCGGGCGGCGGCAGGCACCAAAGCTGCCCGCCGGGGGAGAACGGATCGGGCGGCGCGCCGATCGACACGCCGCTCAGCAGCAGGTCCTGCCGCGCCCATGCCTCGGCGCCATCCGGTGCCATGCCCACGGCCAGATCGCGATAGAACCCAAGCGCGAGACCCGCACGCGAAGCCGCGGAAGCGGCCGCGGCGAATTGCCGATCCGCGAGAAATTGCAGGAAACAGGCGAAGCGGATCTCTCGCCGGTGAGAAGCCGTGAAGTCGGTGACCCCGGCGTTTCCTGGATGGCGAAGCGCCGGCGGCCATCGATCCCATTGCGTATGGCCCTGGTCCCAGGCGATTGCCTCGAACGTGGCGAACAGCCGCAACGCTTCGCCGCCGGCAGCAATGAAGGCATCGAGCGCTTGATCGTCGTCCGCAATCGCGTCGAAGGCGCCGCGCAGGATGCGCAACTTTGTCGACCATACGTTTGTATAGTCAACATCCCGCGATGCGGCCAGTGCCGCGAATGTCTCTGCGGAGGCGCCGGGCATTCCGGTGACATCGACATAGACCGGGTTGAGAAAGCGCCGATCCGACGGGTGGTAGGGGCTGGCGCGTTCCGGCTGGCCTGGAAACAGCGCATGCAGGGGATTGATGCCGACGACAGCAGCCCCGACATCGGCGGATCGCTCGGCGAGTCGCGCCAAAGTGGTGAAGTCGCCGATGCCCTGATCGCCGTCGCGCCGCAACGTATAGAGATGCGCGGCCACGCCGAAGCGGCGCTGCCCGTCGCGCAGCACGGGCGGCAGATAGCAGCGGGCCGGCGCCACCGTCAGATGGCATGCCGCATCCGCATGCTCATCGGGCTTCAGGCGATGCCGGCCGACCGGCTGCGGCGGCAGGATGATCATACCCTCGTTCGACGACGGCACCGGGAAACGCTCAATCGTTCCGTCTTCGCGCAGCAAGGTCAGCCAGGCCGGCGGGCGGTGACCCAGCGCGACGAAGACAGGCAGTCCCTCCGGGGTCACCAGCGCATGCGGCACACTGCGCCGGTGCGCGCGCGTCAGGCGATCGAGGCTGTCGCCCAGCGCAGACGGACTATTGGCCGGCAGGTGCATCGCGGCCAGCAAGGCCTGTTTCGTCTGGTCCGGCACGTCATGGCGGTTTCCATCAACGTCCCACCACTCGCTCGCGATTCCCGCTTCCTGCGTCAGCCTATTCAGCGTTTGCGAGTCCACGCCGAGGCGCGGCCGCTTTACGTCTGTTGCGCCTTCGACCAGCAGCACGACCGATCTTGCCGCGACGGTCAATCGTTCGTCGACGCATTCGTCGCGCTCGGGGGACGCGGTATCCAGTGCGCATCGCCAGCGCATCCGGCCCCTGGGCGATGGCAGCACCACTTCCACCGGCATGGACGCGGCGTGCAGCACGACGATGACCCGCTGCTGCTCCGCGTACAGCACCGCAACCAGAGTTTCTTGCGCCGGATCGTGCCACTCATCCGGCGACGGCGTGCGTCCATCGGCCAGCCGCCAGGACACGTCGGGAATCCCGCTTTCATCCACCGGCTGGCCGGTCAGCGTACGCTCGCCCGACAACGGCGCCCATTCCCGGCGCAGCGAAATCAGCCGCGCAGTGAACGCCGCCAGGACATGATCCATCCCGGCCCAGTCGACCCACGACAACGCGTTGTCCTGCGCATAAGCGTTGTTGTTGCCTTGCTGGCTGCGTCCGGCCTCGTCGCCCATGACCAGCATCGGCGTGCCGCGGGAAAACAGCAGCGTCGCCAGCAGCGCGCGCCTGTCGCGCAGCCGCGCGGTGCGCACCGCCGGGTCACAACTGGGGCCCTCGACGCCATTGTTCCACGACAGATTGTCCGCCGTGCCGTCCCGGTTGTGCTCGCCATTGGCGTCGTTGTGCCGGGTCTCGTAGGAAACGAGATCCGCCAGGGTGAAGCCGTCATGCGCGGTGATCAGGTTGATGCTGCGCGACACTGGCCGGTGGCGCGGGCCAAATACATCCGCCGAACCCGCGAACCGCGTGGCAAGATCCGCCAGCATGCCGCGGTCGCCACGCCAGAACCGGCGCACCGTGTCGCGGTAGCGGTCGTTCCACTCGCCCCAGCGCGGCGGGAAGCTGCCAAGCTGGTAGCCGCCATGGCCGACATCCCAGGGTTCGGCAATCAGCACCCGGCGGCGGAGCACCGGGTCCTGCTCGACCGCCGCGAGCAGCGGGGCCGTCGCATCGAACCCGTTGGCGCGCCGGCCCAGGGTCGTTGCAAGGTCGAGGCGGAACCCGTCCAGGTCGGCGCGCAACGCCCAGTTCCGCAACGCCGCCATGGCCAGCCGGAAACCGGCCGGGCGATCCAGCGCCAGCGTGTTACCGCAGCCCGTGTCGTCCGCGTAGCGGGAAGGATCGTCTGGCAGAAGCCGGTAGTAGCCGGCATTGTCCAGTCCGCGCAGCGACAGGGTCGGGCCAAGGTGGTCGCCTTCGCCCGTATGGTTCAGCACGATATCGACAATGACAGCGATGCCCGCCGCATGCAGTGCATCGACCGCCGCGCGGATTTCCTCCCAACCGCCGGGTGCAAGGCGCTGATCGGGCGCAAGCGGCGCGACCGGATTGTAGCCCCAGTAGTTGGTCAGGCCGAGCGGCGGCAAATGCCGCTCATCAACCCAGGCCGCCACCGGCATCAGCTCGACAGCGCTGATGCCCAGCCGGACGAGATGGGCGATGGCAGCCTCATGCGCCAGGCCGGCAAAGGTGCCGCGCAAAGACGCGGGAATCTCCGGGTGGCGCATGGTGAAGCCGCGCACATGCAGTTCGTAGATCACCTGGCGGTCCCAGGCGAACAGCGGACGGCTGGGGTCCGCGATCGGTTCGGCCGAACCGACGATGCATTTGGGCATGACGCCGGCGGTATCGGCGGGATCCGGCGAAGCGGCGTCGAACAGCGTCGGGTGCAGACGGAACGCGCGGTCGATGGCGGTCGCGAACGGATCGGCCAGCAGCTTCGCCGGGTTGAACCGATGGCCGCGCGCCGGGTCCCATGCACCGAAGGCGCGCAGCCCGTATCGCGTGCCCGCCCCGAAACCCCTGACATGGCCGTGGAACACGTCGCCGGTGCGCGCGGGCAGGCGATGGCGCGCAATCTCCCGGTCGTCGGCATCGAACAGCGAGATCGCCACCGCTTCGGCGGTGCCCGAATACACCGCGACGTTGATACCGGTTGTATCGACGGACACACCGAGTGGTTCCGGCGCGCCGGTCGTGATGACGGGACGCGTCACCGCACCCGTTCCGCAACCAGGGCGCGGTAGAGGTCGGCGTAGTGCCTGGCAGGCAACGTCCACGACACATCGGCCCGCATGGCATTGCGTTGCAGACGTCGCCACACCGCGGGTTGCCGCCACAGCGCCGCGACGCGCCGCAGCGCCGCCAGCAGGGCATCGCGTGTCACGGGGGAGAACTGCACGCCGTTGCCCGTCCCGGCCGCCAGTGCGGCCTCATTCGCGTCGATCACCGTATCGGCAAGCCCGCCCACGCGCGCGACCACAGGCAGCGCGCCGTAACGCAGCGCACAAAGCTGTGTCAGTCCGCACGGTTCGAAGCGCGATGGCACCAGTATCGCGTCGGCGCCAGCCTGGATCAGGTGCGCCAGGTTTTCGTCGTAGCCGATGATGCAGCCGAC
>DATNEJ010000497.1:0-31107 GCA_035606775.1 Acetobacteraceae bacterium | reverse complement strand
TGCGCCGTGAGAGACAGCCGCTCCCGCACCCGCCGGCCGCGCGCGTCGCATTGTCCGCCTTTGCCCTGGCCGTCAGACCACCGGTCGGCACCACGGCAGCACGCGAACACAGTATCGCCCCTGATCCAATCCAAGAAGTCCAAGCGCCGTGAGACACCGCTTGCAGCAATGCCGAAGCCGAAGGTGGAAAAACCACGCGCACACCAGCCCGACACCCCAAAAAACACCGACGTTTCTCGGTTCGGCTGAGCGCCGTTTCTCCGCCCCGGCCTGCATCACGCACCAGGCGCCGCCCGCAGCGGCGGTCAAGGATCGCCGCAGGCGACCGCGTAGCGGCGCGCAGCGTCCTTGACGGCCGCGAGCACGGCGCCACCCTCACCCAGGCCGGACCGACTGCCGATACACACAAGCACCCTGACCGACAGAAAGAAGCCCAGGCGCCGTGAGCGCGGCTGCGCGACACCCATCCCGAGGCGGACGGACCTCGAAGCCGAAATCGCGATCCCGCCAGTCCAGCCAGACAATTCTCCCGTCCGGCCAATTCCGTGCGTCAGCGCGAGTGCGCCGCCCCGCTTCAACCGCTTTGATCGGCGTACATCGGCGGTTGATTTCCATTTTCGAAACAACCCACCCCGACAAACCTCGAAGCACCACCACCAAAGCCAAACCCGGCACCCACAAACCGCCCGCGCCACCCGTCCCCACAGCGGCAATGCGCCCCGAAACCGCGGCTGGGATTGGACCGAACCCGCCGCCCATGCTACGCGCGGAACGCCATGTCCCAGTCAGACCCCATGCCGCTCATCGCCGTTCTCAACGGCCCCAACCTCAACATGCTTGGCCTCCGCCAGCCGCACATTTACGGCCGGGCAACGCTCGATGACGTGGAACAGCTTTGCGCCGAAACGGCCGAGGGACTGGGGCTCGCCATCGACTTCCGCCAGACCAACGGCGAAGGGGAGCTGGTCACCTGGGTGCAGGAATGCCGCGGCCGGGCGGCCGGGATCATCATCAATCCGGCGGGCTACACCACGACGTCGATCGCGCTCCTGGATGCGCTGCTCGCCAGCGAACTGCCGGTGATCGAAGTGCATATCAGCAACATTCACCGCCGGGAGGAGTTTCGCCAGCACTCCTACGTCTCGAAGGCAGCCGTCGGCGTGATCTGCGGACTTGGGGTTCGCGGCTATGCCCTGGCCATGCAGGCAATGGCCGACATCCTGGAGGAACAGCGCGCGTGACTCGCATTCCCATCGACCCGGACGCCATTCGCGCCCTGGCGTCCGTCTTGGCCGAAACCGGACTGATCGAGATCGAGATCGCCGAAAAGGACAGCCGCATCCGCGTAGTGCGTGGCGTTGTTGCACCGGCCGCCGCGGTCGGCATTCCGATTGCCGCGCCGGCTGTTGCCGCTCCCGCGGCGGCCGCCGTTGCCGCATCGGCGGAGGCTGAGCTCGCCGCGCATCCGGGCGCCGTGCCGAGCCCGATGGTGGGCGTCGTTTATCTTTCGCCCGAACCCGGCTCACCGCCTTTCGTGAGTGTTGGCCAGCAGGTGACGGCGGGACAGACCTTGCTGCTGATCGAGGCAATGAAGACATTCAACCAGATCAAGGCACCGAAGGCAGGCACCGTCGCCCGCATCCTGGTGCAGAACAGCGCACCGGTGGAGTACGGCGAAGTCCTGATGATCCTGGAATGATCCGTTGTTCGCCAAGATCCTGATCGCCAATCGCGGCGAGATCGCGCTTCGCATCCAGCGCGCCTGCCGCGAGCTGGGCATCCCCACGGTCGCGGTCCACTCGACAGCCGATTCCGAGGCAATGCATGTCCGCCTGGCGGATGAGAGCGTCTGCATCGGCCCGCCGCCCGCCAAGGACAGCTACCTGAACATCCCGGCGATCCTCTCGGCGGCGTCGATCACCGGCGCCGATGCGATCCATCCCGGTTATGGCTTCCTGTCGGAGAACGCGCGCTTCGCGGAGATGGTGGAAGCACACGGCCTGACCTTCATCGGCCCGTCCCGGGACCACATCACCATGATGGGCGACAAGATCGCCGCCAAGGCCGCGATGGCCTCGCTCGGCGTGCCGCTGGTGGCCGGATCTGACGGCGCGATCCCCGATCTGGAGTCGGCGCGCGCCACGGCGTCCCACATTGGCTATCCGGTACTGATCAAGGCAGCCGCCGGCGGCGGCGGGCGCGGCATGAAGGTCGCGAAGGCGCCGAACGAACTGGAGGACGCGTTCCGCCTGGCCCGCGCCGAGGCGCGTGCCGCCTTCGGCAACGACGCTGTCTATATGGAGAGGTACCTCGATCGGCCGCGCCATATCGAGTTGCAGATCATGGCCGACAACCACGGCAACGTCGTGCATTTCGGGGAGCGCGATTGCAGCCTGCAGCGGCGCCATCAGAAACTGCTGGAAGAAGCCGGCTCACCGGCCATCGACGCCGCACAGCGCGATGCGCTTGGTCGCACCGCCACCAAGGCGCTGGCGAAACTGGGCTACCGCAATGCGGGCACGCTGGAGTTCCTGTACCAGGACGGGCATTTCGCCTTCATCGAGATGAACACCAGGCTGCAAGTCGAACATCCCGTCACGGAAATGGTCTGCGGGATCGACCTGGTGCGGGAGCAGATTCGCATCGCCGCCGGCGCGACACTGGGCTACGGCCAGTCGGACATCGTGTTCAGCGGCCATGCCATCGAGTGCCGCATCACCGCCGAGGACCCGACGACGTTCATGCCGACGCCGGGGCGCGTGACGGCGTTTCACGCGCCGGGGGGTTTGGGTGTGCGGATCGATTCCGCGCTGTACGCCGGGTATTTCGTGCCGCCCTATTACGACAGCATGGTGGCGAAGCTGATCGTGCATGCGCCGACGCGGCTCGATGCGATCAACCGCCTGCGGCGCGCGCTGGATGAGTTCGCTGTGCTGGGCATCCAGACGACCATCCCGCTGCACCGGCGTATCGTCGATCATGCGGACTTCCAGGCGGGCGATTACACGATCCACTGGCTGGAACAGTTCGTCGCGGCCTGATAGCGCCGCCCTGGAGCCGGTTCGGTGCAGACAGAAGCACCGAACAGGCTCTACCTCTTTGTTCGATCGCGTGATTCACGGCTCCAGCGATTCCGCCTGCGCCGATCACGCTCTTTGTTCGATCGCGTGATTCACGGCTCCGGCGATTCTGTCTGCGCCGATCACGCTCTGACCCACGGCATTCAGCCAACCGCACCGGATGAAAAGCTTGACGCGGCCGCATCTGGATACTAACATTACGTATCCAGATTGTTTTAGCACGATCAAGTTTGGAAACGCTATTTGAAGGTAAGTGTGATTTGTCTGCGATTACAGCAGGGCCTGACCGCTGCAAAAATGGACTGACCGCGTCGAGGCGGGTGATCAACTCACCCCGAAGCGATAACCGTTGATTCTATGCCGCCAACTGCCGGCTGAACCGCCGCTGGCGATGCTGCAGCAGCCGCCAGGCAAGCCGGGCGGAGACATCGGACAGCCGGCCGCGCGGCGGCAGGCCGACCGTCTTCAAAATCATCGCCGTGCCGCGCTCGATATGGCGGAACCGGTAGCAGTCCATCGCTCGCGCCATATACGCCGCGGAACAGCGGCCGTGGCGGTACGCTTCCCGCTCCGATTCGTTGCCGCAGTGATAGGCAAAGGCCAGCTCGTCGTCCTCCGTCTCGCCGATGCGGCCCAGCGCGATGCGCAGGCGGCGCAGCACGCCGATCTTTTCGCGCGCCAGGTAACGGCGCATGTGATCGTAGAACAGCTTGAAGTGACGGTACTCGTCAGCGGCGATCAGCTTGCAGATATGCGCCAGCACCGGCTCCTGCGACGCTTCCGACAGCGCGGTGTAGTAGCTGGAGGTCCCGGTCTCCACCATGCAGCGGGCGATCAGTTCCCCGGTGCGGGAGCCGCGGATGGACGCGTCCGCCTCCAGGTTCAGCGAGTAGCCCGCCTTGTAGCGCGCGAACGCCGCGCGATAGTCCCAGGACGGATCGGCCAGCATCGCCCATTTGCCCAGCGCCTCACCGTGCTGCACCTCTTCGTCCGCCCAGTAATCGGCGGCCGCCTGGAAATCCGGATCGTCCTTGAAGACGCGATGCAGATAGGTGGCGTAGTCGCGGCCGTTCCGCTCCACCATCGCGGCGGCTTTGACCAGGGGAACCAGGCCCGGGTCCACCGCGGCGGCGCTGAACCTGTCCCAGGGGACGTCTTCGATTCGCCAATGCTTCATCGCACTTCCAATCCTGCCCGGCACTCAAGCCGGCCGGCACCGCGATTCGCCGGCCACGGCCCTGCCGGGTTTACACCGATTTCCGCCGGCGGGAAAAAATGGCCGCCGGCACGCGGTCCCGTCATGGCGCCGGCCCGCCCCGGGGCCACTCCATCCGGCGGATTTTCGACGGCCCGACAACAGGTACGACGCTATGATGATTTCTCGAAACAAATATGACATGAATTGTTATGCAATGGCCCCTATAGACCGAGATCATTCGCAATTTCCGTTTGAATTTGTGATCGCGAAATCGTGAGTTTGGCATTGCAACAGCACGACTCAACCGGTAACGTTTTCGTGTTCTTCCCGGATTTTTGAGTACAAGGGAAGGAACTGGCGGCCGATTTTACCCGCGTCATTGTGACGGAGACTTCGTACGACTGATCAATACCAAACGAATTAGGCTTCTTCTGGCGTAGACTTGACGACAGTGCGGCCTGTTCTTGCCGCTTGGGAACCGGACCTCAACGTCCGTGCAATGTGCCGATTATCGCGTAACAGGCAGGCTGAGCATCCGACTGCTCAGCCTGCCAGCACCGAGGTTGTCCCCTATGAAGACCGCCGCCTTGACGCAAGAGGCAACAAGCATCGCCTTCGCGATCCCCGATCTGCTGCTGGCCCAGTCCTGGGCGCTGTTCCACGACCTGCGCATGGTCGTGGAACTGGACCACTACGGCGACGCCGATCAGTTCGAGGAAGCGCTCGCCTTCTATCGGCCCAACAGCCGGTCCCGCCGCTGGCTCATCTGGCGTAATCCCGCCAGCGTTATCGTCCAGCCGGGCATCGGCCGTTCCATGCGGTTCGACTGCCTCGCTGCCGCGCTGGACTGCCTGATCCCCTGTGCGGCCGGGCAGGTCACCGACCTTTGCTGCGAACCGGCCCGGGGCTGCTGGCCCGACTGATCGCGTCAGGGCCTGTTCGGTACAAACAGAAGCGCCGGACGATCACGCTCAGCCCGCTTCGATCCAACCCGTCCAATCCCGAGCTGCCGCTGCGAAGTCGAAGGCCGGCGCATAACCCGTTTCGGCAGCGATCCGCCGTATGTCCATCGCCCCGCGATCGAACCCGATGTGGCTCTCCACAGTCGGCGCCTCGCCCGTCCGCGCCCGCCGCCAGCGGAAGCCCGGAACCGCGGCGGCCAAAGCCTCACACCACGCCTCGACCGTTGCGGCCCGGCCGCTCGCCAGGTTGTAGACGGTGCGCGACAGCGCGGGCGCGTCCGCCACGCGCACCAGGCCGGCGGCGACATCGCGTGCATAGACATAGTCCCCGACCCAGGGCTGGCCGAGCACGGCTTCGGTACGGGCGGTTGCGTGCTGCAAGGATTGCAGCATGGGTGAGAGGGTGTCGCGCACCCCGGTGGCGTATTCCCATGGCCCGTAGACGCTGCCCAGCCGGACCGCGGTGAACCGCACGCCCTGCGTCTCGGCGATGCGCGGCAGAATGGTTTCCGCAGCGCGCTTCGTCAGGCCATACAGCGCGACCGGCGCCGGGTTCACCGCATCCTCGTCCAGCATGGCGATGCCCGCCGCGGCCCGGCCGTAGATGGACCCGGAACTGGGATAGACGAACCGCGCCACACCGCGCCGCGCCGCCGCCATCAGCGTCGCCACCGCGCCCTGCACGTTCACGCCCACGATCGTCTCGGGTGCCGTCTTCTCCCGCTCTGCCCCCGCGGTGATGACTGCGCAGTGGATGACCGCCTCGACCGGCACCACCGTCATCGCCCGGGACAGGTCCGCATCCGACAGGATGGAACCGCCGATCAAAGTCAGCCTTCCGGGCAGCGACGCAAAGGTCCGCCGCGCGCGTTCCGGCAAGGGAATGCGGTCGAGTCCGACGACGTCGCGCCCCCCGCGCAACAGGTGCTCAATGACATTCAGCGCGACGAACCCCGCCGCGCCGGTGACCAGGACTGCCATGCGGCGATTACAGGCGGCCCCGCCCGCCGATGCAACCGCAACCGTGCGGAATCGTTATCGGAAAGCGGTAACCGCAACGGATGCCGTCACCGGGAGGAAAGCGCCGATGGACCCCATCGAGGCCCGCACCATCCGCAAGGTATCTGCCCGCCTCGTTCCCTTTCTGATGATCTGCTACTTCGTCGCCTACCTCGACCGGGTGAATGTCGGCTTCGCCGCGCTGACCATGAACAAGGATTTGGGGATCTCCGCCACCGCCTTTGGCTTCGGCGCTGGGATCTTCTTCTTCAGCTATTTCATCTTCGAGGTGCCATCGAACCTCGCGCTCGAGCGGTTCGGCGCGCGCAAGTGGATCGCCCGGATCATGCTGTCCTGGGGCATCCTGTCCGGTCTGATGGCCGCCATCTCCGGTGAGACCGGCTTCTACATCATCCGCGTCCTGCTTGGCGCCGCCGAAGCCGGCTTCTTCCCGGGCATCATCTTCTACCTCACCCTGTGGTTCCCGGCGGTCTATCGCGGACGCATCATCGGCTGGTTCATGGCCGCGATCCCGCTGTCCACCGTGTTCGGCGCGCCGATCTCCGGACTGATCCTCAGCCTGCACAACTTCGGCGGGCTGGCCGGCTGGAAGTGGCTGTTCATCCTGGAAGCGACTCCGGCCGTCATCCTGGCCTTTGTCGTGTGGTTCTATCTGACGGACCGCCCGGCGGAAGCACGCTGGCTCGCGCCGGACGAGCGCGACTGGCTGATGCGGCGGCTGGCGGCGGAGCAGGATCAGCGGCAAGCCGCCGAACATATCAGCGTGGGACAGGCGCTCATCAACCCGCGCGTATTGGCACTCGCCGTCGTATATTTCGGCGCGGTCGCCACCAACTACGGCACCGCGTTCTGGCTGCCGCAGATCGTCAAGGATTTCGGCCTGACGAATATCATGACGGGGCTGGTGACAGCGATCCCCTACGTCGTCGGCACGCTGGGCATGATCTGGTGGGGCCGCCGATCGGACGCGCACATGGAGCGTAAAGGACACGCAGCGATCGCCCTCGCCCTGGCCGCGCTCGGCATTGCGGTCTCGCCGCTGCTGAACGATCCGACATTGAAGATGATTTCGCTCTGCGTCGGTGCGTTCGGCGTGTTCGCGGTGCTGCCGGTGTTCTGGACCTTGCCGACCGCGTTCCTGTCCGGCGCCGCCGCGGCGGCCGGCATCGCGGTGATCAACTCCGTCGGCAACCTGGCGGGATTCTTCGGGCCGTTCGTGATGGGCTGGCTCAAGGATGAAACCGGCAGCTTTGCAGCCGGCCTCTGGGCCATCGCCGCCTGCGCGGTGATCGGCATGCTGGTCGTGCTGGCACTACGCCATGACGCGAAGCTGGAGCAGGCACCGGCCGGCGCCGCGGCGGATTGATACCAGCAGTCCGCAGGGCTGACTGGTATGCGCGCAGGGTTGGTGTGGCGGCTGCGCGCGAAATCAAGGAGATACCAGCGGCCCAACAATCGACCGACGAGTCAAGCGTTCGGGCCGCTGGTGTGACTTCGATTTTGCGGACGGTCCGACGTGTCGGTTTTGCGCCGCCGTCCCACTTGTCTTTCCTAGATCGCCACATATATGCCGGTTTGCCCGCGCAACGTCCGTGTGGCGGCTGCGCCCCTGGTCAACCCTCAGCACCAATTTTCATAAGGTACCCGATTCGATCACTTCGCTTTGGTATAGCCCGCCGGAATGCCGAAAAGCTGTAGCGGCTGTTTGCCGATCTTGATGTTGGTCAGGAACTCCTTGTGATGCACGTCCTGGCCGTACACGCCGTCATCGTAGTCGCGGCGAATCATGATGCCGGTCTTGGTCAGCCAGTAATACCCCGCCGCCTTCAGTTCGCCCGCATCGCCGAACGCATATTTCGTGGTCTGCATGCCGTCGAGGACCGCCGTCCCCACCTTGGTCGCACCGGTGGTGTCCACGGTCTGCGCAATGAAGCGGCGGAACAGCTCGTCATCCATCGGGAGAATCAGATAGGTATGATTGACCATCAGGATGCATTGCGTCCGCGTCGTCAGATCCAGAATCGTCGTGGTGAACCCGTGCCCGCGCTCGATGCGCAGCTTGCCGCCGGCGTAATAGATCGTGTCCTTGGTCTGGTAGGCACCCGATTGGTGTACCGCCGTGGCGGAAAATTCCACAGTCGGCAGCACAAGATCATTGTCACCCCAGGCCGGGGCGGCAATGAGGAAGATCAGCAAAGCCAGCACGTACCGCATGCACGCCGCGCCACTGATTTAGAGCGTGATCGTCGCAGGCGAGATCGCCGGAGACGTGAATCACGCGATCAAACTAAGTGCCAGAGCCGGTTCGGCGCCTCTCTCCATACCGAGCCGGCTCTGGAGCGCGATCGCTTCAGTCCACAGTCTGAACAGCGCGAACCGCGCTCCGACAACAAGGCGTCTGGCGCCCAATCGGAGCAGCGCGCAGCGATCGGGCACCAGACGCCAGAACACTCGCGCCGGTTTCGTTGTGGAGTCAATACTATCGAGCATTGTTGATCGGCGCGAAGCCGCGGCTCAGGCCAACGCCATGCAAGGACGTTGCCCCCGGGGTAGGCTCAGGCCGCTTCGGCCGCCCTCACCAGCGCTGCGTGCCGGGTCTCCGTGGGCAGGCACAGTGCGGCCAGCGCGGGCGCCACGGTCTCAGGGGCCGGCTTGATGCCCGGGGGCTCTCCGGGAAAGGCATGCGCGCGCAGCCGTGTCGAGACCGGGCCGGGATCGAACAGATTGACGCGCAGCCGCGTGGTCCTGACCTCGTCCGCCCAGGTCCGCACAAGGTGCTCCATGCCCGCCTTGGTCGCACCGTAAGCACCCCAATAGGCCTTTGGCTCACTCGCCCGGGCATCCGTCACGAACACCGCGCGTCCCGCCGGCGCCATGCGCAGCAGCGGATCGCAGGTGCGGATCAGCCGCCACGCCGCGGCAAAATTCACCGCCACCACGTCCGCCCAGTCGTCGGGCAGGATGTGCGCGACCGGCGTCAGCCGGCCCAGCACGCCCGCGTCGTGCACCAGCACATCCAGCCGGCCGAACCGCTGCAGCAAGGTCGGACCGATCGCATCGAGCTGCGCGCCCTCGTGCAGGTCGAGCGGCAGCAGGGTGGCGCTGCCGCCGGCCGCGCGGATCGCGTCGTCGGTTTCCTCCAGCCCGCCCTGGGTGCGCGCGGTGATCACCACCTGGCAGCCGAACCGCCCGAGTTCCACGGCCGCCGCCGCGCCAAGGCCGCGGCTGGCGCCGGTGACCAGCGCCACGCAACCGTCCAGCACGCCCGGCATCAGTTGCTTTCAGCGAGCAGGCTCAGTTGCCTTTCGGAGTTGTCCGCCTGGTCCGGCAGGGCAATCGGATAGTCCCCGGTGAAGCAGGCATCGCAATAATGCGGCTTGTCCGGATCGCGGCCCGGCTTGCCAAGCGCACGGTAAAGCCCGTCGATGGAAATGAATGCCAGGCTGTCGGCACCGATCAGGCCTGCCATCTCCTCCACGTTGTGGCGCGCCGCCAGCAGCTTGCCCCGCTCCGGCGTATCGATGCCGTAGAAGCAGGAATGCGTGGTCGGTGGGGAGGAGATGCGCATATGCACCTCGCGCGCACCGGCGGCCCGCACCATCTCCACGATCTTGCGGCTGGTGGTGCCGCGGACGATCGAATCATCCACCAGCACCACGCGCTTGCCTTCCAGCACCGGACGGTTGGCGGAGTGCTTCAGCTTCACGCCCAGATGGCGAATGTGATCGGTCGGCTCGATGAAGGTCCGGCCGACGTAGTGGTTGCGGATGATGCCGAGCTCGAACGGCACGCCGCTTTCGTTGGCGAACCCCATTGCGGCCGGGACGCCCGAATCCGGCACCGGCACGATCACGTCGGCGGGCACCGGCGATTCGCGTGCCAGCTCCGCACCGATCGCCTTGCGCGCGTCATAGACCGGCGTGCCCTCCATCACCGAGTCGGGCCGGGCAAAGTAGATGTACTCGAACACGCAGAAGCGCTCACGCACTTTGCCGAACGGCCTGATGCTGTGAACGCCTTGGTCGTTGATCACGACGATCTCGCCCGGCTCCACATCGCGAACAAAATCCGCGCCGACGATGTCCAGTGCGCAGGTCTCGCTTGCCAACACCCAGCCCCCAATGGAATCCGGCGCGAGCCGTCCCCCGTCGGCGGAGCGCACCACGCGGCCCAGGATCAACGGCCGGACTCCAAGCGGATCGCGCACGCCCATCAGCGCCTCATTCGACAGGGCGACCAGGGAATAGGCGCCGACCACCTGCTTCAGTGCGTCGATCAACCGGTCCACGACAGTGGAGTAAAGGCTGATGGCGATCAGGTGGACGAAGACTTCCGAATCGGTGGTGGATTGAAACAGGCAGCCCCGGCGCACCAGCGCGCGGCGCAGCACGTGCGCATTGGTCAGGTTGCCGTTATGCGCCACCGCGAACCCGCCGAACTCGAAATCGGCATACAGCGGCTGCACATTGCGCAGCACCGTGTCGCCAGTGGTGGCATAGCGGTTGTGGCCAATGGCGATCTGCCCCGGCAGGCCGGCGATCACCCGCGCATCGCCGAAATTATCGCCAACCAGGCCCATGCCCTTATGCGAGTGGAACCGCTTGCCGTCGAAACTGACGATACCGGTTGCTTCCTGCCCGCGATGCTGCAAGGCATGCAGCCCGAGAGCGGTGACCGCCGCGGCGTCGGGGACGTTCCAGATGCCGAAGACGCCGCACTCCTCATGCAGCGTGTCGTCGTCGATGCACCGCGTCACGGCCGTCATGTCAGACCTCTCCTAATCCCGGTCGGACTGCCTGCCGGCAGGCCGTCCAAGCGCAGTTCCCTGAGGTGTCACTCGCAACAGCGCGTCTGCCGTTGTCTCCCGGCCGGGCGGGGGTGCGTACAGACGCGGCTTGTAGCCTTCGGGCATCCGCTCGACCACCCAGTGGGCCGCCTTGAAGGTCGGCGTCAGCATCCGGGCCTCGAGCACCGAGTCGGGCCAGTGGTCCACCGAGATCGCCATCCCAGCGATGATATAGGCGAGGACGACCAGGGCTGCACCCCGCACGAGGCCGAATACCAGACCCAAGGTCCGGTCAACCCCGCCCAGCGGCGACCCCCGCACCACACGGCCGATGGCCCGCGCGATCAGCAGCAGGACGATCAGTGATATCAGGAAAACGACGCCGACGCAGATCGGATCCACCAGTTCGGGGGCGGGGATCCAGCGGTGGCCCAACGGGCGGACGAAAGGCAGTGCCAGCGCGGCGGCGAAGCCTGCCCCGACCCAGGCGCCGATTCCCAGCACTTCCCGCACGAGTCCTCGCAAGAAGGCCAACAGGCCAGACAGTGCGAGTACGCCAAGGACCGCCAGGTCAACCCATGTCATGCGCTGCCATCTGCTCCGCCGCGGGTCACCCCGTCGGGGTTATCGTCCGCTCCGTGCCTGCCGCCAAGCGCCGATCAGGCCGGCTTGCCCGATTCCGGCGCAAACCGTGCAACCAGATCCGCGATGTGGCCGATTTCCTCCAGCCGCAGTCCGTCCGGTGCAGCGAGGCGGCGATTGCCGTGCGCCAACCGCCGCGGCAGCGACGCTTCCAGGAACCCGAGCTTTGCGGCTTCTTTCAGGCGCGCCTCTGCCTGCGCCACCTGCCGGACCTCGCCGGACAGGCCCACCTCCCCGAAATAGACCATGCCGGCGCTGGCCGGCTTTTCGAACGCAGCGGAGGCAATGGCTGCGGCAACCGCCAGGTCGGCCGCCGGCTCATTGACGCGCAGGCCGCCGGCGATGTTCAGGTAGACGTCCGTCATGTTCAGCCGCACGCCGGCGCGGGTCTCCAGCACTGCCAGCAGCATGGCCAGCCGCCCGCCGTCCCAGCCGATGACGGAACGGCGCGGCGAGCCGCCGGCATTGGGCGCCAGCAGCGCCTGGACCTCCACCAGCACCGGCCGGGTTCCCTCCAGCCCGGCGAACACCGCGCTGCCCGCCACATTCCCCCGCCGTTCGGCCAGGAACAGCGCGGAGGGGTTGGCCACTTCCGCCAGCCCGCGATCGGTCATTTCGAAGACGCCGATCTCATCGGTCGCGCCGAAGCGGTTCTTCACCGCCCGCAGGATGCGGAACTGGTGGCCGCGGTCGCCTTCGAAATACAGCACCGCATCGACCATGTGTTCCAGCACCCGCGGCCCGGCAATCGCGCCGTCCTTGGTGACGTGGCCAACCAGGACCAGGGCGAAGCTGCCGGATTTGGCCAGCCGGATCAGCTCGAACGCGCAGGCCCGCACCTGCGCTACCGTGCCGGGGGCGCTGTCGATCGCATCCAGCCACATGGTCTGGATCGAATCGACGACGACCAGGGCTGCGTCCTTGGCTTGTTCAAGGCTGGCAGCGATGTCACGGACATTCACCGCGGCGGCCAGCTCGATCGGCGCATCCGCCACGCCGAGCCGGCGGGCGCGGAGGCGAACCTGCTCGATGGATTCTTCGCCGGAGATGTAGAGGACGCGCCGCCCGGCGCGGGCAAGCTGTGCGGCCGCCTGCAGCAGAAGCGTCGATTTGCCGATGCCCGGATCGCCGCCAACCAGCCCGACGGAAGCCGGCACCAGGCCGCCGCCCAGCACGCGGTCAAGTTCCGCGATTCCGGTCGGCGCACGCGGCGGCGGTTCCGCCGAACCGGCCAGGCCGACGAAGGCGACGCGCCGGCCCGGCTGAGCTTTGGCGGCCGGGCCGGGCCGGACTGCGATCGGTTCCTCTTCGATCGTGTTCCATTCGCCGCAGGTCGCGCAGCTCCCCGCCCATTTCGGGGTAACGGCACCGCATGACTGGCAGACGAAACGCGATACAGGCTTGGCCAAGCAGACCCGCTCCCGGCTCGGGGTTATTCCGGCGCGGCGGTCAGCATCGCCTGACCGCCCTTCAGGTCCTTTACCGTGGCGACAAGGAGTCGCCAGCCCTGGCCATTCTTCGCCGCAAGATATTCCCGGTAGTGGATGGCGTTGATCTGCTTGTCGTC
The DNA here is from genome assembly GCA_035606775.1 of Acetobacteraceae bacterium. GTDB lineage: Bacteria > Pseudomonadota > Alphaproteobacteria > Acetobacterales > Acetobacteraceae > Rhodopila. The sequence goes on along the minus strand of DATNEJ010000497.1, from coordinate 17,852 downwards.
CCGCTCGATCACCAGCCGGAAGGCGATGCCGATATGCGTCAGGTCGTCCTCCAGCGCGGAGGCCACGGCCGCATCGGTCGTGGCATTGGTGATGGCGGAGCAGATGCCGTCATCGGAGGAAGCCAGCACATACTTGCCGTGGCCCGGAATGGATGCGTCGAAGGCGACGCCGGGCGCGCCGTGCAGGAAGGCCGAACGAGCCTGGTCCGGCAGCGTCGGCAGGCCGGTGCGTCGCGCCCACGCGCGCAGGGCACCGGGCTTACCGGCGTAGGGCAGGCAGCTTTGCATGAACAGGCCGGCAAGCTGTTGCGCCGCGTCGGTTGCGTCGGACTGAGCGATGGCCGCATGAGCGAACGCAGCGACACCCAGCGCGGCCGCCAGGACCGAAACCATCCGGGCAGGCTTGCGCGGGCCGCCTATCGGCGCAGCTCCATCTGGATCGGTCCTTCCCGCCTGCCATGCGTGAACTGGTCAACCTCCGGGTTGCCGCTGTCCATCAATTCGCTGGCCGGTCCGCTCCAGACAATGCGGCCCTTGTGCAGCATGGCAGCGGTGTCGCCGATCCGGCGCGCGCTGGCCATGTCGTGGGTAATGGCAACGGCCGTGCTGCCCAGCCGTTTGACGCAATCGACAATCAGACCGTCGATCACAGCGCCAATGATCGGATCGAGCCCGGTCGTCGGTTCGTCGAAGAACATGATATCGGGCTGCGCGGCGATCGCCCGCGCGAGTGCCACGCGCTTCTGCATCCCGCCCGACAGCTCCGACGGCGCCAGATCGCCGACGCTCGCCGCCAGCCCGACCTGCTGCAGGATCCCGGTGGCGCGGTCCCTGGCCGACGCCCGCCGCACCTTGTGCCGGGCGAGCAGCCCGAAGGCCACGTTTTCCCAAACCGGCAGGCTGTCGAACAGCGCGCCGTTCTGGAACAGCATGCCGATCCCGGCGCGCACCTGCTCCCGCTCGCTGCGCGGCATGGCGAGCAGGTCGCACCCGTCGATCTCGATCAGTCCGTCATCTGGTTCGGTCAGGCCGAGAATGCATTTCAGCAGCACGGACTTGCCGGACCCGGAACCGCCGATCACCACCATCGACGTGCCGGGCAGGACGTCCAGATCGATGCCATCGAGCACGATCTTGGGACCGAACTGTTTCCGCAGGCCGCGGAGGCGGATCTTCGGGACCGGGTGTGAAGCTGCGTCCATGGCCGGAGTTGATGCCGCAAGCCCACACAACGGGCAACCGGGCCTTTCGCCGGTCCACCGTACAGTGCGGTGGGCTTTCTGGTCTGTGGCGCGCCCTAACGCTCCAGGCGTCCCGACGGCAGAATTACTTGCCTATTGGCAAAAATATTCTTGATATAAAATGATGCAAATTCGTATAAATGATGCATTAGTAAGGGAGCGCTCAACCCGCTCGGCCATTTCCATGACCCTGAGTCCCCTGCTGGCAGATGTCTTCGTCCCGGCGGTGGTGCTGCTGGAATACGGTCTCGTCAAAATGCAAAGCACCCCGTTGCGGGAGGCGCTCTGGGGCGGGCTCATCGGCGGGGTGGTCTTTGCGATCGTGTTGTGGTTCGGCGAACCCCTGCTGCTTCAGGCGATCCCGCAGCCAGCCCCCGGCGCGTCGCAGCCGTTCATCACGCCATTCGTCGCCAGCGCCGGCATCGAGCAGGGCTGCGCGCTGATATTCCTGGTCTGGCTGCTTCGCGCCGTCGTCAAGTTCGCGGACACGCGCGATGCTGTCCTCGGCTCGCTTGGCTGGTCGATCGGCTTCGCAACGATGAACCTGCTGATCCTGATATCGTGGTTCTTTGCGGCCAAAGTCGCGGCCGGGACCGGTGCCATGCCGGTCAGGTCGCTTCCCCTGATGTTCGAACACGGCGTGTGCGGCCTGATCATGGGCGTGCTGCTGGGACGCGCGTGCCGGTCGATCACCATCTCGCTCTGGTGGCTGTCCCTGGCGTTCGCGCTGCCGGTTGCCATTCAGGCCGTGCTGGACGCCCTTGTGTCGGTCAACGCCGGACACCGTACCTCGGCCATCGCCGCAGCCCTGCTGCCCACCCTCTTCGCCGCCGCAACGCTGCTGGCCGTCAGCCTGTGCAGGCCACCCCCGCCGCGTCAGGTCGTCATGCGGGCGCGGCGCAAAACCGCTCCGCCCCGCTCCGCCTGGCTGTCCGGCGCGCTGATGGTGATCCTGGGGGTGGCGCTTGTCGCAATCACCGTTCTGCCCGGCGCGGAAGCCATGAAACAGGCTTTCCTGCTGCGCTGCATCGTGCCGCTGCTATTTGGCATCGATCTTCTGGTGAGCGGTATCCGCCAGGGGGCCGCCCGGACGGCATGACCTGTGGGGTCAGGCGTCCGCCAGCGGGTCCCGCATGCCGGGGCCTATGCGCGCCAGAACGGCTTGTTGGCCTCGGTCGCCGCCTCGGTGGCACTTGCGCCGATGTCCTTCAGCAGCCGCGCATCGAGCGTGGCCAGAACCCGCCGCGAGTGCCACCGGCCCCAGGCCGTCGCAACCGCGGCCAGGAGCGGTCCCGTTGTCCGGACCTTATGCCCGCCGGGTCGGCCCGGCCGCAGATGCCAGGGCGGCCGGTCCGCCTCATTCCGTGCCTGCGCCGGCGTGACGCCGATATCCGCAAGCAGGCGTGCATCAAGATCACGCAGCACCCGCCTTGTGGTGGCGACACGATACGCCAGGAGCAGCGCCCGGACCCCGTCGCGCGATACCGCGCGGACCGCCGCCAGCACTGTCTTCGATGCAGCCGGCAGCCGGGTGGAAGCGCTGGAGACCGTCAGCAGATGATCGGACATCGGACCCTCCTTGATCCAGCCGAATGGGGCTCTGAGCGTGATCGTTGGAGGCGGAACCGCCGGAAACGTGAATCACGCGATCAAACCCAAGCGTGATCGTCGGAGGCGGAATCGCCGGAGACGTGAATCACGCGACCAAGCCCTAATGTGTGTGCATCTGTAGGATAAGAAAAACGAATTGTATTGATCTTCGGAATCAGATATTTTGATGGGTATGTCGCTTCCGCCCGTTCTCGATCCCGAGTTGCTGCGTGCGTTCGTGCTGATCGCGGAAGGCCACAGCTTCACCCAGGCGGCGATCCATGTCGGCCGCACGCAGTCCGCCGTCTCCATGCAGGTAAAACGGCTGGAGGAGTTGCTCGGTCAGAAGGTGCTGAGCCGGGGCAAGGGCGGTGCCGTCGAACTGACGCCGCACGGCCGTTACCTCATGTCGCGCGCCCGGCAGATCCTCATGTTGAACGATGAGGTGCTCACGACCTTCCGCGCCCCTCAGATCACCGGCTTGGTGCGGCTTGGCACGCCCGACGACTATGCGCTGAGCCATGTGCCGGGGATTCTGCGGCGCTTCGCCGAATCACACCCGGCGGTACAGGTCGACGTGCTGTGCGCGTCCTCCGATCACCTCGTACAGAAGCTCAAGGCGGACGAGCTCGACCTGACATTGGTATCGGAGGGAAACGAACCGCGCCACTGGCCCTCAATGCCGCTGTGGCGCGGCCCCCTCACATGGGTGACATCGACCCGCTATGCCCCGCACCGGCAGGATCCGCTGCCGCTCGCGCTCGCGCACGAACAGTGCAGTTGGCGGGCGGCCGCCGTGGAGGCGCTGGAGAAGGCGGGACGGCACTACCGCGTCGCCTACATGTCCGGGACCCAGGCCGGCACGCATGCAGCCGTGCTGGCGGGCCTTGCGGTGACCGTCTGCGCCATCACCGTCCTGCCCGAGGGATTGCGGCAGATGCGGCCGGATGAAGGGCTGCCGAAACTGCCGGCGTTCGGCATCCTGATGCTGAAGGGAAAGCGCGCGCATCAGCCGGTGACCGATGCGCTGGCCGCACATATCGAGGAAAGCTACCGGCTGGACAGCGCGCGCGCGGCGGCTTGAACGGGCAGCACCACAATCGTCAGGTTCCGAGTTTTTCGCAAATTCCACGATCAGCGCGCCCGCAGCAGGAATGGCGGCGCATGATCGGGTTGCGTAGTCACCACCGCGACCGGCAACACCGGCCGCATATCCGCCAGCGCGACGTGAAAGCGCTGCATGAACAGCGCGAGCACCAAAGTCATTTCGAGCAAGGCGAATTGCGCGCCGACGCAGACACGCGGTCCCGCACCGAACGGCATGAAGGCGAACCGCGGCGGCGATGCCGCGTCAGGCATGAAGCGAGACGGATCGAACACCGCGGGGTCGCGCCAGAACGCGTGATGGCGGTGCAGCACCCAAGGCGCAATCATGACGACCGAGCGGGCGGGAAGTTTGATGGTGCCGAACTGATCCGGCCCGATCGCTTCGCGGACGATGGTGAAGGCGGGCGGAAACAGCCGCAGCGTCTCGTTGATGACCGCGCGGGTGCGCGGCAGCGAGGCGGCATCGACCATCGGCGCCGCGGGATCGATACGGATGCGGCTCGCTTCCTCCGCCAGCATCGCCTGCTCGCGCGGCGCCTGTGCCAGCAGGGTCAGCGCCCAGAACAGCGCGACGGCTGTCGTCTCGTGGCCGGCCAGGATCAGGGTCGTCACCTGGTCGCGAAGCTGGGTCGGCGTGAATCCTGTGCCCGATTCCGGATCGCGCGCGGCATGCAGCAGATCGAACAAATCGCGTGGCGCGTCGGGCGGCGCCTGGTCCAGACGCTCACGCATGACCCCGTCCATCAGCCGCATCCAGCGCGCCTGGAAGCGGCGGCGGCCAATATCGCGCACTGTCGGCACGGACGGCGGCAGCAGCATGTCGAACATGTGCGGGCGCGCATGACGATGGGCGAACTCGGTCAACAGGTCCCGCATAGCCGGACCGTGCCGGTTCATCTCAATGGAGAACATCGATCGCCCGGCGATGCCCAGGGCCAGCCCCTGCATCGCCGCCAGCAGATCCACCGGCGCGTCGGCACGGGCAGCGATCGCATCAAGGGCGTCGCACGCGGTCGCCGCGACGTGCCGTGCCAGGAGCGGCAGCACGCGCGGGGCCAGAGCGGGTGCGACCGTGCGGCGTTGCAGCCGCCAAGTCTCCCCCTCGCTCAACAGCAGCCCCTGGCCGGTGATCGGCCGCAGGATGCGGATCGAAGCAGGCGAGCGGCGGTAGTTCGCATGGTTGTCCACCAGCACCCGGTGGATGTCGTCGGGGTCGTTCAGCAGGACGTTCAACCGCCCGAGAAACGGCCGCGCAATGAGCGGCTGACGATAGGCAGCCTCGGGCCACATGGTCAGGGCATTGGTGCGGATCGCGCGCAGAAACTGCCGCAACCGCAGCGGCTCCGCGGGGGCGGCAGGGACCGGCGGGATGAAGGGCGCCCAGGCATCCATGAGCGCAAACCTCCGCGTTCGGTTTCAGGAGTCCAGAACGGCGATCGCGTTCATCTCGATCAGATAGTCCGGATGCGTGAAGCCGCTGACCGCAACCATGGTCGAAGCGGGCGGCGGATCGGGGAAATACTCCCGGCGTACCCGGTGGATGATGTCGAAGCCGCCCATGTCCTTCACATAGACATCGACGCGGCAGATATCGGCCATGGTGCCGCCGGCGGCCTCGACGGCCGCTTTGACGTTCTCGCACATCTGGCGGGTCTGCGCCTCGATATCGCCGACACCGGCGACGCTGCCATCGGCACGCTTCGACGTCATGCCTGAGATGAAGACCACGCGCCCGCGCGCCTCCACCACATTCGCCTGCGAAAAATGTCCGCTCGGCTTGCCGATCCGCGGCGAGACGATCTGCTTGCGAGCCATTGAAACCTCTCCCTTAGAGCCTGTTCGGTGCAGACAGAAGCACCGAACAGGCTCTAATACTTTGTTTGATCGCGTGATTCACGTCTCCGGCGATTCCGCCTGCGACGATCACGCGCTAGCGGCACGCCCGCGATCATTCCGCGGCACGCGTGGTCGGCAGCCAGGCGGGAATGGCGGCGCGCCGGGCATCGTCCATCGGCTGCGGCCACCAGCGGTGTTCCCATTCGCCGTAGAACTTCTTCAGTGTCGGCATCACCTTTTCCGCGAACAGCTTGGTGTTGCGACGGGTGAGCTCCTTGTTCATGTTCCCGAACTGCATCAGCAGCATCAGGTTGCCGACGTTCAGGTTTTCCGCCAGTTCCACGATCTGTTCGGTCACCTGGGCGGGCGAGCCGATGACGATGTAGCCCGCATCGACGAGATCCTGCATTGCTGTCGGCCGAGCGGTGGATTTCGCGGCGGCGGCGCTGACCTGGCTGGTAAGGCCGTAGCGCATCGTTGCCTCGGTGGTATAGCCGGGCGGCGCCGCGAACCGGGGATCGATATGCAGGCAGCGGCCGAAGAAGTATTCCGCCGCCGGACCATAAAGCTCCAGCGCCTGATCCTTGCTTTCCGCCACCGCCACAGTCTGCGCGAAGCCGGCGCGGTACGGGTTGCGATCCTTTCCCAGCCTGTCCATCTCGGCCCAGAACCCATCCATCGTGGCCTTGCCGATCTTATGGCCGTAGTACGACAGGTAGCAGTACACGTAGTCCATCTGGGCGCACCACTGCCATGTCTCGATCGAGCCGCCACCTGGTATCCAGATTGGCGGGTGCGGCCGCTGAATGGGACGCGGCCAGATGTTGATATAGCGCTGCTGGTTATAGCGGCCGTTGAACGCGAACGTCTCCGTCTCCGTCCAGGCTTTAAGCAGAAGGTCGTGCGCCTCGAAATACCGCTCCCGCAACTGGCTCGGGTTCTGGCCGTAGGCGAAACAATCGTCCATCGGCGTGCCGACCGGGAAACCGGCGATCAGCCGCCCGCCGGAAATCACATCGATCATGGCGAATTCTTCCGCCACCCGCGTCGGCGGATTGTACAGCGCAATCGAATTGCCCATCACGCAGATCGTCGCGTCCGTCGTCCGGCGCGCGAGCGACGAGGCGATCAGATTGGGCGACGGCATCAGCCCGTAGCCGTTGGAATGATGCTCGTTGACGCAGATCGCGTCGTAGCCGCAATCCGCGGCGTATTCGAGCTCATCCATGAAGTCGTTGTACATCAGGTGCGCGCGTTTCGGGTCGAACAGCGACGAGTGGATATCCACCCATACCGACGGGTGCTTCTCCTTGAAGTCATCAGGGAGCTCGGTATAGGGCATCAGGTGAAACCACATCAGCTTCATGGCGCGGACGCTTCCATTCCGGTCACAGTGTGGGAGTAGATCATCGCCCCAGCCGCCGGGCAACGGCCTCCTGCGGGGTATTCCCTTCTGCGGCTCCCGCTTCAGGCAAGCCCCGCCACGGCAAGAACGGTTGCCAGCCCGGCCGTCATGCCGCGGACGCTCGCCTCGGGCTCCACGTCGATCCATTCCTCCAGGGAATGTCCGCGGCCTCCGGTGCCGCCGGAGCCGATCTTGATCGCCGGAATGCCCAGGCTCATCGGCAGGTTTGCGTCGGTGGAGGAGTAGCCCAGCCGCGCCGTGAAGCCGTGTGCCGCAAGAGCCGCCTGCGCATAGCGGACCAGGACATGTGTCTCCGGCGTACGGCCCGCGGGCCGGTCGCCGATCTTCACCGCCCGGGCGCTGACCGGCCCGTTGCGGGTCGAACGCACGGCGTTCTCTGCCGCCACTGCCGTGTCCACCAGCGCGAGAAACCGCTGCTCCAGCCGGTCCAGTTCCTGGGCGGATTCCGACCGCAGGTCGTACTCCGTCCAGACACTGTTCGGAATGGCGTTGATCGACGTTCCGCCGCCCGTGACGCTGGCGCTGAATGTGGTCTTCGGAGACGCCGGGACATCGAACCGGCCAAGCCGGCCGGTCAGGTCGGCCATTGCGTAGAGCGGATTGACCAGCCCGAACGCACCGTAGCTGTGACCGCCGGGGCCGGTGAACTGGATCCTGTATCGTTTGGAGCCGACGCCGCCGGTGACGATCTGCTCCATGTTCGGGCTGTCCACGGTGATGAAGGCAGCGATCCGATCCGTGTAGCGCCCCTCCTGGAACAGGTGCCGCATCCCGCGCAGATCGCCCAATCCTTCCTCACCCACATCCGCAACAAACAGGATGTCCGCACGGGTGCGTATCGCTGCCGCATCGAGTGCCCGCATCCAGGCCAGCAGCACCGCGAGGCTGCGCGTGTCGTCACCGACGCCGGGGGCAAACAGCTTCGTGCCCTCCCGCCGCACGGTCACAGCGGTGCCTGGCGGGAAGACCGTATCCAGATGGGCTGCGACACAAAGCAGCGGACCGTTGCCCGTTCCGCGGCGCAGGCCGGTCACGTTGCCGACAGCGTCCATCTCCAGTTCCTGGAGGCCGTTTGCCCGCGCCAGATCCAGCCACAGCTTGCCACGTGCGGCTTCCTGAAAGGGCGGCGCCGCCGTCTCGGTCAGTCGGACGGTCTCCTCAACGGTCCGGGAATGTTCACGTTCCAACGTCGCCGCGGCCGAGCGAAACGCGGGCGTCTGGATGAGTTCGGCGATGACCTGTTCGGCTTCGTCAGTCATTGCGCATGCCCCTTATCGGCAACAGGTTCGCGCCGATCGGTGAGACGGGCGCCATCGCCATACCAATTCAGGTAGGCGACTGAAATGTATCGCACGCAACAGGATGTGATGGCAGCCCACGCCGCCACTGCCCACGTTGAGGACAGTCGGTGGGGCACCGCGCGGAAGCGACGCGCGGGCCGGTTCGCGCGACTCAGTGGGAAGGAGAGGAACATGGCAAAGGCACGTTTGCTCGCGGCAGTTTGCACGTTCGGTTTGCTCGCGGCGGGACCGATGATTGCGCTTGGCGCCACGACCCAGCCCGCCACGGGTGTTCCCGGGTCTTCCAAGCATGTCACCAAGGCTGCGGACTCTGATGCGTACGGCACGCATCACAGCGGAGGCAAGGCGCATCACGCCGCGCGGTCGTCGCATTCGATGAGTCCAACCGCACAGAATGCCGAGGTTGACAGGCTGAACCAGGAAAGCCTTGCGGCGGCACAGGGTGGCCGCGAATACAACGCCGGTGGCAACAGCGGCAGCAGCTATGGCGGCAGTGGCAGCTACAGCGGCAACAGTACAGCGCCCAGCAACATGCCTGCGGGCACGGGTGCATCAACGTCGAGCGGCAGCAAGTAAGCCGCATGGGCCGGCACCGGCACAATGCCGGTGCCGGCGGCCGGGACGGCGTCGCGGAGACGCGCGGTGTCGTTCAGGCGCGTATGCGCGCCGCGCGCCGTCGTCACGCCCGCTTCCGCTTGCCTTGAATGAAAGCTAGGGTTCTTCGGCAATAACCAGGGGACCCGACCATGAAGGCAGCGGTCTTTCATGCGGCTCATCAGCCGCTGACCATTGAGGATGTGGAGATCGAGAAGCCCAAGCGGCGCGAAGTGCTGCTGCGCACCGCCTATGCCGGGCTCTGCCACTCTGACCTTCATTTCATGGAAGGCCTCTACCCGTTCCCCACACCCGCCGTGCTCGGCCACGAAGGCGCGGCGGTGGTCGAAGCGGTGGGGGAAGACGTCACCTACGTCAAGCCAGGCGACCATGTGATCACCTGCCTGTCGGTGTTCTGCGGCGAGTGTCCGCAATGCATGACCGGCCACACCAATCTGTGTGAGAACACCGAGGTCAAGCTGCTGCCCGGCGCCGCCCGCCGCCTGAAGTGGAAGGGTGAGGTGCTCAATCAGGCCTTCAACCTGTCGGTCTTCGCCGAAAACATGCTGGTCCACGAGCATGCGATCGTGAAGATCAACAAGGAAATACCGCTGGACCGCGCCGCCCTTGTCGGCTGCGGTGTCATGACAGGCGTTGGTGCAGTGTTCCACGCCGCGAAAGTGGAGCCAGGTTCCACCGTGGCGGTCGTCGGCTGCGGCGGCATCGGTCTGTCCGCGGTGAATGGCGCGGCACTGGCCGGTGCGTCGCGCATCATCGCGATCGACACGAACCCATCCAAGCTGGAAAAAGCGCGCGAGATGGGTGCGACCGAGACGATCAACGCATCGAATGTCGATCCGGTGGCGGCGATCAAGGACATGACCGACGGCCAGGGCGTGCCCTATTCGTTCGAGGCGATCGGCCTGAAGACCACCGCCGAACAGTGCTTCGCGATGCTGCGTCCAGGCGGCGTTGCGACCATCATCGGCATGATCCCGTTCGGCACGAAGATCGAGCTACACGGTGCCGACTTCCTGCGGGACCGCAAGATTCAGGGCACCAGCATGGGAGGCAACCGGTTCCGCGTGGACATGCCGCGACTGCTCGAACTGTGGCGCCAAGGACGCCTCAAGCTCGATCATCTGATCTCCGGAAAGATCAAGCTGGAGCAGATCAACGAAGGCTTCGCCGATCTGAAATCGGGCGCGCCGGTCCGGCAGCTCATCAACTTCGGCGTCGTGTAGCGCCCAGAGCCGGTTCGGTGCAGATGGAAGCGCCGAACCGGCTCAGATTCATCGTCTGATTGCGTGGATCCACGTCTCCGGCGTGCCGCCTGCGACGGGCGGTACAGACGGCAGCAGCGGCGTTCATTGCCGTGGTGCTGCCGCGCGCTCCAGCCGGTCATTGATGGCAAGGCCGAGGCCCGTCGGCGGCACCGGCATGACAGCGATCCGCTGCAGACCGAGACGCGCCCCTTCGCGATCGAGCCAGCGCAGCCCCTCGAACAGGCGGGCGGCCGCTTCGATCGTGTCGCCGTGCTCACTCAAGACGAACACCGCGCCGGCGCCGGGCAGTGGTTGGCCAAAAGCGAGCAGCGCTTCGCCGGCTTCCACCCGGTTGGCGTTGAGCCGCACCGGCAGTGTCGGCGCATAGTGCGACACCATCAGGCCCGGAGAACGCAAACTCCTCGCCGCCCGCGCGACAACGTGGGGAACACGGCGTCCGATCCGTCCGATCAGCGCTTCCAGATCCTCGACCGTCACGCCACCCGGACGCAGCAGGAACGGCTGCGGACCGGTCAGATCGAGTACGGTCGACTCCACGCCGATCCCGCATGGCCCGCTGTCGAGCACCGCGGCAATGCGGCCATCCAGCCCGTCCAGCACATGACGAGCGGTGGTGGGGCTGACCTGTCCCGACCGGTTCGCGGACGGCGCCGCCACCGGCCTGCCCAACGCCCTGATCACGGCATGCGCGTCGGGATGCGCCGGCACCCTCACCGCCAATGTCTCCAGTCCCGCGCCGGCAAGCAGCGCCACCGGACAGCCTTCGACGCGAGGCAGAACCATCGTCAATGCGCCCGGCCAGAACGCGCCAGCGAGACGGCGTGCACGCGCATCGGCAGCCACGTGCCGGAACGCCGCATCGGCGGTTGCGTAGTGGCAGATCAGCGGATTGAAGTGCGGCCGGCCCTTGGCGGCGAACACGGATGCCACGGCTGTCGCATTCGTCGCATCGGCGCCCAGGCCATAGACGGTCTCGGTGCCGAACGCGACCAGTTCGCCCTGCCGCAGCAACGTTACCGCGCGCGCGATCCCGGTTTCATCGGCCTGCAGCAGTTCCGTCATCGTTTCTCCACAAGAGCTCGCGCGCAAGCGGCGCAACCGGCACCGCGATCCGGGAGCGCCGGGACGAGCACAGATCAGACGCGCCGCAGAGGTTTAGGCGCATGGCGGGGGCGTGGCAAAACCGGCACGCCTTGCTACAGTTCGGCCAGGGTTCTGCCACGCCAGGGGACGTCACATCATGCTTGATATTACCTTCGCCAAGCCGGCCTTGCCGCGTTCCGGTGCACTCGCGCTTCTGGTTTGCGAAGGTGAAAAGCCAAACGGCCTGTGGCAGCAGGCGGATGAAGCGACCGGCGGTGCAATCACCCGGGCGTTCGACGCCGCGGAGTTCAAAGGCGCGAAGGGCAAGACGTGCTCCATCCTCGCACCTGGCGCGGGACTTTCCCGCGTGCTGGCGATCGGCCTCGGCAAGCCGGCGGAAATCACCCAGAGGTCGCTTGAGGAAGCGGGTGGAACAGCCGCTGCCGCTTTGACCCGGGAAACCGCCGCCAGTTTCGGCACCAACGGGCTGACGTCCGAACAAGCCGCGCAGGTCGCGCTGGGTGCCGCACTCCGCGCCTATCGTTTCGATCGCTACCGCACGAAGGAAAAGGCGGACGAGAAGCCGAAGCTGCGCAAGGTGACCGTTCTGGCGGCGGATCCCGCACAGGCAAAACTCGCGTGGGAGCCATTGCAGGGCATTGCAAACGGCGTGTTCCTGACCCGCGATCTGGTGACCGAGCCGCCCAATGTTCTCAATCCCGCGGAAATGGCGGACCGCTGCCGCAAGCTCACCGAGCTTGGCCTGAAGGTCGAGATCTTCGGCCCCAAGGAACTCGCCAAGCTCGGGTTCGGTGCGCTGCTGGGCGTGTCACAGGGCAGCAGCAACGAACCGCGCATGGTCGTCATGCAATGGCACGGCGCGGCCTCCGGCGGAAAGCCGGGGAACGGCAAGAAGAACCATCGGGACAAGCCGGTCGCGTTCATCGGCAAGGGAGTCACGTTCGACACCGGCGGCATCAGCATCAAGCCGGCCGGCGGCATGGAAGACATGAAGTGGGATATGGCCGGCGCCGGCGCGGTGATCGGCCTGATGGCCGCGCTCGCCGGCCGCAAGGCCAAGGTCGATGCGGTGGGCCTGGTTGGCCTGGTCGAGAACATGCCCTCCGGAACCGCGCAGCGGCCTGGCGATGTCGTCAAAAGCTACTCCGGCCAGACCATCGAAGTTATCAACACCGATGCGGAAGGCCGCCTGGTTCTGGCCGACGTGATCTGGTACGCGCAGCAGAAATTCGACCCGAAGTTCATGGTCGATCTGGCCACGCTGACCGGCGCGATCATCGTCGGCCTCGGTCACGAGTATTGCGGCATGTTCAGCAATGATGATGCGCTGGTGCAGAAACTCACCGCAGCCGGGCAGGCTACCAATGAGAAAGTGTGGCGCATGCCGTTGGACGAAGCGTACGACAAGCTGATCAAGTCGCACATCGCCGACATGAAGAACATCGGCGGCCGCCCCGCAGGGTCGATCACCGCTGCGCAGTTCATTCAGCGCTTCGTCAATGGCAAGCCGTGGGTGCACCTGGACATCGCGGGCATGGCGTGGAGCAGCAAGGACGCGCCGTGCATCCCGCAAGGCGCCACTGCATACGGTGTGCGGTTGCTTGACCGCCTCGTTGCCGACCATTTCGAGGTTTAGAGCGTGATCGTCGCAGGCGGACTCGCCGGAGACGTGAATCACGCGATCAAACAAAAACCTGGAGCCTGTGCGGCGCTTCCATCTGCACCGAACAGGCTCTAATGGCGGCGATCGGCTTCTATCACCTGACGCGGACAGCACTCGAGGAAGCACTTGCGCCCTTGCTCGGACGCACCCTGGCGGCCGGCGAGCGTGCTGTGATCCTGTGCCCGAGCAGCGATCAGGTCGCCGCACTCGACAAAGCATTGTGGGCTGTGAAGGAGCCGAACTGGCTACCGCACGGAAGCGCTGCCGATGGCGATGCGGAACTCCAGCCGATCTGGCTCTCCACGGACACAGCCGCACCGAATGGCGCGCGCTTTCTGTTCGTCGTCGGTGGCGCGCTCACGGATCGGCTTGGCGCCTTCGAGCGAGTCTTCGACCTGTTTGACGGCAACGACGCCGATGCCGTCGCCGCGGCGAGAGAGCGCTGGAAGTCTGCCAGGCAGGAAGGGCATGACCTGACCTATTGGCAACAAGGACCGCGCGGCTGGGAGAAGCAGGCCTGACGCCGTCAGTGTGACCGGTCACTGGTCCCGGTCAACGGAACAGCAGATACCGCCCCATTCGCGGCGGCAGACGGGTGTGCCTTGCGCCGCAGGTGGCGGTTGCGTTCCCTATCGCCGCTTGCCCGCCGGCTTTGGCGTCAGCCACCACTTGACTGGTTCCGGCTCCGACTCGGAAATCTCCGGCACGTTCTTGGCGATTTTTGCCGGTCGGCCCCGCTTTGCACGCAGCTGCGGCGCCTCTATCTCCACGGGGCGCACAGCGATCGATGCCGTACTCTGCTCCGTCATCTCGCTTAGCAGCAGTTCCGCCGCATCGCGGCCCGCTTCGGCCGTGCGCAGCGCGCGCTCAGCGGCCTTGCGTGCGGTACGCTCATCCGCCAGCGCCGCTTGCAGGGATCGCACGGTCTCCTCGGCGGCGGACGCCCGAGTCATGGCATCCTTCAGGCGTGTCTCATGCTCGCTCGCCGCCGCGTGCAGGGATGCTGTCGCCTCGCGCTCGCGCTCGACCACCCGGCTTACTTCATCCTTCGCCAGTTCCGCATGCCCCAACTTGGTCTGCAGATCCCGAATCAACGCCTGTGCCTCGCCCAGTGCCCGCTCCGCACGGTCCCGCGCAGCCAGTTCGGCGGCCAGGGCAATCTCGACACGCTGCAACCTGCTCGAAGACGGTGGCGTCGGCGTAACGTGCGATGCCGGTGAATCAGGCCCGGATTCCCGACGCACAACAGTGACCGGGATTTCCCCGTCCTGCACGAACCGGCGACGATGGGTGGACGAACCGTAACGGTCCGGCACGCGCGGCGGCGGCTCGATACGCTCCCCTTCCGGTCGGTGGCGTGGCGCCCCGCCCTGCAGGCCAAGAGCGCGCCGCATCTGGACCTCGGCATCATCGAGCTGGGCTGACTCGACGGGCAATGGCGGCGAGGGCGATGAGGCCGGCGACGCCGCCGCATCGCGTAACTGGTCAAAGCGCAACTTGGCGTTCTCAGACAAAACATTCACCCAGCAGGACGGAGAAACATGTCGACTTGGCACTTGTTGTATTGGCGGACCTAAGGACAGTGGCCATATCCTTAAGGTCCCTTTTGGAACACCATCGGCGATGAACTTTCGTTTACATTTTCCTGCGGTGGCCAATCCATCTCGCGACACTTAGCCTGTGCGCAGCCACCAACCCCTAAGCTCGGTTCCACTGCCGAACCCCGGCCCGAAATCTTGCAGCACTGTGCAGGAAGTCAACCGGATTCGCCGTCAAGTTTACTGAGTAGGTACCGCAACGGCCCAACAATAGCAAGTGAGCCGCGCCTTTCCGGCTTATTTTGTCCGAGCGGGACCGTTATCCTCACCACGCCATTACCGAAAGATCATTACGTGCGCCAGTCGCAGGAAAATTCAGGCCTCGACCGGAACAATGCAGCCACTGTCGCCATTGTCGACGATGACGACGACGTTGGCGATGTGCTGCGCGGCCTGCTCGAATCCATGGGCTATCAGGTCGAGACCTACCGGTCCGGCGCGCAATTCCTGGCCGATGCAAGTCTCGACCGTCTCGGCTGTCTCATTGTCGATCAGAACATGCCACGGATGACCGGTCTCGACATGTTGGACCGGCTTGCCAGCAAGGGCGTGACGATCCCGACCCTGCTCATCACCGGTACCAGCGACCCCGACCTTGCTCGACAGGCCGACCGCCTGGGCGTCATGACGGTTCTGGAAAAGCCGATGTCGCACCACGAATTGCTGCGCTTCATTTCCTTTTCGGTCGGGTAACCGAGGCCGGATGGCAGATGTCAGAGCGTGATCGTCGCAGGCGGAATCGCCGGAGACGTGAATCACGCGATCAAACAATGGCGTAGAGCCTGTTCGGTGCTTCTACCTGTACCGAACAGGCTCTACGACGCCGCCTCAAGCGCCTGCTCGACAGTAAGCCAGTCTTCTTCCAGCTCAGCCTCCTCCCGCCGTATTTCCGCCAGCCGCGTATTGGCGGCGGCGATCTCGCCGGCATCGCCGGCTGAGTAGAGGGCCGGGTCGGCGAGCCTGGCCTCGATCGCAGCCCGTTCGGATGCCAGCTTGGCCAGTCCTGCCTCGGCCGCCCTGGCTTTCTGGCGCAGAGGCGCCAGCGCCGCCCGCGCCTCGGCACGTTCGCGGCGATCCGGCTTCCGGCCCGAAGTGTCCTGCTTGGCCGGCGGCCGCGCACGCTCCACCAGGAGCGCCCGATAATCGTCCAGATCCCCGTCGAATGGCCTCACGGTTCGGTCCGCCACGAGCCAGAACCGGTCCGCCACCAGTTCGACGAGGTGCGGATCGTGGCTGATCAGCAGCACCGCTCCCTCGAAGTCCGCCAGCGCTTTTACCAGCGCCTCACGGGCGTCGATATCGAGGTGATTGGTCGGCTCGTCCAGGATCAGGAGCTGCGGTGCATCCCGCGTGGCCAGCGCGAGCAGCAGCCGTGCCTTCTCGCCACCCGACAAATTTGCCACCGGCGTCTCCGCCCGGTCGGCATCCAGCCCAAAGCGGGCGAGTTGCGCGCGGACCTGCGGCGGCGTAGCCCGCGGCAACGCGCGGGCCATGTGTTCGATCGGGTTCTCCGCTACCTCCAGTTCGTCGGTCTGGTGCTGGGCGAAATACCCCACCTTCAGCTTCGGCCCGCGCCGCGCTTCACCCGAGAGCGGCGACAGTCGTTCCGCCAGCAATTTCGCCAACGTGGACTTGCCATTGCCATTGGCGCCTAACAAGGCAATACGGTCGTCCATATCCACCGTCAGCGAAATGTTCCGCAGCACCGGCGTGGCGTCATAACCGACGGAGACCCGCTCGAGAGCCAGGATCGGCGGGGCGATGCGTGCCGGTTCGGGGAAGGCAAAGCGGGTCGGCGCATCCTCGACCATCGCCTCAATCTGCGGCAGGCGGCCCAGCGCCTTGATCCGTGCCTGGGCCTGGCGGGCCTTGCTCGCCTTGTAGCGGAACCGGTCTATGAAGGACTGGATATGTGCCCGTTCGGCAGCGATCCTTTCGGCGGCGCGCGCCTGCTGCATCGCCCGCTCCGTTCGGATGCGCACGAACTCATCGAAACCCCCGGGGGTCAGGCTGAGTTTCCCGCGATCAAGATGGGCGATAGCCTCGACCGCGCGGTCCAGCAGGCCACGATCATGGGACACGACGATGGCCGCCCCCGGGAACCGGGCCAGCCAGCTCTCCAGCCATAATGTGGCTTCAAGGTCGAGATGGTTGGTCGGCTCATCCAGCAGCAGCAGGTCCGGATTGGCGAACAGCGCGGTCGCCAGGGCAACCCGCATGCGCCACCCGCCGGAAAAGGCCGAGACCGGCCGGGCCTGCGCCTGTTCATCGAAACCAAGCCCCGCCAGGATGGTCGCCGCCCGGGCCGGTGCCGAGTCCGCGCCGATGGCACGCAGACGTTCATGTACCTCATCCAGCCGGTGCGCATCGGCGGTCTCTGCTTCCGCGAGCAGCATCAGGCGCTCCGGATCGCCTTGCAGCACCGTATCCAGCAACGACGCCGGCCCCTCGGGCGCCTCCTGCCTGACGGTGGCAAGCCGAGCGCGGGCGGACAGGCGAATCTCGCCGCCATCGAGCGGCAGTTCGCCGGCGATGGCACGCAGCAGCGTCGATTTGCCGGCGCCGTTGCGGCCGACCAGGCCGACCCGCCGGCCGGCGTCGATGGTCAGGTCCGCCCCGTCCAGTAGGGTGCGGCCGCCCAGACGAATGACGGCCCCGGAGATCTGCAGAAGCGACATGCACCGGGTTTACCTTCGACCGGCCGAACGGGGAAAGAGACCGCGGACCGGAACGTTGCCGCGTTGGCCGTTGTCTATCCGGATCAGTGGCCTGCGTGGCTGCCGGTGAAATCCGGCGCGTGCAAACCGGAGGCCGTCAGTTGCTGAACCAGAGCTGCCTTCAGCCGCTCCAGCCCCGGCTCGGTCGTTGCCTCTGCGCGCGCGACCAGGACCGCTTGCGTGTTGGACGCACGCAGCAGCCACCATCCGTCCTCGGTGAGCACGCGCACTCCATCGGTTTCCGATATTTTCGCGCCTTCGGCCCGCAGCCTCGCCGCGACCTCCTCGATGACCGCGAATTTTCGTACGTCGTCGCAGTCGAAGCGGACTTCTGGCGTGTTGATCACCTGCGGCAAGGCGTCACGCACCTCGGACAGCTTGCCCTCCAT
>DATNEJ010000494.1:0-2464 GCA_035606775.1 Acetobacteraceae bacterium | reverse complement strand
AGGCCGAGGACGCATTTCCGGAGTTCATCGCACGGAAAGGGCGAGGGTAGTCCCGATCCAGGGAAGGTCAGGTTGTACCCGGTTTTGCTACAGCATCACCGTCCCGCCATCCACCGCGATCGTCTGGCCCGTCACGAACTGACTGCCGTCGGAAATGAGCCAGGCGATCGTTCCCGTCAGATCCGATGGCTCCAGGGTCCGCTGGATTGACTGGCCGGCACGAATCACCTCCAGGCCGCGGTCCAGCTTGTCCGCCAGGAACTCCACGGTTCCCTCGGTCATCACCGCACTCGGCGCCACCGCGTTTACGCGGATATTGTCGCGGCCCAGTTCGCGCGCCAGTCCCCGCGTCAGGCCGATCACCGCGGCCTTCGATGTGGTGTAGTGCAACGCGAAGGGCATGCCGTACGTCGCCGCCAAGGAGGCTATGTTGACAATCGAGCCGCCGCCGCCCTGGCGCATCGCAGGGACCACGGCCTTGCAGCAGTTCCAGATGCCCTTGACGTTCACTGTCATCGCGGCGTCCCAGTCGGCTTCCGGTATCGCGTTGAAACGCCCGCCGCGCAGGGATCCATACAGCGCCGCATTGTTGATCAGCCCGTCGATCCGTCCGAATTCCCGCACTGCCCGTTTGGCCATGGCCTCGGCCGAGGCCATGTCGGCGACGTCCAGCCGCACACCGATTGCGCGGTTCCCCGCGGCCGTGACAGCCGGTGCGCAGTCCAGCACATCGCCCGCGACGACGTGTGCGCCCGCCGCACCCAGGCTGGCTGCGTAGGCCAATCCCAGCCCGCGCGCGGCCCCGGTGATCAGCACGACTTTACCGGCGAGGCTCATGCCCGTCTCTCCTGCTCTCCCTGTCCCGGGACGATGCGTCCGGTTGCCGAACCGCGCAACCCGACGCTAGAGTCTGTTCGGCGCCGATAGAAGCGCCGACCAGACTCTAGCTTTTTGTTTGATCGCGTGATTCACGTCTCCGGCGGTTCCGCCTGCGACGATCACGCTCTGGGTTTGATCGCGTGATTCACGTCTCCGGCGATTCCGCCTGCGACGATCACGCTCTGGCTGCACGAAAGCGGGTCTTGCTGAAAGGTCGACAATGGCGCCGAACACGAAGCGGGTATTTTATGTGAATAACGTCTCCGCCCAGGTTTACCTCGATATCCTGGGGAAGCGCCCCGACATCCAGGTGGACAAGCTGACCAACGACAGCCCGGATGAGGTGGCGGAACCGGTTCTTGACCAGGCGCATGCGTACCAGATCGGTTCTTCCCGACAGGAACTGGCGATGAAGTTCCAGGGTTACGCGCCCCTGCTGGCGCGCTGCCCGAACCTGGTCGTGCTGTCAACTAATGGGGCAGGGTTCGATACCGTCAATCTCGTGGATGCCACGGCACACGGTATTGCCGTGGTCAACCAGGCCGGCGGCAATAAGGAAGGGGTCGCCGAACACGTGATGGCGATGATGCTGGCGCTGTCCAAGCGGATCATGCTGTCGGATCACGCCATGCGCAGCGGCCAGTCCTATGACCGCCGCGACTTCATGGGCGACGATGTGCAGGGCCGGACCATCGGCATTATCGGCATCGGCCATGTCGGCTCCCGTGTCGCCGAACTATGCCGCGGCCTGTTTCAGATGCGGGTGCTGGCGTTCGATCCGTATCTGTCCGCTGCCGACGTGCGGGCGCGTGGTTCGGAGAAGGTGGAAACGCTCGACGACCTGCTGCGCCAGGCCGATTACGTGTCGATCAACTGCCCACACACTGCTGAAACCCGCGGCATGGTAGGCGCCGCGCAGTTCGCGACGATGCAGAAGCATGCGTACTTCATCACGACAGCGCGCGGCGGCATCCACGACGAAGCCGCGCTGGCGGCAGCGCTGACGGCGAAACAGATTGCCGGCGCCGGGCTGGACGTGTGGGAAGACGAGCCGCCGTCGTCCGATCATCCGCTGCTGCATTTCGACAATGTGCTGGTCAGCCCGCACACGGCGGGCATCACGCGGCAGTCCCGCCACAACATCGCGAAGATCGCAGCGGAACAGATGCTGGACATCCTCGACGGCAAGCGGCCTCAACGGCTGCTGAACCCGGAAGTATGGCCGGCCTATTGCGATCGGTTTGCCCGCATACTCGGGTTCCGTCCGCAGGGCTGAACCGGTCCGCCCGATTCAGGCAGCATCGTGGAAGATGATGCCAAGCGTCTGCCTGGTACCGCTGCGGATGCGGCTGACGCCGTGGCGCATGGTCAGCCGGTAAGGACCGCGCGTGCCCTGCACTGGACGGTGGTGCACCGGGAAGATGACGGCTTCCCCTTGGGAGAGCGGCACGACCGCGACGCGCGACTGCGCACGCGGCCGCTGCTCCACCAGCACGAACTCGCCGCCGGTGAAGTCGGTTTCCGGCCGGCTGAGCAGGATGACGACCTGTAGCGGAAAGACCAGATCGCCGTACAGGTCCTGATG
>DATNEJ010000480.1:0-5575 GCA_035606775.1 Acetobacteraceae bacterium | reverse complement strand
GCAGGAACAGCGCCTGACCGTACTGCTGGTCGAGCAGAATGCGGTGCTGGCGCTGGAAATCGCCGACCATGCCTATGTCATGGAGAACGGCCGGATCATGCTGCAAGGCGAGGCCGCGGCGCTGCGCGAGAACCCGGAGGTGCGGGAGTTCTATCTGGGCCTGAACGAAGCCGGTGCGCGGCGTTCCTATCGCGAGGCCGGACACACGAGGCGTCGGCGTCACTGGGCCGCCTGAAGCGGTCACGGCTTGCGGCCCGCGAGGGCCGGGCATACCTCAAGATTGCAAAGCAGCCTGCCGGGTTCCGACGATACCCGATCCGTCGGGAGGAACTGCAATCATGGGCATCGATACCGACAAGATCGACGACACCGTGCTGGCGCTGCTTTCCCTCACGCTGCACGATGGCTTCAGGGCATGGAAAGGCCATGACTCGGACGTGTTGGACCGCTTGTACCGCAAGGGAGTGATCGACAACCCGGTCGGCAAGGCGAAATCCGTCGTCTTCACCGAAGAGGGGTTGGTGGAGAGCAAGCGACTGTTCGCGGCGCTGTTCGCCCGGACACCGGGATAGGGCGGGGTCGCCGCGGGACCGAGTGGCAGGAATCGCGTGAATCATGCCCCGATTTTCTTTCAAAGAGGCTGCGGTCGTATTTAGCCTCGGTCGGCGTGTCGAGTCCTCTCGCACGGCCGGACAAGAAAGTGTTGAAACGCAGATGAAGAAAGATGCACGCAAATTGCGCAGATGGTATGGTGCGGTTTCATGGGCCGTGCGCCACGTACTCGATTTTTGAACGCAGCTTCGCCTTTGACCATCAGGGCCGGGAAATATCCGCTGGTCGGCATGCCAATACGAAAATGTTGATACGTGTATAGACTGCTCTACGAGATGTGCGATACGCAAATGAATCCACGTCGATCGCTTCAAGGTATCCAGGCGTACCGAACACGATAGGCGTGCCGCCTAATCATAGGACCGGGAAGATCATTCAATCTCCGACCATCTGCGTCATTTGCGTGCATCTTCTTATATCTGCGTTTTGATTCTTTCTGCGATGCCGCGAATAGCACACTACGGAAGTAGTGACGGATACCTTAACCACATGGCGCCGCACAAGAAAGCGGTCAGCCAGGTTCCCAGAACCAGCGGTCGAAAATGCCCATCCGCCTCATTTAGCGCACCGCAACCGCCGGTCAACCCGTCATCCGGAATTCCGCACATTCCGGACGTGCCAGCACCGCGATCCGGAACGAGGAACTACGCAGCCTTGTCAGGCAGATAACTGTCGGTGAAGAAATCCGTCGCCTTCTTGTCAGTCTTCAGGTCCTGGTAGCGCTTCATCAGGTCCAATGTGCGCGCCCAGTCTTCCTCCATCATGAACCCAAGCCGATGCGCCTTGTCGCCCGGCGCGTAGAACAACGTCGCCGCCGCCGCGAGCTGGTCGTTGAACATCGACCGGTCCTGCTCCGGCTTCGCCTTGATGCCGGCGGCCACAGTCTCGGCGGGGTCCTTCTGTGCCTCCTGCATGGAGCGCACAGTCGCCCGCACCAGCCGGCGCACCAGGTCGGGATTCTTCTCCAGCATCGCGTTGGTGGTGAACATCGAAACGCCCTGTGTATTCACCCCCAGATCGGCGTAAGGCAGGATCACCTGCTCCAATCCTTTGTGCTTGAGAATCACGACCTGGCTGTCCAGCCCCGCCAGCAGCCCATCCGTGCGCTTGTTCAGCACCGCCACCATCTTGGCGGCACCATCCACGTTCAGCAGGTGCACCGACGACGGATCGATGTCGTTTGCCTTCCAGATCGCTTGCAGCAGCGGCAGACCGGCCTCTCCCGGAGTCACGGCAATGGTCTTGCCCGGCAGGTCCTTGACCGTGCGCACGCCGGAATCCGCGCGCATGGAGATCACGTAGGGCGACTTGTTCATGATGCCCATGATGGCGCGCACACCGGCGCCCTTGGACGCACCCAGAATGATGCTGCCGCCATCGGCCAGCCCAAACATGTCGCCGCCCGCCGCGACGGACTGGACAGTCAAGCCCGAGCCCTGGCCTTCGCCGATCGTCAGGTCGATGCCCTCGTCCCGATAGAAACCCTTGTCGCGTCCGTTATAGAACAACGAAAAGACCCCGTTCAGGATCCAGTTCAACCGCAATGTCACCTGATCCGCCGCGCGCGCCGGAAGAATGCAGGCCGCCGCGAGGGCTGTACCGCCGGCGCCCGCCAGAACGTGCCGGCGTGTCGGGCGATAGTGCATTGTCATTGTGTTTCCTCCCTGTTTGCCAAGCGCCGGTGTCACGGACCGAACGCCGTCTTGGTGCGCACATGCTCCAGCCGATAGCAGCCGCGCAGCACGGTTCCTCGCGCGCCGGCGGCATGCAGCACCGCATCCGCCAACACGTCGCGCAGCGCGGCGGCATCCGTTGCCTCCACCAGCACGAACCAGTTGGGTGGTGCCTCGATATCCGTGCGAGCTTTCGATTCGGCGGTGGGGACACCGGACGCGGCGACATTGTCCGTGCAAAGATGCGCCCCCGTGATCCGCGGCCCGCGCGCCGCCGCACGCACCGCGTCGATCAAGGTCGGCATCGCCCCCGCATCCGCGTCGAAGCGCAGGGTCAGCATCATGCCTCCCATGCCCGGGCCTTCGCTGGCCAGCACGCGCGCGAGGCTGCGTGCCGTGGCACGGAAATGCGCGGTCGCGGATTTGGTCCACGGCGTCGGCGCGTTCAGCCGGTCGTTGTAGCCGCTGCCTTGCAGTACCTGCATTGTGTCGGCTTCGTACAGTGTGAAGAACTCCGGATGCGTGCCGGCATCGACGGCGACGTAGCGGCGGCCGCGGCGGAAGCCGGGAATGCCCACGCGCTCCGGCATGTGCTCGGTCAGGTGCCAGGCGTAGAACTCGTCGCGCCCTTCCGGCGTGATGCCGTTCCAGATCGCCACAACCGCTTCACCGCACAGCATAGGCCTGTCCTTCAGTAGGTGGCGCGTCCGCCGGAGAGATCAAACACCGCGCCGGTGGAAAAGCTGCAGGCGTCGCTGCACAGCCAGGACACCATCGCGGCGACTTCGTCGGGCTCGATGAATCGCCCCATGGGAATGCGCGCCAGCAGATCCGCGCGGCGTTCGGGCGACAGCGACTCCTCCATCCTGGTGCGCACCACAGTCGGTGCCACCGCATTGACGGCGATGCCCGACGTCGCCAGCTCTTTCCCTAACGTCTTGGTCAGCGCGATCATCCCGGCCTTCGATGCACCGTAGGCGCCGCCCAGTGCGGTCCCTTCCTTGCCCTGCACCGACGTCATCAGCACAATTCGCCCGCGATTCGGCCCGGCGTTCCGCAGCATCCGCGGCACCACCGCGCGCACTGTCAGGAAGGCGCCAAGCAGGTTGATGTCGAGGACGCGCCTGATTTCCTCCGGTGCGACCTCCCACACGCGCGCGATGGGGCCGAGCACGCCGGCATTGACGACGAGGGCGCGGATCGGGCCGGCTTCGGCTTCTGTCCGCGCAGCGGCAGCATCCAGGGCCTCCGCGTCGGTGACATCCACCGCCATGGCAAGCGCTACGGCCGGCGCTTCGGCGGTAAGGTCCCAGGACACCGGCGCATAGCCGTCGCGGCCCAGGCGCGCCAGCAGCGCGCGGCCGATGCCGCCGGCACCGCCCGTGACGACAGCGGCGCCACGCTCAGACATCCGCGATTTCCCCGGTCGCGCGGCGGCGCGAAACGTGCCAGGGCAGCGCCAGGGCCTCCGCCAGTTCAACAAGCCCGTAAAGCGCCAGTCCCAATGCGGAAAGAACGAAGATCGCCGCGAAGCTGCTGGGCGTGTCCAGGTTGCCGTTGAACGACATCAGCAGGTAGCCCAGGCCGCGATCGGAGGCGACGAACTCGGCCACCACCGCGGCCGTCGCGGCCAGCGCCGCGGCGACCTTGAAGCCGCCGAACAAAGCGGGCAGCGCATGCGGCAGTTGCACCATGCGGAAGATGCGCAGCCTTCCCGCGCCCGTGGAGCGGGCAAGTTCCATGATCTCCGGCTCGATCGAGCGGAATGCGGTGATGGCCGCGACCACCACCGGAAAGAACGAGAGCAGGAACACCAGCAGCACCTTCGGCGTCAGCCCGAAGCCGAACCAGATGATGAACAGCGGCGCCACGGCGATCTTCGGCACGATCTGCAGGAACACCAGCAGAGGGTAGGCCACCGCCTGCGTGGTGCGGCTGAACGCCACCACCAGCGCGATCAGCACACCGGCCACGATCGCGAGCGCAAAGCCCAGCAGCATGGGCTGCGCGGTAAAGAAAGCGGCGTAGGAAAGGCTGCGCCATTTCTGCGCGGCATCGGTCAGGATCACCCACGGCGTTGGCAGGATGTAATCGGGGATGCGGAACAGCATCACCGCGCCTTGCCACACCAGCAGGAAAACGACGATTCCGGCCACGGTCCGGCTGCCCGACAGCACCCGCCTCATTCGCATCGGGACCGCCATCCCCTGGTTTCGCCCGCCGCGTCCGGCAGCACCCCGGTGCACAATCTTTCGCAGCGGGTTCGCTGGGTACGGTGACTCATTGGGCCCGCCGGCCTGCCGCTCCGCCGGTCGGAAGCCGCGCCTCCGACGACCCGACAGAGCGCCGTCCGCATCGGAAAGTCCCCAATCACCACGCCTCCGCGGTTGACGAGCGGACCCGCATGCCCTTAGCGTGATCGCTCTTGGTGGAACGGTGTTCCAATAGCATGCGGCTTGTCAAGGGACTGCTCCAGCGCTGCACCGAGGTGGTCGAGCTGCTCGCCACCGCCGGCACCCCGTGCCGGCTGTCCGACATCGCCGCCGCCCTGGACATGCCGAAAAGCGCGGCCCACCGCCTGCTGCAGGAGTTGAAGCCGCTGGGCTGGGTGGAACAGGACGGCCCCGAGGGTCCCTACCGCCTCACCGTCCGCTTCGCCCTGCTCGGCCATCGCGTGCTGCGCGCCAGCCGGCTGCTCGATCTTGTCCCACCGGTGCTCGACGGCCTGGCCGCGCGAACCGGGGAACTGGTCCGGCTGACGCTCGCGACCGAAGAAGGCCTGACCTGGTTCGCCTTCGCCCAGGGCGCGCCGCCGGGCCTGATGTACCAGCCCGGGATGGACGGCCCGGTGGTGCTGCACGCTACCGCGAACGGCAAGGCGTTCCTGGCGACGCTTGGCGACGACGACGCGCTGGCGCTCGCCCGCCGCGGCGGGTTCGGCCGGCTGCGGCCAACCGAGCGCACGATCGACGCGGAGGCCACGCTGCTGGCGGAACTGGGGCAGGTCCGGTACCAAGGCTACGCCGTCGCGGACCAGGAGGCGGAACGCGGCGTGGTGGCCGTGGCGGTGGCCGTGTGCGCCGCGGACGGGCAGGCGCACGGCACGATGTCTGTCGCCGGACCGCATCTGCGCATCGGCGGCGACCGCGTCCCGGTGCTGGCGCAGGCCTTGAAGGAGGCCGCCGCTTCCCTGGCCAGCGTATGGCCCGACGCGGCGGTGGCGAAGGCGGACAGGCGATGAAGATCGAGTTGGACCGGGTGCAGAAGCGCTTCGGCGCGGTGGAGGCGCT
>DATNEJ010000459.1:0-4796 GCA_035606775.1 Acetobacteraceae bacterium | reverse complement strand
ATTCCGGTTCCAATACTCTGCCGCAAATGCCGGCGGCTCAAGAGCGCCTGGTCCTCAGAGCGTCGGCGTCCACACATCGGCGATGAACGCATAACCCTCTGTCGCGCGAACCACGTGGCCGAAACACGGGAAATCCAGATGCATGCCGGCAACCAACAGGCGATCGGTCGCGGCCATGTCCATGATGCGCCGCCGCGTGGCAATGCCCAGGGCCGGATCCACGTCGAACCCCATCGCGGCCTCCGGCTTTGCGAATTGGATCCCCGGCATGTGCACGATGTCGCCCCAGATCAGCAGCGTGTCGTTGCCCGAGGCGATCATCCAGCCGGAATGGCCGGGGGTGTGGCCCGGCTCCGGCACCAATGTGATGCCGGGAACCGCCTCACCGCCGGTCAGGCCGCGCGTCCTGTCGCGATAAGCGGCGATGACGGTGCGTGCGAGTTCGGTGAACTGCCGGTACTGATCACTGGTGGCACCGGCCAAGGTGGCGTCGTCGGCCCAAAAGCGCAGATCGGCTTCATGCAGCACCAATTCGGCGTTCGGGAATACGGCGCCGCCCGCGGCATCGACCAGCCCGCCGACATGGTCGGGGTGAAGATGCGTGCACAGGATCGTGTCGATCTGATCCGGCCGCACGCCCAGGACGGCGAGGTTGCCAGCCAGATGGCCGAGACCGGGACCCATGACGCCGCCACAGCCACCATCGACCAGGATCAGCTTGTCCGGTGTCTGCACCAGGAAATTGTTCACCGCGAGTCTGGGCGGGATGGCGCGGAAGCTCTCCCCGTGCAGCCGCTCCGCCTCGTCCGCCGGAAAGTCCGCCAGGAAGGCGAATGAGCCTTCGAACATTCCGTCATTCAGCGCCGTGACCGTCAGGTCGCCTATGGTTTTGTGATGCACACCAGGGGGCTGGTGAGAAGGACGCGCCGGCTTGTCCACAGTGACCTCCGTTACGCTTCTGTTGATCGAGGCGCGGCGAGGGTGCCGAACACCCGGGGCGGCAGCAATGCTGCGAGGCGGCAGGCAGCCATCAGCCACCAGGGGAAGGCGACGCGAACCCGCCCGGCGGCAATGCCGCGCAGGATGATGCGCGCCGCTCGGTCCGGCGCCATGAGGCCCGGCATCCAACGGCGCTTTCCTTCCGTCATCGGTGTGCGGATGAATCCGGGGCAGACGCTGGTAAGCCGGATGCCTTGCGCGCGGGACGACCGCGCCGTGGCGACCATCCAGCTATCGACCGCGGCTTTCGATGCGCAGTAACTGGGCGCCGGCGATGCGGGGATGAAAGCGGCGATCGAGGCTATGGCGGCGATGCGGCCACGCACGCCGTCCGCCCCCACCGGCTGGGTACGCATGACCTGCATCGCCGGCAGCACCGTATTCAGCACCCCCTCCATATTCGTCCCAAACACCGCTCGGCTTTGCCCGGGACTTTCCGGTGCCGAGCCGTCAGTCCCCGGGGCAATTCCGGCATTGGCCACCACCAGGTCGAGAGGGCCCGCGCCAATGATCCAATCCGCCATCGCGTCGGCATCGCGCACATCGATCAGGCGCGTTGCGACCGTGGCGCCGAGTTGGCGGCAAGACTTGGCGACGACCTCCAGCCGGCCGGCGTCACGCCCCGCCAAGTGCAGCCGCATCGAGGGGCCGGCCAGCGCCAGTGCGAGCGCCTGCCCGATACCCGAGGATGCGCCGGTGATCAGCGCTGCGCGGATGCGTGCCACGGGCCGCGGGATATTCCAGGTTCGCAGCCAGGGTGACCGCTGATAGAAGACCGCGCCATGCGCACCTCCCTCGCCTCCATGACCGGATTCGCCCGCACTGAGGGCCTCGTCGACGGATTGTCATGGGCCTGGGAGTTCCGCAGCGTCAACGGGCGTGGCCTCGATCTGCGAATCCGCCTGCCGAATGGCTGGGACGCGTTGGAACCTGCCCTGCGGGAGGCCGCGGGCAAGACACTCAAGCGCGGCAACGTCACCGCGAACCTCGCGGTGAAACGGGAAACCGAGGCTCGCCTGGGCGTCGATCCGGCGGCGCTGGAGCAGGTGGTGGCGCTGGCGCTCGATCTGCACCGGCGCATCCCCGGCAGCCCAGTGCCGCGCGCCGAGGCGTTGCTGTCCTTGCCCGGCATCATGCGCCAAGCCGCGATCGACCCGGCGGAGGAGCGTGCGACGGCGGCGGGCAGCGTCACGAGGGGGTTTGTCGAGGGTCTGCGAAGCCTGGTCACCGCACGGCGGGACGAGGGCGGCCGGCTCGCGGGCATGCTGGACGACCTGCTGGCGGAAATCGCTGCCTTACGCGATCTGGCGGCAACCGAGGCGGCGGGCCAGCCGGCTGCGCATCGGGCTCGGCTGATGGAAATGTTACAAGGGCTGCTGCGGGAGGCGCCTGCGCTGCCGGAAGAGCGGCTCGCCCAGGAAGTCGCGCTGCTCGCCGCCCGTTCTGACGTGCGCGAGGAACTGGACCGCCTGCACAGCCATATCGAGGCGGCCCACGCCTTGCTGCGAGAGGCGGCGAATATCGGCCGGCGTTTCGACTTTCTGGTGCAGGAGTTCAATCGGGAAGCCAACACGCTGTGCAGCAAATCGAGTTCGGCGTCGTTGACGGCCGTTGGCCTGAAGCTGAAGGCCGCGATCGAGCAGCTTCGCGAGCAGGTCCAGAATATCGAATGAACGGCACGGTGCGATGACAACGATTTCCAGGCGCGGTGTTTGCCTTGTGCTGTCCGCGCCGTCGGGGGCGGGCAAGACGGCCATCACCGATGAACTGGTGGCCAGTGAGCCGGAGCTGGAGCGCTCCATCAGCGTCACGACCCGCCCGCCACGAGGCAACGAAATCGACGGGGTCCACTACCATTTCGTCAGCGAACCCGCGTTTTCCCGCATGGAGCAGGACGGGGCACTGCTCGAATGGGCACGTGTCCTACAGGGCAGGCACGCTTACGGCACTCCCCGCGCACCGGTGGAAGTGGCACTGGCGGCAGGCCACGACGTGGTTTTCGACATCGATTGGCAGGGCCACCAGGCGCTGCGGGACAAGCTTCCGGGCGACGTGGTCGGCGTCTTCGTCCTGCCTCCGGATCTTTCGGCGCTCGAAGTCCGGCTGCGGGCCCGCGCGGGAGACGACCTGCCCGAAATCGCTCGCCGCATGACGGTCGCACGCGACGAGATCGGCCATTGGAAAGAATTCGACCACGTGGTGGTCAACGACGACCTGCCGACAGCGGTGGCGTCGGTTCGCGCCATCCTGCACGCGAGCCGGGCAGCGACAGCCCGCTTGCCCGGGCTGAAAGCCTTTGTGGACGGACTGGTCCGATAGGGAACCTGGCCTGACGGGGATTGCAATCAGCCTTTGACAAAACCGTGAAACGGTTTCGGCCAAATCCAGGATACCCGTTGCGCCCGACGAGCATCAACTCTTCCGCAGTCCGCCTTATTTCAACAGTCATAAAGAATGACCGTTGGCATAAGCAGTTGGTTGGCGCGCCGCCGCCTGCCAACGCAGCGTAATGCCAACTGGCGAAAGCGTTGGAAGAGTCGACGCTTCCGCCGGTTGGCATTACTGCGGTCGTGGATCATGGCCTCGGGGCGAGGGCGTGTCCGGTAAGCATCGTGGCGCGCCAGCGACCGTCCCTGGGGATGCCTTCCTCAGGGAGCGGCAGACGAGCGATCCTGCGAAGTTGCGCTGTCAGGCGAGCTTGAGGTTGGTGGCGGCGGCCTTGCCCCGCTCCATGACCACTTCGTAACTGACCTTTTGGCCGTCATTGAGTCCCTTCAAACCTGCGGACTGCACCGCGGTGATATGGACAAAGACGTCCTTGCCGCCATCCTGCGGCATGATGAATCCGTAGCCTTTGGTTGCATTGAACCATTTCACCGTTCCAACGGCCATGGTCTCTTCACTCCTTCCGATGCCGACGTCCAATGCACAATGGACGTGCACTGACAGACTGGTGTTGAACGGGCCGGCCGATCAGTCGAGCTTGAGATTGGTCGCAGCGGCTTTGCCGCGCTCCATCTCAATATCGTAGCTGAGTTGCTGTCCCTCATTCAGGCCGCGCAATCCAGCGGCCTGTACCGCGGTGATATGGACGAAAACGTCCTTGCCGCCATCCTGTGGTACGATAAACCCGTACCCCTTTGTGGTATTGAACCACTTGACTGTTCCGGTAGCCATGGTCTGCGTCGTTCTCCGTCCTGGGCGGCGATGGAAATCACACACCGCGTTAGACAACCGGGTCTTGGGATATCTTACGGGCACCCGCCAGACGGAAGCGCAGCAAGGCTAGCCAAAAAACGATTGCAAACCAAAGTTGGCACAGAAAGCGTGATCTCTGTCAATCACGGTGCCGTGACGATCCTCAAGAGAAAGCGAGTGTCCGCCGCTGCTTTTTGGCGAGCGGAACCGGTCGGAGCCTCACTTTATCAGCGTCGCGCGCATTGCCCGACAACCAAAGACCGAGCAATAAACCCTGGACTGCAACAAAAAGGAGCGGACCTTGCGGCCCGCTCCCGTTCGGAATCTCCGATCGACGCCATAGGCCGAGCAGCGGATGCCCGGCCTGGATGTTCCGATCTCAGAAATCCATATCGCCCATTCCGCCGCCGCCCGGGGGCATCGGCGGACCCTTCTTCTCCGGCTTCTCTGCCACCATTGCCTCGGTGGTCACCAGCAGCCCGGCCACCGACGCCGCATCCTGCAGCGCCGTCCGCACCACCTTCGTCGGGTCGATGATCCCCGCCTTCACCAGGTCCTTGAACTCCCCGGTCTGCGCATCGAACCCGTAGTTGTACTCG
>DATNEJ010000422.1:0-3459 GCA_035606775.1 Acetobacteraceae bacterium | reverse complement strand
GTTCCTCCCCCGCGACACTGCCGCCGACGCCGACCCCGCGAAACCCGAGCGTTTTGACCGCGTATTCGACCTGTTCGGCCGCGAGATCGGGATGTTGCAGAGAAGCCGTCGCGAAGGCGACGAAGCGCTCGGGATTGGCAGCGCAGAACTGGACCAGGGTTTCGTTCTGCACCTTGATCAACTGTGCCGCGGCATCGCGCTCGGCACGATACCAGTACGGGTTGATGCTTAGCGCCTCCACGTCGATCCCCTGTGCGTCCATCGCGGCGATCCGCGCGCTGGTGTCCGCCATCAGCAACCCCGGTGCTTCGAGCGGGTGGTTGATCAGCGCAGCGGCAGCCGGAACGATGCAGTGTGCATGGACATCGATCGTCTTGACCCGCTTGCCGTTGACCACGACTTCCCGCCGGCGCCCTTGCGCCTGGGGCTGCGAGCCCGCCGCCGGCGCCACGCTCCCCAACGCGCAGCCCACGAAGGCGATGCTGGCCAGAGAATTGGTAAGCAGGTCCCTGAGTATCGACATTGCCTTCCCCCATTATGCTTTGGCGGCCGTCCGCAAGCGTATCACGCCGCGCGGCGTCGTTCGCGGACCGGCCGATGGTCCATAGACGATTGTCAAAGTCTGCACCCTCGCCGGGGCGGCTTCAACTGTGGGCGGCGTAAGCCGGCTCGGGAGTGCGCGTCATCGGCGCGGATCATCGCACAGGTGGGATTGCGCCGCGGCGGCGTGATAACGTCGAGCAAACAAGGCCCAGCCTGAACACGGAGACAATCGCTTCGATGGCCCGAAAACCAGTCCCCCCGGAGCGAAATCCAGCCACAGGTGCGACCGGCTCCGGTCCGACCTCCCGCGTGTTCTTCTCGCAGCGCCTGCGCCTGCACTATGTCGATTGGGGCAATCCGGACGCGCCGCCGCTGATCCTGCTGCATGGCGGGCGGGACCATTGCCGCAACTGGGACTGGGTCGCCTCGGCCCTGCGCGACGACTATCACATCATCGCCCCGGACCTGCGCGGCCACGGCGATTCCGCCTGGTCCGCCTCGGGCCATTACACAATGGCGAATTACATCTATGACCTCGCGCAACTGATCCATCAGCAGAAGCTGGCGCCCGTCTCGATCATCGCCCATTCCCTCGGCGGGAACATCTCGCTCCGCTACACCGGCATCTATCCCGAGAATGTGCGGCGGCTGGTGGCGATCGAAGGGCTGGGACCAGGCCCACGTTCCCATGCAGAGGCTGACCGCAAGCCAATCGCCGAACGCATGCGGTCCTGGATCGACGAGCAGCGCGCCTATTCCGGCCGGGTGCCGCGCCGCTATGCCACGGTCGAGGAAGCCTATGCCCGGATGCAGCGGGCTAACGCGCATCTGACGCCGGCCCAGGCACGGCATCTGACGCAGCACGGGGTCAATCAGAACGAGGACGGGACCTATAGCTGGAAGTTCGACCAGTATGTGCGCCTGTGGCCACCCTATGACATGACCCGGCAGGCCATCGCCGAACTCTGGTCACGCATCACCTGTCCCACCCTGCTGGTCTACGGAACGGAAAGCTGGGCGCGCAGCCCCTCATCGGATCGACGGCTCGGCCATTTCCAGCAGGGCAAGGAGCTCGCGGTGTCAGGGGCCGGCCACTGGGTCCACCACGACCAGCTCGATGTGTTCCTGGACGCGGTCCGCGCCTTCCTGGCCGGCCCCTGACCCAGCCGCGATCAGCCAAGCTTGCCCGAGTAACGCTCCAGAATCTCGAACGGCTCGTCGCCGAGCTTCGCGCGCCATGACTTGTAGAAGCCGGCGGCTTTCAGGCCGTCGCGGAAGCTCTGCGTCTCGGCGACGTTGAAGATCATGCCGTCCTTCTCCAGATCGCCGCGCGCGGTCTTCTCACCCGACTCCACGTCCGCGCGTTCCCGCAGCGCCGCATCGTTGAGGTTGCGTGCGACGATCATCTTGAGGTCGTCCGGCAGCCCCTTCCAGGCGGCGGCATTGCAGGTGAACCAGTGGCCGTCCCACACATGGTTGGTGATGGAACAGTATTTCTGCACTTCATAGAGTTTGGTCACCTTGATCAGGGTCAGCGGGTTTTCCTGTGCGTCGGCGATGTGGGTTTGCAGCGCCGAGTAGACCTCGGTGAACTGCAACGCCAGCGGCGCCGCTTTCAGCGCCTGGAACAGCGTTACCAGGCTCGGTGCGACCGGCGTGCGGATCTTCAGTCCGACAAGATCAGACGCCGCCTTGATCGGTTTCGTGCTGGTGGTGATCTGCCGGAAGCCGAGGTCCCACATACGGTCCATCGCCACCAGGCCGGTCTTCGCCGCAATCTGGGCGCGGACATATTTGCCCAGGTCGCCGTCCATCGCCGGCCAGATCTTCGCGTAATCGGACCACGCAAAGCCGAGCGCATTGATCGCGGTGACCGGCAGGATCGACGCCAGGATCTGCCCGGTGGGCTGGCAGAACTCGATGGCGCCGCTGCGCGCCTGCGACAGCAGGTCGTTGTCGCCGCCAAGCTGCGCATCGGGAAAGATCTGCAGCTCCATACGGCCGTTCGAATCTTTTTTGATGCCGGCGGCGGCTTCCACCAGACGGATATGCAGCGGGAAAGTCTGCGGCGCGGTGTGCGCGAACTTCCAGCTATATTCTGCCGCGTGCGCGTAGCGCGCGATGAGGGGCGTCGCGAGCGCTGCGCCGGCGGCGCGCATCAGGGAACGGCGGGTGGGTCGCATGGACTGTTTCCTTTGTTGGTTGGTCAATGATTGAGATTGTCGTGCGTGCGGACCTGGCTCACAGGAATCCGATGGAAATCCATGGCACCGCCGCGATGACCACGAGGCCGACCATCAGCGCCAGCAGGTAGCGCCAGATGTGGCGGAACGCCGCATCCGGGTCGCAGCCGCCGATCGCGCAGGCGACGTAGTAGCCGACACCGAATGGCGGGGCGAACAGGCCGACACCCATGCTCAGTATCGCTACCATCGCGTAGTGCACTTCGTGGATTCCCATCTGGTGGGCCAAGGGGAAAAGCAGCGGGCCGAACAGCACCATGGCCGGAATGCCCTCCAGGATGCTGCCCAGCACGGTGAACAGCAGGATGGAGATCGCCATGAAGGAGACTTTCCCGCCCGGCATGCCGGCAATCCAGCCGGCGACCAGATGGGAAAAGCCGGAACTGGTAATGGCCCAGGCCATCGCGGTGGCCGCGCCGACAATCAACAGGATGGCCCCGGTCAGCGACGCGGTACGTACCAGCATCGGCACCAGTTTCGACCAGTCGAATTCCCGGTAGACCAGCAGCCCGGCCAGCACGGAATAGACAATGCCGATGGTGGAAACCTCGGTCGCCGTCGCGACGCCTTCCACCACCGCGGCGCGGATCAGGAACGGCAGGATCAGTGCCGGAATGGCGATGACGAAGCTGCGGCCGACCGCCCGCATTCGGGCGCGCGGCCCCGTCGTCGT
>DATNEJ010000378.1:0-6670 GCA_035606775.1 Acetobacteraceae bacterium | reverse complement strand
CGCGCGACCGCGCCCGGCATGTTGGTCACGCAGTAATGCACCACGCCTTCGTCCACATAGGTCGGATTGGAGTGAGTCGTGGGGCGGCTCGTCTCGAAGCAACCGCCCTGGTCGATGGCGATGTCCACCAGCACCGACCCTGGCCGCATCCGCCGCACCATGTCCCGGCTGACCAGCTTCGGCGCCGCCGCGCCCGGCACCAGCACCGCGCCGATCACCAGGTCGGCGGCGAGCACTGCGTGCTCGATTGCCTCGGACGTCGCGAACAGCGTGGTTGCGCGCGGCCCGAACTGCAGGTCGAGCTCCTTCAGCCGCGGCAGGGACTTGTCGATGATGGTCACCGAGGCTTCCAGCCCGACCGCCATGCGCGCCGCGTTGGTTCCCGACACGCCGCCGCCCAGCACCACGACCTTGGCCGGCGGGACGCCGGGCACGCCGCCCAGCAGGATGCCGGCGCCGCCCTGTTCGCGCTCCAGGCAATGCGCGCCGACCTGGACCGCCATGCGGCCGGCGACCTCGCTCATCGGGGCAAGCAGCGGCAGCGCGCCCGTGCGGTCCGTCACGGTCTCGTAAGCAATGCAGACGGCGCCGGCGCGCAACAGGCCCTGGGTCTGCGCCCTGTCGGCAGCCAGGTGCAGGTAGGTGAACAGCACTTGGCCATGGCGCAGGTGGGCGATCTCCTCCGGCTGCGGTTCCTTCACCTTGACGATCAGCTCGGCCACGTCGAACACCGCCGCCGGGGTGTCCACGACCTCGGCGCCCGCGGCGGCGTAGGCATCGTCGCCGCAGCCGATGCCCAGGCCGGCATTCCGCTCGACGATGACGCGATGCCCGTGCAGGGCCAGTTCGCGAACACCGGCCGGGGTCAGCCCGACCCGGTATTCGTGTGTCTTGATCTCCCGTGGGACGCCGACCTTCACCTGACATCTCCCGTGCTGGGTGCGTAAGGAAGATATAGGCCGGCGAATGCATTGTTCGAGCCGCCGCCGGGCTGACTATGCCGGGAGCGGGAACCGCTGAAGATACGGCATGTAGTCGGGCTCCACGTCGATCTGCAGGGTCGCGAGCACCCGCACCACCGCGTTGTAGAAGCCGATGGTCAGGGTCAGGTCGATCATCTGCTCATTGCCGAGTGCGGCCTGGAGCATGCCGAAGGTGCCGGGAGACATGGCGCCCTGGGTGGTCATCTCGCGGGCGCCGGCAAGCACCGCCTTCGTCAGGCTGTCGAGTGTCGTGGCGTTGCCCGCGGTTTCATCGATCAGCGCCTGGATGTCCGCGTCGCTGACGCCGAAATCGTGGCCCAGCTTGACGTGGTGCGACCATTCGTAGGGCGAGCGGGCGAGCCAGCCGACCTGCAGAATCGCCAGTTCCCGCAGGCGGGGATCGAGCTTGCTGCCGTGGCGGATGTAGCCGCCCAGGCCGAAGAACGCCCTTGCCGCCTTGGGCGAATTCACCAGCGCCTTGGCCAGCCAGATAGGCCGGTTGAGCAGGTCCTGGTCGGCTTCCGCCAGGTCGGCCTTTTCCAGATAGGGCACGCGCGCCATCGCTTGGTCCTTTTGCCTAGTTACGGGAAGCGGGTCTGATGGGGCGAGCGTAGCCGCCCGCCACGCACTCGCGAACCCCCGCGGAACGTGGTTCGTCGGAAGGATGGCCGGTCGCGCACTTGTGTCGCGGGCCGTTCCACACTTGATTCCTCGCTAATAATGCCCTTGTCATAGGATTCGAAAGGGAATCGTGCGATGCACCGCAACAGAAACACCAAGGGCGCGCCCATGCCGACGCCACAACCGAACCTGCTGATCGGCATGATGATCGGTTCGGTCATCCTGGCGATGGCGGGCGGCGCCATGACTTTGGGCGCCAGCCTGGCGATGACCCAGGGCGGCATCAAGCGCAAGTAGCCCGCGCCGTTTTCTTACCAGCATGCGCGTACTTTCCTGGAACATCCGCGCCGGTGGGGGCGGCCGCACCGCGGCGATCGTCGCGGCCGTGGCCGCGCACGAGGCGGATGTGCTGGTCATCTCCGAATACCGCGACGGTGATGCGGGCGCCCGCCTGCGTGCCGGTCTCGATCTGCTCGGCTATCGCTGGAAGACGACGGTGGTACCGCCGAAAGGCTGCAACGGCGTGCTGATCGCATCGCGCCGGCGGTTCCGCCAAGTGGGGCCGGTGTCGGACGCCGTGGCGGAGCCGTGGCGGCTTGTTGACGTGGCAATCGGCAATCTGCTGCTGACCGGCGTCTACATGCCCAATCTGCGCGCGAAGGAGCCATACTGGCAGGCGCTGATTGGCGCGCTGGGCACCAGGGCGTCACGCGCCGCGCTGGCGATCGGCGATTTCAACACCTGCCGAGCGTATCTGGATGAGGCGGGCGCGAGTGACGTGACGGCGCACTTTCTGGACGCGGTTGCGGCGACCGGGTTTTGCGATCTGTGGCGGCATCGCTACCCGGAGGAACGCGAGTTCAGTTGGTACAGCCATCGCGGCAATGGATTTCGCATCGACCATGCGTTTCTATCGCCACGGGCTAATACACGCGCAGGCGCTGTCTGGTATTCGCACGCTGAGAGGCTGGCCGGGCTGTCGGATCATTCGGCATTGCTGGTGGAGTTGGGGTGAGGGACAGCGCTTCAGACACTGCCCCCATGTTGCTCGCGGTCCGGCTGCCGGACGCGGCGATTACGCCGTCGTCCCACCAGGCCATTGGGGGTGCTCAGCGGAACCGGCGACGCGGCTACAGCCGGTGCGCCGTGTGGGCGAGCAGATACATCAGGCCCAGGCCGCCGGCGATGAGGGCGCCCCATGTCATGCGGAAGTCGCGGTCATGAACCCGCCGTACTTCGGCAAACCCATCATTGATGGTCTGCAGCATGATGCGCATATCCGCGCGCAGATCGTGAATTTCGGTCCGGAGATCCTGGATGGCCGTCCGACTCTCCGCGGCGATCGTCTCCAGAACGGCAATGCGTTCACCCATGGGGGGAGAATAGCCTCCCACCGGCGTGCTGTCAGTGGGATAGTCAGCCATGTGATGGTGCATTCCTCATGCCGGCGGGCTTCAGGATGGCTTCGACGTCCGCAGCCGAGGGTTCAGCCCGTGCGTGCCGCTATTCGCGTCGAACCGACGGGAGGATCACGAGTCAACGCTAAGGCGACGTTAACGCCCCACGCTGGATACCAAGAGGGGAGCAGCCGGTATTCCATCAAGCTATCGGTAGCGGTTCAGCGGAATCCGCAGCCTGGGTTACAGCCAGTGCGCCGTATGAGCGAGCAGATACATCAGGCCAAGACCGCCGGCGATGAGGGCGCCCCATGTCATGCGGAAGTCGCGGTCGTGAACCCGTCGCGCCTCGGCGAAACCGGCAGTCACGGTCTGAAGTATCTCCGACCGCGTGGCACCTATTTCCTGCCGGAGGTCCTGAATGGCCGACCGGGTCTCGGCTGCAATTGTTTCCAGAACTGCAATCCGTTCGCTCATCGAGCGATGAATAGCCGCCGGGAGGCGTGCTGTCAGTGGGATAATCAGCCATTTGATGATGAGTTCCTCATGCCGGCGCGGCCGCCACTATTTGCGTGAATTACCGGCGACGTCTGATGCGGCGGCAGCCGATGCGTCCGATGGCCCGCCGGCCGACCCGCGACTGAGCGTCAGCACGCTGGTTCTGTCTGGCCCGGGCGCGAAAGTCAGGCGTGGCCCGTCGGGGGGACAGGACGGCGCGCCCATCGGCTGGCGGCACCACGCCATCGGATGCAGGCTGTCCGGCCGGCCGAAGCGCTCCGTGACGGCCGCACTGATCATCGCGGGCTCCCCGGCTCCGCGGCCATCCAGCGCATAGACGATCGCATCGACAGCCCCTGTGGTTCCGGACGTCATTCGCAGGGTCAGGACGCCATCTTTTGTACGGATACGGATTACGGGGACGCAGCGCGTGTCCGTTGCATCGGGGCAGGCCATGCCCTGCTCATGCGCCCTGCCTGCCAGCCCCTGTGCCGCCAGGCCCGCGCGCACCTCCGCCAGGCTCATGCCCAGGCGAAAGCCGAGGATGTCAACCGAAGCCGGGTTGAGCGCCCAGACGGGGCCACTGGCCGCCAGGATGATTCCGAGCGCCAGCCCCCAGGATTTCAGCCTGTGCATGCCGCCACCCTCCCTGAACAGACAGAAAATCCATGTTCTGGGATAAGGAAGCGTTAACGTGCGTTAGAGCGCCGCGGACGAACGGAGGCGGACCGCCGCCGCGTGGTCCCACCGATCAGCTCTGCGGGCGACCTCAGGACGCTCTCCGTGATCTGCAACCCGGCCGCGCGTCTGAGTCGCGAGGAAACACTTCCGCAGCCGGTCAGAACCTCCCAGCGAATGGCAGCGCATCAGTGACGTCGTGCGATTTGCCGCCGAAGTGACGGACCTTCAGCCGCATCGGGTCCTCATTACGATGCACCCGCTGGCAATAATTGATTTCTCATGCTCTCATCAAGTGCGCCGACAAGTCATTTCGTGGCTTCGGTGGGTGGCATTGTGGGTACTTGCGGCTATCTCCAATACGATCGGGAAGGAAACCGAACATGCAGATAGACGAAATCGTACCGGCCAAGACCGTGATGATTGTGGTCGATATGCAGAACGACTTTGTCGCTCCTGGCGCTCCCATGGAAACGCCGGCAGCACGCGCCATTGTACCGAAGCTTGCCGAAACTCTACAAGCATGTCGCCGCTCTGGCGTTCGTGTCATCTATACCGCCCATGTGCATCGCCGAGATGGCAGCGATATGGGCTTGTTCGACGACATGCACCCTCCGATTGCCAATAGGGAGGGTCTCGTAGACGGAACGCCGGGGGTGAACATTTATCCCGAGCTCGCTCCAGCGCCCGGCGAACATGTCATAAAGAAGCACCGTTATAGTGCGTTCTTTGGAACAGACCTCGATATCATTCTACGGGAGTGGGGTATCGACACGATTATCATTTCCGGAACCACGACTGAAAACTGCTGCCTTTCGACCGCGCGGGACGCAATGTTCCATAACTATCGAGTGGCCTTTCTTTCAGATGCCACAGCGACTTATGACTACCCGGATCGGGGGTTTGGCCCGATGCCGAATGCGCAGGTTCACCATGCAACCCTGGTCATCCTCGCCGCCTCAACGGCGCACGTTATGTCGATAGCGGAACTCGCGGCACGCCTCCCATCCGATCGCCGGTCGGTCAACATTTCGGCCCGGGCGGTCTGATCGAGAGTGTCGAAGGTCAGACCAGCGGCTGGGGCATCGGGTCTGGCCTTTCGACGAAATACGTCAGCAGGAACTTCGGGAGCGCCGTCAAATGTCGTGCCGCGTAAGATCCCATTATGGCCGATTGAGGTCATCTGGAGTGTGATCGTCGGAGGCGGGATCGCCGGAGACGTGAGTCACGCGATCAGACGAAGAAATAGAGCCTGATCGGCGCTTCTATCTGCACCGAACAGGCGTCAGCGCGCCCCGACGATGGCGAAACCCCGCGCGCGCAGCCCGCGCCGGTCGTCGTTGAGGGAGCGCAGCAGCCGATCGCGCGTATCCCGTACATGATCGACCGCCTCTCGCGCCGCCTCGTCAGGCATCTTGGCTCGGATGAATCGAAGTATGCGCCGGTGCTCCGCCCAGGCCTGTTCCCGGGAAGGCTCCGTCCACACCTCCAGCCAGCGCGGGCGCGCCAGCCTTGTCATGGCCCCTTCGATCGCCCTGACCAGGAACGGGTTGCCCGACAGGCGGGCGATTTCGACGTGAAAGTCAGTGCCGACCCGGTGCCACTCTTCCCGCGGCACGCCGGGCTGGCAGGCGTCCAGCATCTCCTCGATCGCGTCCAGATCGGCGGCACCGGCGCGTGCGCAGGCCAGGCGTACCGCGGTGATCTCCAGCGGTTCGCGGAACTCGGCCAGGGCCTCGATCTCGCCCAGGTCGATCGGTGCGACGATCCAGTTGCGGCCGTCGCGCTGAACCAGTCCTTCGCCCTCCAGGCGCGCCAGCGCGGCCCGAACGGGCGTGCGGGATCCCCGGAAGCGCGTCTCCAGCCATCGCTCGGTCAGCCGCTCACCGGGGCCGACATCAAGCGAGAGGATCATCTCCCGAAGGTGATCATGAATGTGCAGCATCTGCGACATGCGTGCTGTTTCTCACCCTTTCTCGTGGCCAGGCAAGACGGAATGCCAATTGGGTCTTCCAGTCTGTATCCCTATTTGGTATCCCAAACAACCCCGATCAGGGATACCAACGGAGAGCAGCATGGGCCAGACCCTGTACGAGAAGGTTTTCAACCGCCACGTGGTGCGAGAGGTCGCGCCGGGGCAGTTCCAGCTTCTCGTCGGCCTTCATCTGCTCAATGAAGTCTCCAGCCCCCAGGCGTTCGAGGAATTGCGGGAACGCGGTCTGAAAGTGCGCCATCCCGCGCTGACCTTCGGCAGTTCCGACCATTCGATTTCGACCAGCGGCCGGACCGACGACTTCGCCGATCCGATGGCCGCGGCGCAGGTTGCGGCGATGGGTCGCAACATGGGGGAATTCGGGCTGAACTACTTCGATCCAGCCAAGGGCGAGCACGGCATCATCCACGTGGTCGCGCCGGAACGCGGCCTGACCCAGCCCGGCATGGTGATCGCGTGCGGCGACAGCCACACCTCCACGCATGGCGCCTTCGGTGCGA
>DATNEJ010000098.1:0-5795 GCA_035606775.1 Acetobacteraceae bacterium | reverse complement strand
GTTTGGTCTGGGTTTCGCGGTTCGTACCGCGCCGGGTATGGCGCCGTTCCCTGGATCGGTGGGCAACTATTACTGGGGCGGCGCAGCCGGAACGACATTCTGGGTCGATCCGGCGGAGCGGCTTTTCGCGGTCATGATGATCCAGGCCCCCGTGCAGCGGGAGTATTACCGGCTGCTGTTCCGCGATCTTGTCTACGCAGCGGTCAGCGATTGAGACTCAATACCAGTGGTTAGTCTGATTGGCAGTTGGTGCTGTGTCAGCCCATTTGCCCAACGGCGTTCCCGTTGGCTGACGAAGGCTCTTCCGCAGCAGGCTGTTCCTGCTGTTGCGTCCGGCGGTCCGGCAATTGGGGAGGTGCCGGCGGTGATTCGGAGAGGCTGCGGCCGTGTGCCGCACGGGTCTGCGCTCCGCGTCTTTTGGCACTACCGGACAAGGAAGAGTCGAATCGCAGATGAAGAACGATGTACGCAAATTACACAGATGGTGCGGTTCATAGGCCGTGCGCCATGCGTCCAGGGATCCCGCCCCAGGAGCATTGGGTACGGC
The DNA here is from genome assembly GCA_035606775.1 of Acetobacteraceae bacterium. Taxonomy (GTDB): domain Bacteria; phylum Pseudomonadota; class Alphaproteobacteria; order Acetobacterales; family Acetobacteraceae; genus Rhodopila. The sequence goes on along the minus strand of DATNEJ010000098.1, from coordinate 5,248 downwards.
GGGCACGCAGCCGGCCAGGGGTCGGGCAGATCATTCAACCTCCGGCCATCCGCGTACATCTGCGTAATCCTCTTATATCTGCGATTGAATCCTTTCCTTGCGATGCCGCGAACAGACACGCTACAGAAGTATTGACGGCTGTCACATCCGCACGACGCCCCGGAAAGAGCGCACGGCTGCCCATCAACCAGTGTGCGACGTCAACCGGCGGAAGCGCTGGAAAGGTCAACCCTTCTGCCGGCTGATAGTGCTCTTCGGATCCGGTCCGCGGTCCGGAACCGTTACGCTCCGGCGCAGATCACTCAGCGGCCGCGCGCGGCTGTGGGGAATTCGGTCCGAACCGATCACGGAACGGCTGAGTGTCGATCTCGTCCAGCTCGATCTCCCGGTTCAGCACTTTCTGCTTCCATTTCTGATGCGCGGGTTCCGCCGCGTGGAACTCCGGCATCACCTCGCGCGCGAACAGCTCAAGGCTCTCGCAGATATGTGCGTGCGTGTTGCGGCCGGCCTGGTTCAGCAGAATCACCTGATCGATGTTGGATTCCTGGAACCGCCGCAGCCGGCGCCGCAGCGTGTCGGGTGAGCCGATCAGCCCGCCGGAGATGGCGCGTGCTGCTGCCTCGGGATTGTCGCGTTTCCAGGCGTTGTACTCGTCCCACAGATTGATGCTGTAGGGATCGGGGCGCATGCGCCCGGAACTGGCGCCATAGGCGCGCAGCGCATACTGGAAGAAGGTCGCGCCATCGGCGCGCCGGCGCGCCTCCTCATCCGTCTCGGCGCACATGAAGTAGCTGACCAGCGCGATGTTCGGGTTGGTCTGGTAGTCGCACAGCTTCTCCTGCCGCTTCACGAAGGTGTTGTAATACGCATGAACCCACGCATGGGCGGCATTCGCGCTGAGGAACTGGAAGCCCAGCGCGCCCAGGCCGCGGCGGCCGGCCATTTCCAGCGTTTCAAGCTGCGAGCACGCGACCCAGAGCGGCGGATGCGGCTTCTGCACCGGCTTCGGCAGCACGTTGCGCAGCGGCATCTTGTGCCATTTGGTGTCGAGCGAGACCCCCTTATCCTGGAACATCGGGATGATGCAGCGGATCGCATCCTCCCAGATTTCGCGCTTCGTCTCGATGTCCCGGCCGAAGCCGCCAAGCTCGGTGAACCCCGCCGACTCGCCGGTGCCGAATTCGACGCGCCCGTTCGATACCAGGTCCAGGCAGGCCACACGCTCCGCCACGCGCTGCGGCGGGTTGGTGGTGAGCTGGATGATACCGTGCCCGAGGCGGATGTTCTTCGTGCGCTGGCTCGCCGCGCCCAGGAAGACCTCCGGCGCGGGGGAATGGGAGTATTCCTCAAGGAAATGATGCTCGACTTCCCAGGCGTAGTCGTAACCAAGCCGATCGGCCATTTCGACCTGCGTGAGGGCGTTCTGATAGAGCTGCCGTTCGTCGTCCTGTTCCCAGGGACGAGGCAATTGCAGCTCATAGAAGATGCCGAATTTCATGGCCGGTTCCTCGGATGCCTGAAGGCGAGAGTGCGCGGCACCGGGAATGCCATGTCAAGATTGGCGAGGCTCCGCGTCTTTGTCTGGTCGCGTGATCCACGTCTCCGGCGTTCCGCCTCCGACGATCACGCCTTTGTTTTGGTCGCGTGATTCACGTCTTCGGCGTTCCGCCTCCGACGATCACGCTTTCGTTTTGGTCGCGTGATTCACGTCTCCGGCGTTCCACCTCCGACGATCACGCCTTTGTTTTGGTCGCGTGATTCACGTCTCCGGCGTTCCGCCTCCGACGATCACGCTCCGAGCACGCAGTCAGGCGCGGGGATGCGCCTTGCGCCATACATCCATCAGTTTTGCCTCGTCGATGGCGGTGTAGCGCTGTGTCGTCGACAGGCTGGCATGGCCGAGCAGGTCCTGGATGGCGCGAAGGTCGGCGCCGCCGGCAAGCAGATGGGTGGCGAAGGAATGCCGCAGCGCGTGCGGCGTGGCGTGCTCCGGCAGCCCGTGCAGCCGGCGATAGTCCCGCAATGTCCGCTGCGCCACCGCGGGGTCCAGCCGCTTGCCACGCACACCCAGGAACAGCGGGCTGTCGGGCTGCGGCGCGGGATGCAGCGCCATCCAGGCGCGCATCGCGTCCCGCACCGTGGGCAGCACCGGCACGATGCGTTCCTTCGATCCTTTGCCGGTGACGCGCAGCACCGCATCCGATCCCGGCAGCGGTGCATCGCGCACGTTCAGCGCCAGGGCCTCGGCGATGCGTAGCCCGCAGCCGTACAGCAAGGTGAACAGCGCCGTGTCGCGCGCCTGGACGGCCGCGATGTCCGCCTGCTCGCCGATATCGTCGGCAATCTTCAGGGCGTCGGCGGGTGCCAGCGCACGGGGCAAGGGCTTCTTCGCGCGGGGCGTCAGCACCAGCCGCACCGCCGGATTGTCTGCGTCGTGCCGCTTCGCGAGGTAGCGGAAAAAGCTGCGCACCGCCGAAAGGTGGCGCGCCCGCGTTGCATTGACCGCGCCGCGCCCGGCCAGGGCGGCGAGCCAGGCGCGAATGTCGCTCTGGCGCAAGGCGGTCAGTGCCGGAAGGTCAGGCTCGCCGCCCAGATGGCCGGTGAGGAAGCCCAGGAAATCCGCAAGGTCGGTGCCGTACGCCTCCACCGTCAGTGGTGAGGCCCGCCGCTCGTCGGCGAGCCATCCCAGAAAGGCGGTGCGCGCTTCCTCGCCTGTCATCACCGGCCCAGCGCGGCGGCGACGGCGCGGCCTAGGAAGCCCAGGGCGCCGGCGCCCTGGATCGGATCGAGTGTTCCGGCATCCCGTGCCAGCAGGGCCAGCAGGGCGGGCGGGCCCTCGCCCGGAATGCGCACCAGGGCGTCGTGGCCGGCGAGCCCGGCGGCTTCGGCGTGCAGCAGCCTGGCGTCCGTCGCAATTTCCCGGAACAGCACCTGACGGCCGTTGAGCAGGCGGCCGACCGTTCCCTGGGGCAATGGCCGCGCCACCGGGTGCAGTGCCTCCACGCACATGTGGATTGCATCCATGGCGAGGATGCCCGGCATCTCACTGGTGATGCAGTCCATCGGGTCATTCGAGCGGAGCAGCGCCAGGACCGCCTCCTGCACGCGTCCGGTCAGGCCGGCCGCTGCCCGCCCCGCCGCCAGCACGTCATCGGCGCGCTCGGCCATCGCCGCGGCGTGCGCGCGCTCCACCTGCACCATCGCCGCCATGTGATCGGCCAGCCGGTCCCCGTGCACGCGCGCCGGCGGCGCCAGGATGCGGTACAGGTCGGGGTTCACGGCCAGCCAGGCCGGATGGGCGCGCAGGAACGCGGCCACGAACGCCGCGTCCGCCTCATCGGGTTGGGAGTCGGAAGGCATCGACCCGAAAAATCAGGTGATGTGCTGGCCGGTCTTCCCCCAATCGGCGAGGAAGGCTGCAAGCCCCTTGTCAGTGAGGGGATGGTTGAACAGGGACCGCAGCACCGCCGGCGGGAGGGTCGCCACGTGCGCGCCCAGCTTCGCCGCTTCCACCACGTGCACCGGGTTACGCACCGAGGCGACCAGTACCTCGGTCTTGAACGGATAGTTCCGGAAGATCGTCATGATGTCGCCGATCAGCCCCATGCCGTTATAGCCGATATCGTCGATACGGCCGACAAACGGGCTGACGAAGGAGGCGCCTGCCTTGGCCGCAAGGATGGCCTGTGCGGCCGAGAAGCAGAGCGTGACATTGACCATTGTTCCGTCGTCGGCCAAGCGGCGGCAGGCGCGCAGGCCGTCCGGCGTCAGTGGCACCTTGATCGTCACGTTCTTGGCGATCGTCCGCAGCACCCTGGCTTCGGCCATCATGCCGTCGAATTCGGTCGCGGCGACCTCGGCACTGACCGGGCCTGGGACCACGGAACAGATTTCCGCAATCACATCAGCGAATTTTTTACCGGTCTTTGCGACAAGCGATGGATTGGTGGTGACGCCATCGACCAGGCCACTGGCGGAAAGCGACCGGATTTCCGCGGTGTCTGCGGTATCGACGAAAAACTTCATGTCATCGCTCCGATTTGCGGCTACGCCCTGACGCAGGTCATAGGGTTTTGGGTCCTAGGGCCTGACGTCATACAGGCTGGGATCATACGGGACTGCATGGATCATATAGGATGTCGGGCGGCGACCAAAAGCAAAGCGCGCCTGGTGTGAAGCGGGTGCCGGTGATGCTGCCCTATCCGTTTCCCGGCCCGTTCGACTATTGCGTGCCGGCGGAACTGGCGGCAAGGCCCGGAGACGTCGTGCTGGTGCCGCTGAACCGGCGGCAAGAGATCGGTGTCGTCTGGGACTCGCCAGCCGATGAAAAGGTTCCCGATCATCGCCTGAAGCCGCTGATCGGAGTGATCGAGACCCCGGCGATGCCGGACGCGTTGCGCCGTTTCGTGGACTGGATGGCGGCGTACACGTTGAGCCCGCCGGGGGAAGTGATGGCGATGGCGCTGCGCGTCGTCCGGCAGGGCAGCGGCCCGGTCACCGGCTGGCGGCGCGCGCTGCCGCCGCCGGAGGCGCGCATGACGCCGGCCAGGATGCGGGTGTTCGCCGCGCTGGAAGCCGCCGAACCGCGTTCGCAGGCGGAGCTTGTGCGCGTCGCCGAGGTCGGCGGGGCGGTGGTGCGCGGCATGATCGACGCGGGCTTGCTGGTCGCCGAGGCGCTGCCGAATCCGCCGCCGTTCGCGATCCCGGACCCGGCGCATCCGGGCTGGACGCTGTCGGACGATCAAAGCGTGGCGGCCGCCGCGCTGTGCGATGCGGTGGCGGCGCGGGCCTTCTCCGTCACTTTGCTCGACGGCGTCACTGGGTCGGGCAAGACGGAGGTCTACCTGGAGGCGGTTGCGGAAACGTTGCGGCAGGGGCGCCAGGCGCTCGTCCTGCTGCCCGAGATCGCGCTGTCGTCGCAATGGCTGTCCCGGTTCGAACGCCGGTTCGGCGTGGCGCCGGCGGTCTGGCACTCCGACCTGTCGACCCGGGTGCGGCGTGTGACCTGGCGGGCGGTGGCGCAAGGGCAGGCGCCGGTTGTGGTGGGGGCGCGGTCGGCGCTGTTCCTGCCGTTTCCCGACCTGGGCCTGATTGTGGTGGATGAGGAGCACGAGACGGCGTTCAAGCAGGAAGACGGCGTGGTCTACCACGCGCGCGACATGGCGGTGGTCCGTGCGCGACTCTGTTCGGTGCCGGCGGTGCTGGTATCGGCGACGCCGAGCCTGGAGACGATGGCGAATGTGGAGGC
>DATNEJ010000361.1:0-12150 GCA_035606775.1 Acetobacteraceae bacterium | reverse complement strand
AGCGCCTCGCCGACGGAGGCGTTGGGCACGGCGGCCCTCAATTTCTGCCACGGCTTTGGGCTTGGTGTTTACCGCGTGTTGCATGAGGGAGACATGGCGCGCCGATCCGGCCGTCTGTTCTGTACGCCCAATCCGGAACCTACCAGAAATGAAGCAGTTGCGAGCTTCCTTCAGTGGGCCAAGGCCAATCCCGGGCAGCTTTCGCTGTCGCCGCAGGATGGTATCGCGGCCTTCCTGGCGAAACAGTACCCGTGCGCACGCGGCAAATGAGCCGCAAAGGAGCAGTTCAGATGAAAGCGATACTGCCGTGTCTGATGTGCGGGCTCTTGCTGGCAGGCTGCACGGGGATGAGTGATACACAGCAGCGGGCCTTGACCGGCACCGCCGGCGGTGCCGCAGCCGGCGCGGTGCTGGGTGCGATCGGCGGTAACGCCGGGCTTGGCGCGATCGCCGGTGCGGGTGCCGGCCTCGTCGGCGGGTTGATCTACGATCACGTGAAGAAAGATCAGCAATCCGCCTACCAGCAGGGCTATGCTGCCGGCAAAAGCTCAAATTGACGGAGGAGTGGTCTGATCCGAATCCTCAGGCCACTCTGACCCACCTCCTGTGATGAGCGAGTCCGGTCCTGTCGTATGAGTGAAGCCCATCCCCGGGTTCTGGAAAGTGCCTCGGTTCGCCGATCACGACGGATATCCTTGATATGGACCGTGCCGATCCTGGCCATATTGATCGGGGTGTGGCTTGCCTGGGACACGTTGTCGCGGGAAGGGCCGCGGATCACCATTTCATTCCAGGACGCGGAAGGGCTTCAGGCCGGACAGTCGCAGCTTAAATACAAGAACATCACTCTCGGCACGGTGCACAGCTTCGCCTTTACGCCGGATCGCAGGCGGGTCCTCGTCACGATCGAGACGACCAAACAGGCAGAACCGATGCTGACCGAAGGCGCGCTGTTCTGGGTGGTCAAGCCGCGTCTTTTTGCCGGCAATATCTCGGGTTTCAGCACCCTGATCTCGGGCGCCTATATCGGCATGGTTCCCGGCAAGATAAACGCGAAGTCGCAAGACGAATTCGTCGGCCGCGAAGACCCGCCGGTGTTGGAAAGCGATGTGCCGGGCAGGACATTTCTGCTCAAAACCGGCCAGATCGGGGCGGTCAATCTGGGTTCCCCCATATTCTTTCGTGGCCTTGCGGTGGGGCAGGTCCTGGGCTGGGACATCGGTGACATGGCCGAGAACGTGACCATTCACGCCTTCGTCCGTGCGCCTTTCGATACCTATGTGCATCCCGAAACCCGTTTCTGGAATGCGTCCGGTCTGTCGGTGAAGCTCGGCAGCGCGGGTGTCGAGCTCAAAGTCGAGTCCCTGCGGGCTTTGCTGCTGGGCGGTATCGCCTTCGATACACCTGCCGTCGAAAAGGCACGGGCGACCACGCCGGAGAATCATGTATTCCCCCTGTTCGCAAGCAAGGATGTCGCCGACGCCGCCTCCTATAGTCGCAAGATCAATTTGCTGAGCTATTTCTCCGGGTCGGTGCGGGGTCTTGCCCCAGGGGCCGATGTCACGATGCATGGCCTTAAGGTCGGGCAGGTCACCGATGTTCGGCTGACCTATGATGCCGCGACGGACTCGGTGCTGGCGCCGGTACGCTTCGAGATCGAGCCCGAGCGCGTCGTCGGGATCGGTCGTCAGCTTGTGGAGCAACCGGATGAGATAGCGAGGGACATGGTCAAGAAGGGCCTACGGGCCACGCTCCAGAGCACCAACCTTCTGACAGGCGAAATGGCGGTGGCCCTTGAGGTCGTGCCCAATGCGCCACCGGCAGAACTGACCAGCAAGGATGGCGATCTCGTCCTGCCGACCGCGAGCGGTGGTGGACTGGGAGGATTGCAGGCATCGGCGGGAGAGTTGCTGCAAAACGTTAACGCCATTCCGTTTGCCAGCATCGGCCGCAATCTGGACGACATTGCCAAGCGGCTGAACGATATTACCAACGGTCCGCAGTTGGAGAATGCGCTGACGTCGCTTTCCGCAACGATGGCCGCCGCTCAGTCGGCCGTGCAGACGCTGAATACGGATTTGGGGCCTACTCTCAACAGGCTGCCGGAAATCGCCAATTCGCTGCAAAGCACCCTCAAGCAGTCGAGTCAGCTTATGCAATCGGTGCAATCCGGATACGGTGAGAACACGCAGTTCCACCGCGACCTCAATAGGTTGATGGGGCAGGTGACCGATGCCCTGCGGTCGATCCGCGCGCTTGCGGATCTGCTCTCACGCCACCCCGAGGCCCTGGTCCGCGGGCGTGCAGGCGGGTCCACTGAATGACAGAAGTCTATACACGCAGAACCTTGGTGGCCTTATGCACTGCAATCGGCGCCGCATCCTGCTCCTCCCCGAACCCCGTCCTCTATACCGTCGCGCCGGTACCTGGACCTGTGCGAAACGGTGGGCCGAAAGTGGTCGCGTTGCACGAGGTCAACGTCGCGCACTACCTCGACCGCAGCCACATCGTGCGATCGTCCGAGAATTACCGGCTGGATGTTGCCGGAAACGACTGGTGGGGCGAGTCGCCCGGCGCAATGCTGACCAGGGTTCTGGTCGAGGAACTCAGCCAGCGGCTGCCGCACAGCACGGTATACGCATCGGGTGGCGCGGTGAGCGCAACACCTGACGCAACGGTCGAGCTGGATATCCAGCGGATGGACCTGGATGGCGCGGGAATACTCGTGCTGATCGCCCAGGTCGGCGTGTCATTCAGAACCCGTCCATCCGATCGCGTTCGCCGGTTTCGGTTCGACGTCCGGCCATCAGGCGCCAGCGTTTCTGCCCAGGTGGCGGCGACAAGTGCCGCCGTAGGCCAGCTTGCCGACGGCATCGCCGGCATGCTCGTTGCGCCTGGTGCGAGATGATATTCGGATTTTCTGCCGCGCGAGCAGAAGACCCGGTTCAGGCCACCATTCGTGAATGTCCGGGCTGCGGGCTTTTTCAGACAGTTCCCCAGCTCCGGCCGGGATTGACGGCCCGCTGCGCTCGGTGCGCCACCATACTGCATCGTGCCCGGCGTCATCCGCTGAGCCATAGCCTCGCACTCAGTCTCGCTTCCCTGGTCCTTCTGACCGTGCTCTGCCTGTCCACACTCATGACGGTCCGTACCGCGGGGATTGTGCACAGCGCCGGATTGTTTTCCGGCCCCGAGGAACTTGTACGGCGCGGCATGGCAGCACTCGCCGTCGTCGTCGTGTTCGTCACGGTCGGTGCCCCGATCACCAGACTGCTCGGCACGCTTTACGTTCTTCTGCGCATTCGTGAAGCCCGGCCGCCTGCTCATCTGCGGCGGGTCTTCCGTGTGGTGGAATGGCTCTCACCCTGGTCAATGGTCGAAGTCTTCGTATTCGGTGTCTTTGTCGCCTACGTGAAGCTTCGGGACCTCGTGACGATCGAGCTGAACTCGGGGGTTTATGCCCTGCTCGCGCTGACCTTCGCTCTGGTGTGGTATGACGGCGCCTTGGATCGTGAAGCGGTCTGGCACGCCCTTGATCGGGACAGTGCCCCGGATGCTTCCCGCCTTGCACCGCAGACTCGTCTGGTGCCGAAGCAGGCCATCGGATGTGAGGCCTGTCTTCTCGTCTCCGTGCATGAACAGGAAGGCGCGTCGTGTCCGCGCTGCGGATCTCTGCTTCATGCCCGCAAGGCAGACAGCATCGCCCGGACCTGGGCGTTGATCATAGCAGCAGCCGTGCTTTATGTGCCCGCCAATCTCTATCCTGTCCTGACGGTGGTGCAATTAGGGGCCGGCCAGCCGAGCACGATACTAGGCGGCGTGCGCGAGTTGGTGATGGCAGAGATGTATCCGTTGGCGGCCCTGGTTTTCTTCGCGAGCATCGCCGTGCCCATGCTGAAGCTGATCGGGCTCAGCATAATGCTGATCGCCACGCAGAGAGGCCGTGGCGGATGGCTGAGGGATCGCACGACGCTCTATCACGTGGTTCGCTGGATCGGCCGATGGTCGATGATCGACATCTTCATGGAGGCTTTGCTTGGCGCTCTTGTGCAGTTCGGGACAGTGATCACCATTGAACCGGGTGTCGGCGCACTTGCTTTCTGTGGGGTCGTGATCCTGACAATGCTTGCCGCCGAGACGTTCGATCCGCGCGCCATGTGGGACGCGGCAGCCGACAGACAGTTGGCAGCCGGATAAGGTCCGCTCCGGTGGTTAGAGCGACCGACTCATCTCCGGGATTCGGCGGGGTTGCAGGTCAGGCGGCTGCGGAGCGGGATCCGGTCCCTGCGTCAGACTTCGCACAATCGTCACAAGCTCCTTATGCGGCGCGGACAGGGGATCCTCCAGAGCCGCCACCGGATGCGTTTCGGTCAGCCGTACCAGCCTGGTCAGAAGGCGGATCCGGGCGCGCCTTGTCGATTTCAGCGCTGACGAAGGCCTCGTGAAAAAAATCTTGAACAACTCGCCGCCGCCGAACAGGGAATTCAGCTCATTGCCGGTGACGTAAAGCAGGAACAGAACGAATATCCAAAGCTGCGTGGCGATGAAGGTCGGCCAACTGAACCTGCCCATCAAATGCGCGGCAAATGCACCCTGGCCGATCACGCCGCCTTCCATCAGGTAGTGTACCAGCGCCTCGATAAGGCGGACGACGAAAACCAGCAGCGTGTATACGATGGTCTTGAACAAAATCGGATACGCGAGCGGCGCGTAGTCAAAGCGGCGAAGGAACGGCATCTTGTCCGCGACAAGGACCACCTTGCCGACAAGCAGGGCGCCGATCGTCGCAATCGCGAAGCCGGCATATTGGATGAGATAGTCGGCGAGGATCAGCCGTTTGGTAAACAGGTAGAAATTGAAACCGAAGAAGAAGAAGACCGTAGGCGGAATGACGTCCCGGAATTCTTTCGCGGCGAAGGCGCCTAACTTCTTCAGTGGTCCAGGCCTGGCCTCTTCGAAAGCGTTGGCAGTCATGGCCCCCTCCCGCTGCATTGACTCTGAATGCATCTTCTGGCGCCGTCTGACGGACAGTGTAACCGTCAGCGCTGTTTTCGGCCAGAGGAAGCCGTTGATGATGCGTCGCCCCTTACGGGGATACGGCGAGTCCGCAGCGCTCCAGCCCGCGCATCAGTCTCTCCGCGACGACAGGATCCAGATTGTGAAGTCTGAATTGCTTTCCCGGATCCTCGAACAGCGCGGGAAAGACGTCACGCCCCGAACGGGCACCCGCCCTGGCCTCATCCAACGCGCCGAAATCGGCCAGGATTGCGGTGCCGACGACATACGCGATCGGAAGCTGAAGTGTCATGGCGGTCTTGATATGGCTTAGCGCCTCGGCGCGATCGCTCTGGCGAAAAGCATCGACGGCCAGGATCAAGGAGCACCATTTCTGCGGCTCGGGATCAAGCGCCAGGCCATGGCGGAACAGGTCCATGCCCTCTGTCCATTTGCCGGTGAACGCCAGATGCCACCCGACCTGGGTGTTGATTTCCGGATCGCATGGGTTCAGCGCAAGGGCACGCTGTCCCTCGCGCGCAGCAAGGTCCAGCTCGTGGTGATAGAAATGCACGGCTGACCGGGCGAGGTGCGCAAAAGCGTTGTGTTCGTCAAGCGCCATTGCCCGTTCGGCGACGGCAGCCGCGCGATCGAGCAGCGACGTGCGATCGGCCACCTCGCTGAAGCCGCAGCGGTATGCGTCCAGGTAGACATAGGCCAGTTGTGCCCAGATCTCCGCGTCATCGGGGGTGATCTTGGCTGCATCTTCCAGGTAGTTGCGGATCTCCTCCTGCCGTTCCCGGGTAGGGTTGCGGCGATAGTGATTGGACCGAAGGATGCATTCGAATGCCGTCAGGCCTGGCGCCATGCGCTTCAGCTGGCGCGTCGCGAATCGTGCGATCGCGCCGTTCGGCGCACCGACGGCCGCAGCAATCGCGCCGGCGATCTCAGTCTCCGCCTCAGCCGGCGCCTGGGGGTTGAACTTCCGCTCCAGGCTTGTTGCCCATACGGACATGCCGTCTTCGACATCGAGTAACTGAATCGTGATTCGTGCATGGTTGCCCAGGGACCGAACACTGCCCTGCAGGACGAACCCGATCGACTGTGCGTGGCCACTCCTGTCCGCTTCGGCGGAGGGAAACGGCTTCAGGCCCGCGTTCGCAGCGATCACCCGCAGACTGCGAAAGCGCGTCAGGGCGGTAAACAGTTCCTCGGTAATGCCGAGCGCGAAATATTCGAACTTGGGGTCCGCGTCGAGGCTTCTGAACGGAACGATTGCGACGGATGGCATGCTCAGGCCGGCGTATTCGCCATCCACACCCGCAGATACCCCGGGCGGCGCGGTATCCGCCGGACCAGGAACCGTGGAATCGGCCAATTCAAATGTAGGGACGTAACCGCCCTTCGGTAGATCAATCCGAACCGGATCGTCCCGCCCGACCTTCAGGTAGTATCGCTCCAGGCTACGCCGCAGGCGGCTTGCCTCGATACGCACCACAGGGTCAAGTTGCGGATCGAAGTCTGGGCTGCGTTTGAACACGCTTTGGGCGATGCTGTAGCCCTTGATGAGGTGCGCCCTGCCGGCGAGGGTCTCTTCGACGACATAGCGCAGGAACGCGTGATTGCGCTCCGACGCATCGAAATCGTCGCTGGTTAGAATACGTTCCAGTTCTTCACGAATTTGGTCTGGCGCTGATGAGTCAACCGCTGTCACCCGGTCGGCAGGCATATTCGATTTCCCCGCGTATCGATGCCGTTGTGCCAGTCAATCGCGCGTAGTCTGTAGCATACGGTAAGCAACGTATCCAGCTTCACCGTATTGCGATACGTTTAAGTGATTAACTGGCGTATGAGCCGTTGGACGGCCGACGTCTGCCGGTTCCGATAGATTGCGTGAAGCTGGGTCCGGGGGCATGCGATGCCGACGGCTGGTAGGCATATTCTCGCGCGGCTTCAGGAGCTCAGGGTGCAGACCGAATTACGGATGCTTCGGGATCCAAAATTCCGCACTCTTTGCGACGATTACGGCGCCGCCGTGGAGGCACTTGCGCATTGGAAGCGGTCGCCCCGCGCTGAGGCGGCGCAAAGAGCGGGTGAGTATCAGATACTGATATCCGATCTTGAAAAGGAGATATTCCGCGAGATCGGCCTGACGACCAACGACGCCTGATCCCGCCTTCGTGGTCGCCAATGGGCATGACCGCGGACGCGTCCTCGCGTCGCGTTTCTCTGTAACCTACTTGGATCACACAGAAACCTACCTTTGAGGCGATACGATCCCGGTTGATAACATGGATTGCGCACACGCGTACCCACTGGGGCTGTTGAGCGGCCGTCCATCACCAGTGGTCAACGGAACTCGGGAGGGTTGGTCATGAATCTCCGGCACAGGATGGCGACGGTAACGAAACAACCTGTAACATGGATGGCGGCGGGCGTTCTTGCGCTTGGGGTCGGCTTTGCCGTACCCGCAGTCGCCGCGCCACCAATGCCTGGCTACGTGGGTTCGGCGAAGTCCTCGGTCGCGGGATGTCCGTTCATTGCGTGGCGCTTGGCGAGAGGCGAAGGCGGCGCGATCCACGGCATTTCCTACTACTCTGACCTCAGCGGCCTGAGTCAGGTCAGTGGACACGTCGACAACAACGGCCATTTCACGCTGACACTCAAATCTGTCATGGGAAATGGGCCAACGGGAACCGTCACTGGCAGCAGGTCGGCCAAGGGGCTGCTTGAGGCGGAACTGAAGGGCACCGGCTGCGCCAACATGCATGTCGAAATGAACACAGCGCCGGACCTCAACAACTGGAGCGCTTACCAGCCGGGTGGTTCAGGCTAGATTTCGAAGGCTCGCTTCCCTCCCCACAACGGGGCGTGGATATCGGCTGACGAAAGGCTCGGCGGACAATGTCCGTCGAGCCTTTCGCTTGTTTGGCGTGGCCGCGTCCTCGCAGATGCCATCGTCCCTATTCGGCTACCGGGCGAACCCAGCGCCATACCAACAGCGCCACCCCGATCACTGCCGCCAACTCCGCCCACAGGAACACGGCAATATCGGCCCGCACGCCAAGCGGCGGTGCAAGCGGCATCATGTTGCGCAGGGTTGGCACGACGAAGACCAGCGCCGCGAGTGCCCCCACGAGCGTTGCCTCCGGCCGTCGGCGGCCAAGGAATATCAAAGAGGCGATGGCCAGAGAGGCACACGCTAGCACAACCATCGCCGCATAAAGCGCAAACGCAAAGAAGATCTGCGCGGCGGTATGCCTCAGTTCAAAGCGGAGATGCGTCTCGCCAGGCTCGTTGTCGGGCAGCATGGTGGCGTAAAACCGGTATCCGAGCAAACCCTCCCACACCGTGATCCCCTGGGCGATCGGGACCGATGCTCCTGTGTCGTGTTCCGGTTCTTCGATCGCTTTGATCCGAAGCTCAACGATATAACGGTCAAGCGGATAATCCACGACGCTGCCCTCGGTCAGGTCGGGGTCAATCGTGAATTGCGGTATCGGTTGGTTGGCGCGAAATTCACGCTGCACAGTCGTATCGTTAGACACGAGGCTGACTGCAAGGTTGCGGCTGGGGTACCCGGGCCTGTTACCGGCAAGGCCAGGGGCAGGCTGGAGATCGACCTTGACCTGCATGGTCTGGTTAAGCGGATCAACCGATACAGGCTGGAGATAGACCATGAGGCGTTCGGCAACCTCGGTTCCCGCGCCGAACCTGCTCTCCGATGGGGTCTCGGTCAGGTCGAAGTTGTACAAGACGGCGGCGTACGCTGCGATCGCGACGACCGCGAGAATCAGGATGCCCCACGCTCGCCGCCGCGATGCCGTCGGTCCGGTTCTGGCCGCGGGCATCGCCGTCCCCCTTATTCAGCCGCCATCGGATAATGGAAGGTGCAGTTTATCGGATCGCCTGTCACCATGAAACCCGACGATGGCCAAGGAACCGGGAACGTCGTGTCATACCCGACATCAAATCAACGCCGGATCCGCACCCAATGCCTCTTTTATGGAAGCCTGCCTTGGAGTAAAGAGTCACAGTGACACGCGTTCCCTTGCTCAGTCGGTCGAACCCGGCAAAGGAAGCAGATGCACCGTATCGTTCTTGCCGTCGTGGCTGTTATGTCCCTGGCAGTTTCCGCGGCTGCTCAACAGCCCGTCCGTGTGGGCACGATTGTGGCCACCAAACAGCCCGTCACCAAGGCAATCGAGTTCACTGGTCGCGTTGAAGCGATCAACCGCGTCGATGTTCGCGCCCGGGTCAGCGGCTATCTGGATGCGGTTCTGTTCAAGGAAGGCGAGACAGTCAAGGTCGGCGACAAGCTATTCCAGATCGATCCCACACCATTCGAGGCTGCCGTCCAGCAGGCGCGCGGCGCCCTTCTGCAAGCGCAAGGCACCTATACCAATGCCAGTTTACAGCGCCAGCGTGCCGAGGAACTGGTCAAGACGAGCGCGACCTCGGTTGCCGTCCGTGATCAGCGCGTGGCGGATGAGCAGCATGCCCAGGGTGCGGTGGTGCGCGCCGACGCAGACCTCAAGACCGCTCAGATCAACCTTGGCTACGCCACGATAACCGCACCGATCACCGGACGGATCGGCCGAGCGATGGTAACGAAGGGTAATCTCGTTGGCCCGGAGTCCGGCGCTTTGACCCTGATCGTCAGTCAAGATCCGATGGACGTTCTCTTTCCGGTCAGTCAGCGGGAGTTTTTGCAGCTCCAGCGTGAAGGCGCCAAGGTTTCCCGGGAGAACGTGCTCGTCAAACTGCGTTTTGCGGATGGCTCTGTCTACAAGCAGACTGGTCGCATAGACTTCGTCGACGTGGCGGTGGACCGCAGCACGGATACGGTTCTGGTGCGGGCGCGGGTACCCAACCCCGATGGCCTGCTGGTGGCCGATCAGTTCGTGCACGTGGCGGTCGTCGGTGAGACTCCGGAAGAAAAGGTGGTGATCCCCCAGGCCGCCCTGATCGCCGACCAGGAAGGCGTGTACGTGTTCGTCGCGCAGGACGGCAAGGCGGTGGTCAAGCGCGTCAAGACCGGTCCAGAGGTTGGCACCGGTGTCGCGATCGATAGCGGCCTGAACCCGGGAGACCTTGTGGTCGTCAACGGCACACAGAACCTGCGGCCCGGCGCAGCCGTTATCGCGTCACCAATGCCGACCGACATCAAGACGGAAGGCTGAACACGTGCTTTCGTCGGTTTTCGTTGACCGGCCGCGACTGGCGATGGTCATTGCCATCGTCACCGTGGTGGCTGGCCTGCTCGCGCTTCTGTCGATCCCGATCGCGCAGTATCCGGATATTGTTCCGCCGCAGGTCTCCGTGACGGCGACCTATCCCGGCGCCTCCGCGGAGGTCGTGGACGCGACCGTTGCCCAGCCGATCGAGGCGCAGGTCGTCGGCGTCGACAAAGCCATCTACATGAAAAGCGTGTCGGGCAATGACGGCAGCTATAACCTCCTGGTCTCCTTCGGGCTTGGTACCGATCCGGATATCAACACCGTCAACGTCAACAACCGTGTTCAGATCGCGCTGTCGAAGCTGCCTTCGGAAGTACGCCAGCAAGGCGTCACAGTAAAAAAGAAATCCTCCGCCCTGCTCGGCGTTATCAGCCTCTACTCGCCGCAAGGCACGAAAGATCCGCTGTTTCTCAGCAACTATGCCACGATCAATCTTCTCGACGATATCCGCAGCACGCCAGGGGTTGGCGATGCCTCCCTGTTCGGCCCGCAAGACTATGCGATGCGAGTCTGGTTGCGGACCGATCGGCTTACCAGCCTGAACCTGACAAGCGCCGATGTCATCAACGCGATCCAGGCGCAGAACGCACAGGCTGCGGTCGGCCGAATCGGGGCGCGTCCGATCAGCAACGACCAGCAGCTCCAACTCAATATCGAGACCAAGGGGCGCCTCGCCTCGACCAAGGATTTTGAGAACATCGTCATCCGCACCAATCCGGATGGTTCGGTCTTGCGACTCAAGGATATCGCGAGTGTGGAGCTCGGGGCACAGAACCTGGACAGAGACACGAGGCTGAACGGCAAGCCGGCCGCGGTGATTGCGATCTATCAGGCGCCAGGGGCCAACGCGATCAAAAGCCTGCAGGCGGTCAAGGATCTGATGGCCAATGCCCGGAAGGACTTCCCGCCGGATGTTGCCTGGAAGGTCACCTACGATCCGACCACCTTCGTAACCGCAACAATCCATGAGGTGCAGAAGACCCTGGTCGAGGCATTCATTCTGGTTGTGCTGGTGGTCTACCTGTTCCTTGGCAGTTTCCGCGCCACCCTGATCCCGACAATTGCTGTCCCGGTCAGCCTGATCGGTTGCTTCATCGTGCTGAATGCCATCGGCTACTCGGCGAACACCGTCAGCCTGCTGGCCGTCGTGCTGGCAATCGGCATTGTGGTTGACGACGCCATTGTCGTCGTCGAAGGCGTTGAAGCGGTGATGCATGAACACCCGGAGCTGACACCGGCCCAGGCGACGAAGCAAGCCATGTCCATGCTGACCGCGCCGATCGTTGCCATCACCCTGGTGCTGCTTTCGGTGTTCGTACCCGTTGCGTTCATCAGCGGCATCTCCGGGGAGTTGTTCCGGCAGTTCGCGGTCACCGTTGCAGTGTCGATGTTCCTGTCGGCAATCAATGCCCTGACGCTGTCCCCGGCCTTGTGCGCCATCTTGCTGAAGCCGCACCACGGCCCACGCCGCGGACCGATCGGCATCGTCATGCGGAGCATCGATCGAGTACGCGATCTTTACGGCGCTGCCGTCGCCAAACTGGTGCGGCTGGCCATTATCAGCATTCCGCTGGTGGCGATCGCCGTGCTCGCGACCGGCGGCTTTGCCAAAATCACGCCCACCGGCTTCCTGCCGGAAGACGACCAGGGCGCGTTCTTCGTCGTCGTGCAGCTGCCGGACGGTGCCTCGGTCGGCCGGTCACTTGATGTCGTCAAGCAGGTCGAGACCGTTCTGTCCAAAGAGGCGACGGTTGCGGATTACACATCGGTGGTGGGCCTCAACTTCCTGGACAATTACAGCCAGCCGAACGCAGCCTTCGTCATCGTCTCCCTGAAGCCGTTCGAGGAACGGAAGGGCGCAGCCAACGGTGTGCCGGCGATCATCGAGCGCCTGTCAAAGGAGTTTGCGACTCTG
>DATNEJ010000344.1:0-2607 GCA_035606775.1 Acetobacteraceae bacterium | reverse complement strand
AAATCCTCCCTGGTCTCGCGCGACCTGATCGCCGATTCCGTGGAACTCACGGTGCGTGGCCATTGCTACGACGCGCTGGTGGGTCTGGCCGGCTGTGACAAGTCGCTGCCGGGCATGATGATGGCCATGCTGCGGCTCAATGTGCCCAGCGTGTTCATGTATGGCGGATCGATTCTGCCGGGGCGGTTCAAGGACCGGGATGTCACCGTGGTCGATGTGTTCGAGGCCGTGGGTCAGCACGCGGCCGGCAACATGTCGGATGCGGAGCTGCACGAGTTGGAATGCGTCGCCTGCCCCTCGGCCGGCGCCTGTGGCGGGCAGTTCACCGCCAACACCATGGCGACCGTCTCCGAGGCGATCGGCCTGGCACTGCCCGGTTCGGCCGGCTCGCCGGCGCCTTATGAGGACCGCGACCGCTACGCCGTGGACTCCGGGCGCGCGGTGATGAACCTCGTGGAGAACCGTATCCGCCCGCGCGACATCGTCACGTTGAAGGCGCTGCAAAACGCGGCGGTGGTGGTGGGGGCGACGGGCGGCTCGACCAATGCGGGCCTGCATCTGCCGGCGATGGCGCATGAGGCGGGCATCCGCTTCACCATGGACGACGTGGTGGAGATCATGCGGCGCACGCCATACATCGCCGACCTGAAGCCGGGCGGGAAATACGTGGCGTTCGACGTGTACCGCATCGGCGGCATCCCGGTGATCATCAAGGCGCTGCTGGACGGCGGCCTGCTGCACGGCGACTGCCTGACCGTGACCGGCAAGACGCTGGCGGAAAACCACAAGGACCTAGTGTTCCCCACCGATCAGGACGTGGTCTACCCGGTGTCCCGCCCGCTGTCGCCGACCGGCGGCGTGGTCGGGCTGAAGGGCAGCCTGGCGCCGGACGGCGCGATCGTGAAGGTCGCCGGCATGCACACGCTGCGCTTCGAGGGCACCGCGCTCTGCTTCGATTCCGAGGAGGAGGCCTTCGCCGCAGTGCAGGCCCGCGCCTACAAGGCGGGCGACGTCATCGTGGTGCGCTACGAGGGACCTAAGGGCGGCCCCGGCATGCGGGAGATGCTGTCCACCACGGCAGCGATCTACGGCCAGGGGATGGGGGAGCAGGTGGCGTTGATCACCGATGGCCGGTTCTCGGGCGCCACGCGCGGCTTCTGCGTCGGCCATGTCGGGCCGGAGGCGGCGGTCGGCGGACCGATCGGCCTGCTGCGAAACGGCGACAAGATTATCATCGATGCCGCCAAGGGCACGATCGACGTGGCTCTGTCCGCGGCCGAACTGGCCGAACGGAGGGCGACCTGGAAACCTCGGCAAACGGATTACAACGCCGGGGCGATCTGGAAATACGCCCAGCTCGTCGGGCCGGCGCATCTGGGGGCGCTGACGCATCCCGGGGCAGCGGCGGAAAGCCACTGTTACGCAGATATCTAATATCAAGCGACTCGGCAGCATCCGTTACGTTCAGGGACCCATCGTTCATGGGTCCCTGCGACGTCCGCCGCACCCGGCGTGATTATCGCAGGCGAACCGTCGGAGACGTGCATTACGCGATGAAACAAAAAGTTGGAGTCTGACGGGTGCCTTTGTCCGCACCGAACAGGCTCCGGATGCTGAAGGAGAGCTTGATGACTCAACGGTCCGGTCACCGCTTGCCGGTGCGCGGCCTGGCCGTGGCGACGGCCTGCGTGTTGCTGATCGGTGTCGGGACGGCCGCGGCCCAACCGCCGCCTCCGCCCTATGCCCACGCGCCGCCGCCACCACCCTATGCCAACGTGCCGCCGCCGCGGCCCGAGGCCGTGCCACCGCCGCCCAATCGCAACTATGTCTGGGAGCCGGGTCACTGGTTCTGGAACGGCTCGCGCTATGTCTGGGTGCAGGGGCACTATATCCAGCGCCATCCGCATCCGGTGCATTGGGTGCAAGGGCGATGGGTATGGGTCCCGTCGCAAAACCGCTGGGTCTGGCACGAGGCGCACTGGCAGTAGCACATCCCGGTTAGGTGGCGGGTTTGCGCCGGCCCGGCGACGACTGCCCGTTCGGCGCCTTGGCGGCCGGGCGGCGCGGTTACGCCAGTTCGACCACCACGGGCACGTGGTCCGACGGTTGCGGCTGATCCCGTTCGCCACGGTCGGGATCAGCCGAGACCAGCCGCTCGGCCAGGGCAGGGGACAGCAGCGCGTGGTCTATGCGCAGGCCCGAATCCCGCTGCCAGGCACCGCCCTGATAGTCCCAAAAGGTGTAGACCGGCCCGTGTGGATGCACCGCCCGCACCGCATCGGTGAACCCCATCCAGATCAGCCGGCGGAACCGCGCTCGGCTTTCCGGCCGCACCAGCGCATCGGTGGCCGACAGGGCGCCGGGGGCGAAATCGGCATCCGTCGGGCAGACGTTGAAGTCGCCGGTGATCACGGCCGGCGTTTCGGCGTCCAGCAGCGCCTGGGCGCGTTCCGCCAGGCAGTCCATCCAGGCGAGCTTATAGGCGAAGCCGTCCTCGCCGCGGGAGTTGCCGTTGGGCAGGTAGATGCCGGCGCAGGTCACGCCGCCGGCTTCGACCTCGATGTAGCGCGCCTGGATGTCGTCGGGCGACAGGCCCGGCAGGGCGCG
>DATNEJ010000341.1:0-2269 GCA_035606775.1 Acetobacteraceae bacterium | reverse complement strand
CTGGCGGAACTCAACCGGCAGTTTCATTTTCGGATCTACGAATGCGCGCGCTCGCCAATGCTTCTTCTCCTCATGAGGTTGCTGTGGCGGTCGTTCCCGCACGGCGCGCAAGCCGGGCGGCCGCACCAGGAATCGGTTCGGCAGCACGACGCGCTTGTCAGGGCACTTAAGCGCAGAAATGAGGAGCAGGTGGCTGCCATAATCCGCGAGCATGTCCTCGGCAGCATTAAGTATCTGCCGCAGCGATGACCGGGCGGGAACGGCTGGGCATCGGCGGCCTGTCGCAAGGCTACCTTCCGAGTAACGAGCGTGCTATCCAGCGTGATCCTAATGAGGTGGCAATCGGTATCTAATTATCGTCATAACGGGCTGATTAGCTGGCGCTTGGGCCCGCACCCTCCCCGGAGGGCCGGTAGCCTGGGTCGGTGGCAGATGGCCGGCGACCGGATACGTCCCATGCGCCGGACTGACGGCCGGGCCGGCGACGTTGGTCACCGAGGCGGCGTGCCTAGCGGGAGGCGACACGATAAGTTACTATTTGATCACTAAATGCGAGTCTGAGTGCGGCCGATCCCAACCAGGTCAGACGGCGCGGTTAACCTTCTAGGGGAAGATCTCGCCGGTTTACTGGCGAATGCCCCATGGCGGCCACCCAGAAGATGATTATATGTCCTTACCCGTTTTGTGACGCGAGAGTGTGGCCCGGCCGCCTTGTTGACCCGAGCAGCGGCGATCGTTGCGAAGGGAAAGAGGGTATGTATGAGGGCGGTTTGCGCCGCTTCAGCCGGGCATGTGCGCTGGCTCAGGCCTGCCGATGCGAGGTGCGAACGTAGTGCGTAAACGATCGGTGACGAATCCCGGCGACCCAGCTGGCGCGGCCGGGGCCGTCAGCGGAAGGCCAGCCGACGGGGAGGGTTCGGTTCCTCTTGCGGCCGGAAGCGCCGCGGGTGACGGCTCGGATGCCGTCGGCGGACGGGACGCGGCGGGCATGGGACCGCAACCCGTCATCGGTCCGGCCGCGTCCGGCGGCCAGACGCCCGTGGTCGCCGCCCAGCCCCAGGAGGGGCCCTCGCCCGCGGCCGACATGGTCGGGACCACCGATCCGCATCCGAGACGGCCCGGCTCGGCCCAGTCGCGGTTCGCCCTGGGGAACTGGCGCGTCCGGTGGCGGCTGGCCGCCTTGATCGCGGTGCCGTTGCTGACCGCGGCGGTGCTCGGTGCGCTGACCATCAACAGGGGCGTCAGCAACTGGCAGACGACCGGCCGTGTTCAGCACCTCGCCCAGCTCGACAGCGCGGTGGTCACGTACATCCAGGCAGTGGAAGATGAACGCGACTATTCAATCGCCTCCACCGCGAATAGGGGTGCCTATTCTGCCAAGCTGAGGACCGCGCGGCGTGTCACCGATGAAGCTGCCGCAAAGGTCGCCGCCTTGGCGGATGGCATCACGGTCGGAGACGGCTATCAGCCCGTCGCGGTGCAGGCGGTGAACGCCGTACAAGTGAGCGCCAAAACGCTGCCGCTCGTCCGCAAGGCGGTGGCGGACCCGCTATTTCCCATGACGGGAATCATGCGGGTGTACACCGTGAACATCATCCAGCCCGCGAACACATTCACCGGCATCGTCGGGAACGAGGCCAGCAATACCGATCTGCGGCGCGGCGCCACCTCCCTAGCCGCACTGCTCCAGGTCCAAGACGCCAAGTCGGTTCAGCGGGCCATCATGCTCAGGGCGGTCAGCTTCCCGCAGCCGAACCTGTCGCCCGACGACCTTGCCAGCCTCCAGCAGGCGCACCAGCAGGAAGTGGCGGATCTGGCCAACTTCAAGGCATCCGTAGATCCCGCCGAGGAGCTGAACTACAGCAACACGGTGACCGGGGCGCCGGTCGATGCCGCCGCCACGCAGATACAAAACGCGGAGGCCTTGCTTACCGGCCCCGGGCCGCACCCGCTCACCCCAGCGCTTGCGCGCAGCCTATCCGCGGCAAACGTGAACAAGGACATGTCGTTCACCATCGGCAAGGTGCGGAAAGTCGGCGACGAACTGGCCGGCAACATCTCGACGCTGGCCAATACGTCCCGGAACAATGCCACCTCGGGCCTGCTGGTCACCAGCCTGGTGACGCTGCTGCTGCTGCTCCTGGTCGCGCTGGTCTCGACGATCGTGGCTCGCTCGCTGATCCGCCCGCTGCGCAAGCTCCGCGCCGACGCGCTCGACGTGGCCGGCAACCGGCTGCCCGAGATGGTGCGCAGGCTGAGCCAGAGCGAG
>DATNEJ010000307.1:0-5155 GCA_035606775.1 Acetobacteraceae bacterium | reverse complement strand
CGGGCGTTGCGGCGCGCGCCGAACCAGAAGTGACGCCTGCCGGCGTCACTCTCCTGAAAGTTCGCGCCGGCGGCGATCCAGTTCCTCGCTGTAACGGCGCAGCGCATATTGCTCCGTCAGCAGGCCGATCACGTGACGGGTCTCGGCGCCGTCCACCACGGCCAGCGCGTCGCTTTCCGCGTTCTCGAACATCGCGATCGCTTCCTTCACCGTCATCTGCGGCAGCAGCACCGTCTCGGTGTAGTGCAGGATGTCGCCGACCTTGTGGCCGCCATCCGTATCGGCATGCGCCTCGGGCGGCAGGATGACGCCGACATAGCGATCGTGTTCATCCAGCGCGATGACCCGCTGCGTCGACCCCAGCGGGAAATCGCGCTTGAACGCGGAAAGCGGCGTGTCGGCGCGTACCGTGCGCACCTCCCGCCGCATCATGCGGCCCACGGTCAGGTTGCGCATCCAGCCGATATCGACGGCGCTGCGGATCGCCTCCCCGCGCAGATGGAAGCGCCACGTGGCGAAGGAGTAGCCGAAGGTGCGCCGGACGGTCAGCGCCGAGATGACACAGGCGGCCAGCACCGCCACGGTCATGGGCAGGCTGCCGGTGGCCTCCAGCGCCAGGAACCCCATGGTGAGCGGCCCGCCAATGATCGCGACGGCAAGGCCGCTCATGCCGACCAGCGAGCACACCACCGCCGGCACGGCATGGGTGGTACTGACGGCCGCGAGCATCCCGGCGAATGCTTTGCCCAGCAGCGCGCCGAGGAACAGGGACGCAAAGAACAAGCCGCCGCGGAAGCCCGAGCCGATGGAGATTGCCGACGCGAGTGCCTTCAGGGCCACCAGCAATGTCACGAAGGTCAGCGTGTAATTGGCCTCGACGGACGGGCCCAGCGCACCATGGCCGGATGACAGCACCGCCGGGGTGACGAGGGACAGCAGGCCGACGGCAAGTCCCCCGATCGCCGGGCGCAGCCAGACCGGCACGCCGCTGCGCCGGAACAGCTCTTCCGTAACGGTGACGCCACGCATGATGGCGATGCCCAGCAGGGCGCACAGCATGCCCAGCGCCAGGATCGGGATGTAGTCCAGTGCCTCCAGCTTGGTCGGCACCACCAGATTGAGGTCGAAGATATTGGCGCCCATCGCCCGGACCACCGCTTGGGAGACCAGGGCGGCCACCGCCACGGGGGCGAACGTGCCGAGCGAATAGGTGCCGATGATGAGTTCGAAGGCGTAGAAGGAGCCGGTCAGCGGTGCGTCGAAGGCGCCGGCGATGGCCGCGGCGGCGCCGCAGCCGACCAGCAGCCGGAGGTCGTTCCGGCGAACCCGGAACGCGTGCCCCCAGCGGGACGCCATGGCGGAGCCGATCTGGGTATAGCCGGCTTCCAGGCCGATCGACGCGCCGACACCGTTGGAGAGGATCGTCTGGGCCACGACGATCAGGCTGCCGGTCAGCGACATGCGGCCGCCGAACAGGGCGTTTGCCTCGATCGGATCGACCGTTCGCCGCTGGTAGAGCCGGCCCGCCGCCAGGGTAAACAGGCCGAACAGCAGGCCGCCCAGGGCTGGGCCGGCCACCGAGCGGATCGGGTCCAGCGACTTCATCGCGCTCAACCGCTCGGTCGAACCGATGTTGAAAATCAGCTCATGAATAAGCTGGGTGGTTTCTGTCATCAGCCACACAGCGAGGCCCGTGACACAGCCAATGAAAGCGGCCAGCACGACCAGCCAGACCTCGTCGGTGCGGACGAGCGCGCGCAGAACCTGCGGCGCGTGCAGTACGGCCGATCCGAGTGGCCGACGGGGCCGGCGAACCGTCGTCTGGCTCGGTGAGCGGGGCTTGGCGCCGGACGTGGGTTTCCCTACCTGCGAGTCGCGCCGGGCGCCCGCAAAGATTGATCCGCCGTGTAGAACCGACATACGCGACGCCCAACGGAGCAGGGGTAGAGGCAAGGCCCTCCTTTTGGAGCGAGGTTCCCGGGGGATCAACCGTCAACTGTCCCCCGATACCCCCCCGAGAGTAAAAATTTCGTTGGCCTGCCGCAAAATTGTCGCAGCTTCCGGTGGATCACCCGCCGGGGGTTTGGTTCGTATCAGGATCATTACCGTGTCGCGGCGATGCCACGATCGGCGCGCGTGGCTTCCAGATCGTCCTCGATGAATGCCCTTATGACCTCCAGGACCGGTTCGTGGGCGGTAAATCCCAGAGTCTTTGCCCGCGCCGTTTCGAAGGCGGGCGGCCAGCCGCCGACGATGGCGGCAATCGCCTGGTCCGGCTGACGGCGTATCAGCGCCGATGCGCCAGGTTTCACGGCGTCCAGCGCCTGCAGCAGATGCGCGATGGTCGTGCTTATGCCGGGCGGATTGATGCTTCGGTTCAGCCCCATGGCAGCCGTGTCCATCGCGCCCGCGTGCAGCAGCCAGTCCACCGCGCGCCGCGGACTGCACACCCAGGCGGCGAAATCGTCCGGCACCGGCAGCTCGGCTTCCAGGCCCAGCAGCGGCTCCCGGACGATCGCCGAAAAGAAGGAACTGGCGGCCTTGTTGGGCCGGCCAGGGCGGACGATGACAGTAGGCAGCCGGATCGACACGGCGTCCATGAAGCCGCGGCGGGATGCGTCGGCCAGGATCAGTTCGGCTGCGGCCTTCTGGGCGCCGTAGCTGTTACCGGGCACCTGCCGCGCATCGTCGGCCACCGTCTCCTGCTGGCTGCCGGTGAAGCTGGCGACCGAACTGGTGAACACGACACGTGGCGGCTTTGCCCCGCCGGCGACAAGGCGGCGGCAGGCATCCACGACCGCATCCGTGCCGCGCAGGTTGACCCGCCGCCCGAGATCGTAATCTGCCTCAGCCTGGGCGCTGACCACGGCGGCGAGGTGGAAAACCACGTCCGTGCCAGGCGGCACCGCTGCTTCCGGCAGGTCCACCAGATCGCCCGCCAGCGCGGCAACCGGAAACCCGGCTTGCGGTCGGGGTGGTTCGGCCAGATCGAACAGGGTGAGGCTGCGCACGGGCCGGTCGCCAAGCGTTCCGTCACAGGTCAGCCGTTCCGCGAGCTTCCGTCCGAGGAAACCGCCGCCGCCAAGTATCGAGATGTTCATGCGCGTCTCCCTGGATTGATCCGTAAAAATTGCACCGCGGCCCGGCGCGGTCCATCGTTGCCCGATGATCGGCCCCTACCCGTTCGGCCTGTTCATCAATCCCCGCGCCGGGACCCCGGGCACCGTCGCGCTGACGGAAGCCGGGTTCCAGCGGGCAAAGCGGGAGATCACCGGGTGGAACGGCTACGCGGCGACCCCGTTGCACGACCTTCCGGACCTGGCTTCCGTGGGCGGCTTCGAGGCCCTGCGGCTGAAGGACGAAGGCAGCCGGTTCGGGCTGGGCAGCTTCAAGGCGTTGGGCGGCGCCTACGCGGTCGCGATGGTGCTGGCCGATGCACTGGCCCGGGGCGGCGTAGCGCCACACGCGGCCTCCGCAGATCTGGAAGGCGGGCGATGGCAGGAAGCCACCCGCGCCGTCACCGTCACCTGCGCCACGGACGGCAACCACGGCCGCTCGGTCGCCTGGGGCGCTCGCCGCTTCCACTGCCGCTGCGTCATTTTCGTGCATACGACAGTCAGCCAGGAGCGGGTCGATGCCATCGCCGCCTACGGCGCGGAGGTCCGGCGGGTCGCCGGCACCTACGATGACGCAGTCCACCAGGCCGCGGCGGACGCTGAGCGGTTCGGCTGGTTCGTCGTGTCCGACACCTCCTGGGCCGGCTACACGGAGGTTCCGCGGCAGGTGATGCAGGGATACCGGCTGATGGCCGACGAGGCAGCGACGCAATGGGACGGCGATCCGCCGACCCACGTTTTCCTGCAGGGCGGCGTCGGCGGCATGGCCGCGGCGGTGTCCATCCATCTCCGCCGCCGGTTCCAGCCGGCGCCCGCCATGATCGTCGTCGAACCCGACCGCGCCGCCTGCCTGTTCGCGAGCGCCGAATTGGGGGAAGTGACCGCCATTCCCGGCGATCTGGACACGCTGATGGCCGGCCTGGCCTGCGGCGAGCCAAGCCTGCTGGCGTGGCAAACCCTGGACCGGGCGGCCGCGGCGTTCATGACGGTACCGGACGAGGCCGCCATTGCCTGCATGCGGCTGCTGGCCGATCGCCGGATCACCATCGGCGAGTCCGGCGTGGCGGGCCTGGCGGGCTGCCTGCTCGCCGCAGCGGACCCGGCCGCACGCGCCGCCCTCGGCCTGGACGCGCGGAGCCGCGTTCTGCTGTTCGGCACGGAAGGCGCGACCGATCCGGTGCAGTACACACGGCTGGTGCACTCACGAAATGGTTAGCGACCCTTCAAGCATTTGTACGCTTGAACATTCCGTGGGCGGGAAAATCCCAGCCGATCGCGCGTTATGGTCGATGTGCTGACGGAGGCGGAACAGGCGATGCGTGCCAGATGGCCACTCCTTACGACACTCGCGGTGCTGGGACTTGGCTATGTCGCCTATCCGTATCTGACGCTGTACCGGCTGGACCGCGCCGTTCGTCAGGGTGACACGGCAACATTGCAGACCTTGGTCGATTGGCCGGCGGTGCGGGCCGGCATCAAGGAAGACATTTGCGATCGGGTGCTTGATACGCCGCAGGGTTCTGCCTCTTCCGGAGGGTTGCCGCCATTCGGCGCGTCTTTCGTGCGCTCGATGACCACAACGGCGGTGGACCAGACGGTGACGCCCGAAGCGCTGGTCGCTGTCGCGTCGGCGCCGGCGATCCCGAAAGGCGCGCATGAGGACACCGCTTCGCGCGGCGCGGAGGTCCATGTGGATTGGGCGTTCTTCAGCGATGCGGGCAAGTTCACCATCGCCCTGCGCGCGCATGGTGAGACAGCGCCGATCCGGCTGGAGATGACGCTGCAGCACGCTGTCTGGCAGGTCCGCCGCGTTTGGCTGCCGCCCGATCTTCTGACGACCGCCGCTGCGAGGATTTAGGTCTGGTTTGATTAGCCCGTCAGGCTGATGGCCGCTTCGGTGCGGACTCCTCGACGGGGCCGCCGGCTTTCTTCCAGGCGGTGAACCCGCCCTCGATGTGCGAGACGTTCTCGAGGCCCATCTCCTGCGCTGTCTTCGCCGCCAGCGCGGAACGCCAGCCGCCGGCGCAGAAGAAAATGAA
>DATNEJ010000306.1:0-3437 GCA_035606775.1 Acetobacteraceae bacterium | reverse complement strand
TCTTTTTGCGGGCGCAGATTTGTCGCAGCACAAAGACATGGTGCGACGGAGACACGATAATCCCAGCCGGCCGACCAGGATTCGCCGCATGACCGTCGCGCAATTCTTCCGTCGAACAACGTCGCCTTCCACCGCGACAGGCGCAGTCTTCGCGATCGTGCAGAGGGCAGCAGCGCCGGAAGGAAGCGCGACATCCGGCAATCCGCATTTTCTGCAAGGAGTCTTGTCATGACCGTACCGGCGCCGCTGGTTCTCGATGTCCGCGACATATTGCGGGCAGGCGGAGAACCGTTTGGCGCGATCATGCAAAGCATCGATTCGCTGGTACCGGGCCAGAGCCTGCGCCTGTTCGCGACCTTCGAACCAGTCCCCTTGTTCACCGTGCTCGGCAGCCGCGGCTTCACCCACACGGCTCAGCCGCTGGCGGACGGCGACTGGGAAGTGCTGTTCACACCGCAGACGGTGGCTGGCGCGGGCGGGGCATAGGTGGCGAGCGCCTGCGCCGCCGGGGGGCCGAGACCCGCGGACGCGACGCTGGCCGCTTCGCGCGGCCGCAGCGATGATGTGCCGAACATGCCAGGCAGCCCGTGGACGGTGCGGCTGCGCAAGGAGGCAAGCGTGAGCAACACATCGCAATCGCGCGACGACGATGCGTGCCGGCATCTGTTGGGCACGCGGCTCCCGCCTGTCGCACTGCCGTCCACCGATGGAAAGACCGTTGCCCCGGCGCGCATCCCCGGACGTGTCGTGCTCTACGCCTATCCGCGGACCTCGCGCCCCGGCGAAGCACCGCTGCCGGGCTGGGACAGCATTCCGGGAGCGCGCGGATGCACGCCGCAGAGCTGCGCGTTCCGCGATCATTACAGTACGCTGCGAGCGCTGAACGTCGCAGAGGTGTACGGACTCAGCACCCAGGACAGCGCGTATCAGCACGAGATGGTGGCGCGCCTGCACCTGCCGTTTCCGGTTCTCAGCGACGCGCACCTGGCATTCGCGACGTCACTTGGCCTGCCGACATTCACCGTGGCCGGGCACGTGCTGTTGAGGCGTCTGACGCTGATCGTCGATGACGGCACGATCAGCTGCGTGTTCTACCCGGTGCCCTTCCCGGAACGGAATGCCGACGAGGTCGAGGCGTGGCTGCGGCAGGCCGCACCGGTCTCCGGCGCACGGGATTGATGCGGCTTTCTCAGGCGCTACGCGTCACTTTCATGATCCGGCACCGTTACGCAGCTTCCGCGCGCTGTGGTTCTGTTGTGGCTGGTACGCTGTACAGCCTGCCGTCCTTGCGTGCCCCGCTGCCGCCACGGCGGTGCATGACGATCTCACTGACGACCGAAAGCGCGATCTCCTCCGGAGTCCGCGCGCCCAGGTTCAACCCAGCCGGCGCATGCACGTGCGCAAGGTCATCCTCGCCAAATCCCTCCTGACGCAGAAAGTCCAGAATGAGGCGTGACCGCTTCCGGCTGGCGATGAGTGCCACGTGGTTCGCACCCTCGCGCAACAGTCGCGGCAGGGATTCGTGGTCGCCTTTGTGCTGGGTGGCGACCACAACATAGTCATCCGGGCCTATGGTGAGCTGGCTGTAGTCGATGTCGTCGGTGAGCAAACCGACAGCATCGGGGTAACGCACGCTGTCCGCCATCGGGTCGTCCACCACGACGTCGAACCCGACCAACGCGGCAATCCGGCACACGGTCTCGGCGACGCGGCCGTGGCCCAGGATCCACAAGAGCGGTTTCTGCAGCATTGGTTCCACGAAGACGCGCGCGCTGCCGCCGCAGGGCATCCCGGTGCCCAGGACCTCATCGTTCATGTCCAGTTCGATCACCTGGCCTTCCTGCGTGCGCAGGCAATCGACCGCAGTCTGGCAGACCATGCCCTCTGCACAGCCGCCGCCGACCCAACCGGCAACCACGCGGCCGTCCCTGTCGATGACGGCTTTCGAACCGATCCGTGCCGAGACCGATCCCTCGGTGCCGATCACGGTCGCCAGCGCGAATGGCTGCCGGCGCGCTCGCAGCGTCAGCATAGTATCGAGCACGTCGGCAGGCGCCGAGGCACCGGCGTTCGGCCGCCCATCTTCGCGCTCATTCGGTTGCATCATGTGGCCGTCCTCCGTGATCAGGCGCTTCGTACTTGTCAGACGGATATAGCGCCTATCGGGCGGTTTGTCAGGCCGCATGGCGCGCATGGCAGGCCGGTCATGGCGTCGATCACGCGGATGCCGTCCCGGGGATGGCGCCGCTCCAGATGGTTCTGGCATGAAACCGGTTCGGCGCGGATGAAAGCACCGAACCGGCTCCTGTGTTTCTGTTGATCGCTTGGTTCATGTCACCGGCGTGCCGCCTGCGGCGATCACGCTTCGGCACAAACGTGGCGGCGGGAGGGACCGCGTCAGCGAGGCTCCTCGTTCAGCGTGTCCAGCATCAGCGCCGCGTGCGCATAGGCGCCGCCGGCGCGCATTTCGGCTGCCACCCAGATTGCCTCCATCAGTTCCTGCGGTGTCGCCCCGGCATGCCGCGCGGCCTTGGTGTGGCCCTTGATGCAATAGGGGCACTGCGTGACGTGCGCCACCGCGACGGCAATGATCTGCTTGATCTTGGCCGGCAGTGCTCCATCGGCGAACACGGCCTTGCCGAACGCATCGAAAGCCGCCTGCTGGGCGGGGGCGAGTTCCCGACGCTGATGCGCCAACTCGCGTGTGGCAGGGGGATACATTCTGTCTGGCACCTTTCTCTCCGTCAGGTTGTCACGCGTCCTCAACGCGCCGCTGGTGGTTTCAGCAGCACCTCACGCAGGACGACGGCATCGTTGTGTTCTTCGTCGCGTGCCCCGAAGACCAGCGTAACCGTGCGTTGTCTGGCAAGCTCTCGCAACCCGTCGAGTTCGTGCGCGTGGTGCCGCAATTCGGCGGCATAGCGGCGGCGGAATTCCTGCCAGCGCCCGGGGTCATGGCCGAACCATCGCCGCAGGTCACCACTCGGGGCAATGTCTTTCATCCAGTTCTCGACAGCGGCGTCTTCCTTACGCACGCCGCGCGGCCACAGCCGATCCACCAGGATGCGCACGCCGTCGTCAGCCGAAGGCGGGTCATAGACACGCTTCAGCCGCACATGGTCGGCGGGGACAACGTGCGTGCTCATGCACCCACCACCTTTTCGAACGCGGCTTCCGCCTGCAGGCTGTCCAGGTCACGGCCCACCGAGGCAGTGGCCAGCTTTTTGCCGCTGCGCCAGAAGCTGGCCGAACAATCATGCGCGGCTGGATCGCCTTCCATCTCGATCCGATCCCACTGTTCGGCGTGGCCGACATAGGTGATGGACACGTCGTAGTGCTGGCTCCAGAAGAACGGCACGGCGTCGAAGGGACGCTGCTGGCCCAGCATGTTGCGTGCCGCGGTCTGGCCCTGCCGTTGCGCGACGACCCAGTGTTCG
>DATNEJ010000035.1:0-9715 GCA_035606775.1 Acetobacteraceae bacterium | reverse complement strand
GTGTCTGCCTCCCCTTTTTCCGGTCAGTCCCGGTGATTGTTCTGTTGTGCCATAGCTTGCTTCAGGCGTGCCTGGCTATCGGCCATTGCACGGCGGAGCACGCCGAACATGTCTGCCTCCGCACCCGCAGGCCGGCCGGCTGCCCACCATGCGGCAAGCAGTGTTGCCAAATAGACGATGGCGCCGATCGCCGTCGCTGTTGCCAGGGCTGCCATCCCGTCCCCGTGCGCCGCAGGCTGCCAACCCAGGCCGGAGCAAGCGAGCGCCACTGTCATCGCCGCCGTCGCCACGACAGGGCGCCACACGCAGACGAGGAGAGCGCCGGCCCTCACGCGGAACCGTCGGAACGCCATCGCCAGGGTGAGGAGCTGTTCCGCGCATACTGCGAGACCGACCGCCCAGGCCGCCCCCGGCAGGCCGAAGCCGGGGATCAGCAAAGCCAGCAGGGCGATCCGCAGCAATGCGCCCGTCAGCGTGATGCCAACCAGCCTCCCCAGCAGAGCATGCACGCTCATCAGGTGTTGGCTGAGCTGCCCGAACACCATCATTGTCCCGGCAATCGCCAGGATCTGCAACACAGGCACCGCGGCATCCCAGCCGTTGCCCAGCGCCACGTGGACCAGCGGCGCTGCCACCAGGGAAAGCCCGGCGCCCGCCGGCAGCGTCAGCAGCGCGGCAGTGCCGATCAGCCGCAGATAGGTTTCTCCGACCGGCACCCCCGCCCGCCGTGCTGCCGCGAAGCCGGAGAAGGAGGCGCGGCCCAGCGGCTCGATCAGCTCGGTCGTCGGCAGGGCGGCGATCTCCGCGCCCACCGAGTAAAGGCCCAGCGTCGCTGCGTTGGTTAGCCGGCCCAGTATCAGGCTGTCGCTGCGGTCCCGCAGCAGCACCGCGAGACTCAGCAGCCAGGTCCAGAAGGAATAACCGGCGAGGCCGCGCCATGCGCGCAGGCAAAGGCGCGGCCTGTGCGGGTGCATCACATAGCTCATCACCATGCGCAGCCCCCGATTCACCCCCATGCCGCACAGCATGGCGACGTAGCTGCGCAGCAGCAGTGCGGTGCCGATCGCCGTCAGGATGCCGCCCAGCTTGGGCAGCACCATGATCGCGAATTCCTTGTGGAAGGCGAAATCGCGGCGAAAATCGACGGTGCCGATATTCGCGAGTCCATCCAGTACAGGAAGGCAGGCGACAAACAACAGCAACGGCCCCAGCCGCGGTTCGCCGAAGAAGGCCGCGGCGGGAAATGCAGCGGCAGCCACAAGGATCCCGACAGCGAGGCCGCGCAGCAGATTGAGCGTGAAGGCCGTGTCGTACATCGCGCGGTCGGGCGCATGTTCCCTGATGACCGCCTCGTCCGTGCCAAGCGCCATCATCCCGTCGATCGTCTGCATGAAGCTCGTGCCAAGCGCCACCAGGCCGAAATCCGCGGGCGACAGCAGGCGCACCAGGACAAGCGTGCTCGCCAGTCCCAGCACGCGCATGCCAAGCCGCCAGGCCATGACCCAGCCCGCGCCGCGGGCGGTGCGCGCGAGCAGGTCGCCGGAGTGGTCACTCGCCATGCTTGGTCAGTCCAGAGGTTCGAGACCGGGATAGAACGCCGTGGAGAAGCGGTGCGTACCGGATGGATAGAGGCGCATGGGTCTCTGTTCGGCGTAGAGCGGCGCGATGTGGCGGGGGCAGTACCAAGCGGTCACGCCACGGCGCGCCCCGCCTTCATCGACGGGGGGCTCGCCGTGCAGCAGATCGCGATGCCTGATGATCGCGGCCCTGGTGTCCGGCGAGAAGGTGCGCAGTTCGCCGGCCTGCCCCAGACGGTGACTCCCTGCGCGTATGTGGACCCCAACTGCCCGTTCCGCTGTCGGCGCATTCTCCATCGCGCCTTCAAGGCCGACCCAGATCGTCACGAACAGATCGGCCCGTGTGAACCGCGCCGTGTCCGATTCCCGCTGATCGACAATGCCCGCGTCACGCAGGCAGGCTCGGCTGTGGGCCAAAAGAACGGGCGCATCGAACAGCGCATCAAGAAACCCGGTGATCGGCTCGCTCAGCAACAGGTCGCGGATCGGGCGCGACAGGAAATGCGGATCCAGCACGTGCGCCGCGTGTGGTGGCAGTGCCGCGTGCCATGGCACCGGCTGCGCAGCCAGCGCGGGGCAATGGAACAGCAGGCGGGGCGAGGCGCCCGCAAAAGCCCGCTCAAGGTCCAACGCCGCCGCGGCCAGGATATCGCGCTCCAACGTGTCGATGACGACATAACCGTCCGCAACCCAGTTTCGCAACAATATGGATTTGCGGTGGCTGAGCGTCCCCAGCGCGCGCCGCTCGCGGATCAGGTCTTGGGCGTCCGGCCTGTCGGTCCACAGGCCGCACGCAGGTGCGGTGCGGGGCGCGTGCCGGTTCGGCAGGTAGCCACGTTCACGGCCCAGCGTCAGGTAATGCACCGGTGCGTCGGCCGGATCCGGGCGCCGCCCCAGATCGTCGGCGATCTGCGGATAGGCGCGCAGGTAGAACTCCGCGTCGACATCGTTGCTGCGCCGGCCTTCCGCCCGGCCGTGCCGGTCATAATGCGCCCAGGCGCTCGCCATCGTGCCGGCGGCCACCGCGTCGGCCACGTCCTTGTACAACCGGAGGTACCCGGATTCGTCGAACAGGGTCCGATCATGCTGGTCCGGCACTTCCGGCACGCGCGCCTCTCACCGCGGATGTCCGCGCCGCTAGCATGGCCGGCACGCGCCTTCAACAATTCTCGCAACAATCATGGACGGATCTGGCAGGCCGGCTCACAATCGGCCATGAGCCTTATCATGCACGACCTGGCCGGCGCCGATCCGGCACTTCGCTTCAGCCCCTATTGCTGGCGCACGCGATTCGCGCTCGCCCATAAAGGGCTGGCGGTGGAAACGATACCCTGGCGCTTCACGGACCGCGACGCGATCGCCTTTTCCGGGCAGTACCGCGTGCCGATCCTGCAGGACGACGGGCGGACCGTATTCGACAGTTGGTCGATCGCGGAATACCTGGAGGAAACCTGTCCGGCCCCCACGTTGTTCGGCGGTGCTGTCGGGCGTGCCCATGCACGCTTCGTCAATGCCTGGGCCGACGCCGTGCTGGTCGGCGGCATTGCAAAGCTGATTATCAGGGACTTGCTGGACATCGTCGATCCGCAGGACCGCGCGTATTTTCGCGCCAGCCGCGAAGCCCGATTCGGCCAGACGCTGGAGGAGATTCAAGCGGGACGTGAGGAACGGGTTCTGGCGTTTCGCGACACGCTGACACCGCTGCGTCTCGTGCTACGGCGGCAGGAATGGCTGGGTGGCCCGGCCCCCAGCTATGCCGATCATATCGTCTCTGGTACGTTCATGTGGCCGCGCTGCGCCAGCGCCTTCCCGCTGCTGGCCGACGACGATCCGCTTTGCGCGTGGCAGGAGCGGATGCTGGACCTGTACGGCGGCCTCGCCCGCAGCGCTGTCACTGTCCTGGGAAGCCACGACTGACCCGGGGCAGGACCGGCGCGAAGCCGACCCTGCCGTCCGATCTCGTGCGACGATCAGCCGCCGCCGCCGGCGCTGCTGGCGCCGAAGTCATTATCCTGGAGGTTGGAGTAGCCCTGGGTGCCGTGGGTGCCATACCAGCCGTTGCTTGTGGAGGCCGGACCCGCTGCAAACGCAGCACCCGCGCCAAGGGTCAGTCCTACCGCCGCGACTGCGGCAAGAACGATCTTCTTCATCAATCCGTCTCCTTGAATTGTGCGCACCCGTGTAACGACAGGGCGCCCACATAAGGTCCTTCCGAAAGGGTCAAACTCACTGACCCGTTCGGGACCACGCGGGAGATAGAGACGCCCGGAAGACACGCAAGGCACATGAAGGCATATTCATGTGCGGGTGGAGTCTATGCAGGCATGCATACAAATCGTTTCAACAAGGTGTGTGCGCGGGAATAACCGGGCGCGCGCGGGTTCATTCCCCCAGCAAATGTAACAGCAACGTCCGGCAATGCGGGACGGTTCGATGCTCGAACAGGTAGATTGCCTGCCAAGTGCCTAGTGCCGGCGCGCCGTTCTCCACCGGAACCGAAAGCTGTGTCTGCGTCAGCGCCGCCTTGATATGCGCCGGCATGTCATCCGGACCTTCGTCCTGGTGACGATAGGCTGCGCCCTCGGGCGCCAGGCGGCGAAAGAAGGCCAGCAGATCCGCGCGCACATCCGGATCGGCATTCTCCTGCACCAGCAGGGACGCTGAGGTATGCTGGCACCAGATCGTCAGCAGGCCGGTGCCGATGTCCTGGCGCGACACCCATTGACGGACCGGTGCGGTGACATCGATCAGGCCCTGTCCGGATGTTTCAACCGGCAAGTGGTGCATCGCTTGTTTCATGGGATACAGTTGTCCTTCCTGCCCAGCCGCACAAGCTCGCTCTCCGGATGGACGCCTGAATGAGAAAGCCTGCCTTTCACGACCTGAAAGTCGCCGCGATCCGGCGTGAGACCGCGGATGCGGTGTCGCTCACCTTCGACGTGCCCGGCGATCTTCATACCGCCTATCGCTTCACTGCCGGGCAGTACCTGACTTTGCGCGCGACGATCGAGGGGCAGGACGTCCGCCGCAGCTATTCGATTTGTGCCGCGCCGGATCAAGGGGTGCTGCGCGTTGCCGTGAAGCAGGTAGCAGGGGGACTGTTTTCCACCTGGGTCAACACGGCCCTGCGAGAAGGCGATGTCCTGTCGGTCATGACGCCCGACGGCCGCTTCAGCCTGCCGAAACCGATGCAGCCCGGGCGGGTCGTGGCCGCTTTTGCCGCCGGCTCCGGCATCACCCCCGTGCTATCGGTCATGCAGGCGGTGCTGGCGCACGAAACGGACAGCCGTTTCTTCCTGTTCTACGGCAACCGCGCCACGGACAGCATCATGTTCCGCCAGGAGATCGAGGACCTGAAGGACTGCTACCTGTCCCGCCTGTCGGTCTTCCACGTGTTGTCACGCGAGCAGCAGGACGTGCCGGTTCTGAACGGCCACCTGGATGCAGACAAGGTGCGGTTGCTGATGCGCACTGTCCTGCCGGTCGCCGCGGTGGACCATGCGCTGATCTGTGGCCCCCAGCCGATGATCGAAGGCTTGCAGCCCGCGCTGCTGGCACTGGGCCTGCCGCGGGAGCGTGTTCACGTGGAGCGATTCACGCCGTCGCTTGACGGCAGGCCACGCCCGGTCGTCGTGGCACGCGACGCCGCGCCGGCCGCCGTCGTCACGGTGATCCATGAAGGGGCGCGCTTCGACATTCCCATGGCGGAGCAGGAGGCCATCATCGACGCGGCGATCCGCGCTGGCCGCAATCTGCCCTATTCCTGCAAAGGCGGCATGTGCTGCACCTGCAGAGCAAAGCTGGTGGAAGGGCGGGTGGAGATGGCGGTGAACTATTCGCTCGAGCCGTGGGAGCTTGCAGCGGGCTACGTGCTGACCTGCCAGGCACGTGCGCGCACGGACCGCGTTGTGGTCGACTACGATCAGGTCTGACGGTGCTGTGCGCCCTCAGGTGGTGCGGGCCGCTTGTAGCGCGTCCGTCAGTGCCTGCCGGTCCGCAAGGCCGACCGAGAATGGGCGGCCAGCGGTAATCCCGCCATCAACGACAATATCTTGTCCGTTGATGAAGCAGGATGCGTCGTTTGCGAGGAACAGCACCGCGGCGGCCACGTCCTCAGGCAGGCCGGCCCTCGGCACCGGCTGCCATGTCGGCTGAAACCTTGAGAATACGGCGCGCGCGGCATCGGCGGTTCGGTCCGCGTCGGCACCGTCGAACCCGGCGGCCTTGCCGAAAATCCCCGTAACGATCGGCCCGGGCGAGACGCTGTTGACGCGCACGCCCTTCTCCCCAAGTTCGACCGCCACGGACCGCGTCAGATGCAGCAGCGCCGCCTTTGCCGCGGAATAGCTGTGCGCCGAGAATCCGCCACGATAGCCGGACACGCTCGCGACGTTGACGATGCTGCCGCTACCCTGGCGCAGCATGACCGGTGCGGCGTGTTTCATGCCCAGCATCGGCCCGCGCACATGCACCGCCATGATGGCATCGAAATGCGCCACATCGGTTTCCGCGATGCTCACCATATGCCCCGGAATGCCGGCATTGTTGACCAGGCAATCGAGCCGGCCGAACTGCTCCACCGCGTACGCCACCATCGCCTTAACATCGGCTTCCTCGGCAACATCCGCGCGGATGAAGCGCGCGGCCGGGCCGAGCCGCGTTGCCAGTGCCTCGCCCTCTGCCTGCCGGCGCGCGGTTAGCACCACCCGGGCGCCTTCCGCGACCAACTGCTCGGCGATGCAGGCACCAATCCCGCTGGTGGCGCCGGTGATAATGGCGACCTTGCCCTTGAATGTTTTCATCTGCCGCGCTCCTGATCCGATCGCGGCGCAATGTTCATCGGACATGATCGCCGAGCAATTACCTGACAGGTAACGCAGCCGCCAGATCCTTTATCTATTCCGGCTGCGTCGCCTTGTGCGCCAGCAGGGCCATCAGCCGCCGATCCCGCCATTCCTGCCGCACCGGCTGCATGTTCGACGGCAATTCGGCCCGGCGCGCCGCCTGCAATCGCTCCACCAGCGCGGCGTCCCATTCCAGCGGAGTCATCTGGCGCTGCATGTCGGCATACAAGGGTCCATACCGCGTGCAGTAATCGGCCAGTCCGCCGGGCGCATTCAGATCAATGGTTTCCAGCGGGCCCATGAAGCTCCAGCGCAGGCCCAGGCCGTGCTTCACCAGGGAATCGAGGTCGGCAGGCGAGATCACGTCATCGGCCAGCAGCCGGAATGCCTCGGCCAGCAGTGCACCCTGCAACCGGTTCAGGGCGAAGCCGTCCTTCTCCTTCTTCACCGTGGCCGGCACCTGCCCGGCGCGCTGCATCAGCGTGCGCGTGCGTTCCACCGTCCCCGGATCGGTCCAGGGTGCCGGGCACAACTCCACCAGAGGAACCAGGTAGGGCGGGTTCACCGGGTGAGCCACCAGGCAGCGCGCGCGCCCCTTCAGCGCCTCCGTGAACGCGCTGGCAGGAATCCCGCTAGTGGAGCTTGCCAGCACCGCATCCGGGCGTGCCGCCCGGTCCAGCTCCGCGAACAGCGCCTGTTTCTCGGCCACCCGCTCCGGCCCGTTTTCCTGCACGTGCTCGACGTCCTTCACCGCCTCCCACATGGAGATCATCGGCCGTATGCGCGCGAGCACCGCGCCCGGATCGTCCACGAGCAGGCCCGCCTGCCGCAGCTCCGGCAGCCGGTCGGCGATGAAATCCAACGAGAGCTGCACCTGCTTGGGGAATTTGTCCCACAAATTCACTTCGTACCCCGCGCGCGCGAATACGATCGACCAGGCTCGGCCGATCAGACCGGCCCCAACGACGGCGACCTTCACCATGGGCGATTCTCCTTTCGCAGGCAGATGACACCCATCGGCAACCGCGCCGCAACGGCTTGCGCCCGCGCCGTTGCGGCACCACCCTGAAACGTGACCTATGAAACGTGACCGATTGAGGGAGGGACGCCGATGGCGAACATGGTCAAGGTGGCGGTGCTGGATGACTGGCAGGGTGTGGCGAAGACAAGCGCGGACTGGTCGCCGTTGCAGGCCCGTGCCGACGTGGTGTTCTTCTCCGATGCCTTTGCCGATCAGGACGATGCCGCTGCGAAACTCGCGGATTTTGAGATCGTCCTGTCGATGCGGGAACGCACGCCGCTGCCTGGCTCGCTGATCAACCGCCTGCCCAAACTGCGCATGCTGGGCATGACCGGCGCCCGCAACCTGTCGCTGGACACGCCGGCCTGCACCGCGCGTGGCGTTGTCGTCTGCAACACACAAGGCGGTGGCACCAACGAATCCGCTACGGCCGAGCTGGCACTCGGCCTTCTGATTGCCGCCGCTCGCGGCATCCCGCGTGGGGACGCGAATATCCATGGCGGCACCTTCCAGATGGGGGTGCCGGTCGGGATCGGCCTTGCCGGCAAGACTCTCGGCGTCGTCGGCCTCGGCCGCCTCGGCGGCCACATGGCACGCTACGGCAAGGCACTGAACATGAACGTCATCGCCTGGAGCCAGAACCTGACCAAGGAAAAGGCGGCCGCAGCCGGCGCGACCCTGGTGTCCAAGGACGAGCTGATGGCCACCGCCGATGCCATCAGCATCCATCTGGTGCTGTCGGACCGCTCGCGCGGGCTGATCGGCCGCGGTGATATCGCCCGGATGAAGCAGGGCGCTATCCTCATCAATACGTCCCGTGGCCCGATCATCAATGAAGCGGCGATGCTGGAGGCACTGCACGCCAACAAGATCGTCGCCGCGCTGGATGTGTTCGACCGGGAGCCGCTGCCGCCCAACCATCCGCTGCGGTCGGCGCCCAATACTGTGCTCACGCCGCACCTCGGCTACTGCGTGAAGGAAACCTGGGACCAGTTCTACCCGCAGATGATCGAGAACGCCCTGGGCTTCCTGGACGGCAAACCGGTGCGCGTGACGAACCCGGAAGCGCTCGCCAAGGCCTGAGCGATGTCCGGGTCCGACGCCCGATCGGCCTGGGAGGCTGCAGCCGAGGGCTGGCGCCGCTGGGAAGCGGTGAACACCGCTTACCTGCGGCCTGCCACCGAACTGATGCTCGACCGGGCCGGCATCGGCCCCGGCAGCCGCGTGCTGGACGTCGCCTGCGGGGCCGGAGAGCAGAGCCTTGCCGCCGCCCGTCGGGTGGGTCCGTCCGGCTATGTGCTGGCGACCGACATGGTCCCCGCAATGGCCGTGGCGACCGAGGCTGCCGCGGTCGCGGCAGGGATTGCCAATGTCACCGCGCGAGTCTGCAGGGCGGAGGCAGTGCGGCATGACGGTATCCCGTTTGATGCGGCCATCTGTCGCCTGGGCCTGATGCTGATGCCGGATCCCGCGATCGCCCTGCGCGCCATCCGCGCCGCCCTGCGTCCGGGCGGCGGATTTGCCGCCATCGTGCCTGGTCCGGCCGAACGAAACCCGTTCAATGCGCTGCCACTGGCAGTGCTGCGGCGCCACGCCGGCAAACCGTCGCCGCTGTCCGGCCCAGGACTGTTCGCCCTGGCCGACGCGCGGACCCTGACGCAACTGATGGAGGAAGCCGGGTTCGGCGACGTGAGCGTGACGGTGGTGACCTCGGAGCGCCGGGTCGCCTCGGCAGAGGCCGGAGCAACGATGGTGCGGGAAGCCTTCGGCTTCTACCGCGCGCTGATCGACGATCGGCCGCTGGCG
Organism: Acetobacteraceae bacterium; assembly: GCA_035606775.1. Taxonomy (GTDB): domain Bacteria; phylum Pseudomonadota; class Alphaproteobacteria; order Acetobacterales; family Acetobacteraceae; genus Rhodopila. Next base: position 467 of record DATNEJ010000035.1, on the reverse strand, counting down.
GTCCAGGAAGCCGCATGGGCCGAGGTGGCGGATGTGCTGCGACAGTTCGAAGGGCCGCAGGGTCTGGTCGCGCCCGGGGAGCTGCTGGCCGCCTCCGGCCGCGCGGGCTGATCGGCCAGCATGGTTCGTGCGCCATGAAAACCCTGCTGACCGTGTTCCATTCAAGGACAGGCGGCACGGAGCAAATGGCGCGCGCCGCTGCGGCCGCGGCAGCGGGTGAGGCGGAGGTCCGGGTGCGTCTGTTGCGCGCCGATGAGGCCGGGATTGCCGACGTGCTCGCGGCCGATGGCTATATCTTTGCCGCGCCCGAAAACCTCGCGGCGATGGCCGGCCGGATGAAGGATTTCTTCGACCGGACCTATTACGGTGTGCTCGACCGCATCAATGGGCGGCCTTACGCGATGCTGATTTGCGCGGGCAGCGATGGGACGAATGCGGTTCGCCAGATGACGCGCATCGCCGTGGGC
>DATNEJ010000283.1:0-3750 GCA_035606775.1 Acetobacteraceae bacterium | reverse complement strand
TGTCACGGAAGCGGCGCTCGAACGGCGTGCCGATGAAAATGGCCGACACCCCGGCGGCCTTGTAGACATAGTCGGCGACGGCGATCGCCACGTTGATGGCCTGCGCGCAGCCGAGCCGGACTCGGGCACGGGTGGCGGTGTCGATGGAGGCAACGTCATCGGCGGTGGCGTGGATGTCCTGGAGAATTTCCACCAGATAGGCGCGGGCCGAACCCAGATCCGCCTCCCGGTGCGCCACGTCGGACTGCACCACCGGACTGTCGGCCAGCCGGGACAGGCCGCGCGGCGCCTTTTCTTTGGCCAGCGCGGTGAAGTGGTCCAGCATGGCGCGGGCGATGCCGCATGCCACCGCGGCGACGCCCACCGCGTAAAGCCCCTGCATGGTGAAGGCGTAGAGCGGGCCGGGATCGCGGCGCAGGGCGGGGTCTTCGCGGGTGCCGCTGAATGCTTCCGGCACCAACAGGTCGGTGACCGTGTAGCCCTCGGACGCGGTGCCGCGCATGCCGATGGTGTTCCAGTCATGGATCGGCGTTGCGCGATCCTTGGGAAACAGCAAGGTGCGTACGGTCGGCCGGCCGAAGCGGTTGAGGCGCAGGGCGCCGTCCGGCTCCTGCACATGGCAGTGCGCGCCCATCCAGTTGGCCTGGCGCGAGCCGCTGGCGAAGTGCCACTTGCCACTGACCCGGTAGCCGCCGGGGACGGCGGTGGCATGATGCTGGTTCGGCGGTCCCCAGGCGATGACGGTGCGCGGGTCGGCGAAGATGGTGCGCGCCGTTTCCAGCGGTATGAACGGTGCGATCAGCGCGGCGCTGTTGGCGACGAACAGGTTCCAGCCGACGGAGCCGTCGTGACGGCTGATTTCCTCGATGGTGCGGAAATAGACCCAGGGCTCGACCTCATCGCCATCGACGGAGCGTGGCAGCAGCATGCGGGCGAGGCGGGCATTGTGGATCTGGGTGAGCAACGGCTCGGGTATGGTCTGGGTCTTTTCGATGGTATCCGCGGCGGCGGCGATGGCCGGACCCAGGTCGCGGGCATGCGCGACCGGGTCGAGCCCAACGCTGGCGGAGCTGACATGGTTCATCGGGCGGTCCGTGCTCTGTCTGGCGCGGATTGCGGCGCAGGGGGTGGCGGTTGTCAATGTCGGGCGGCCGCTCCGAACGGCTTGACCTGCCGCTCGAAGCAGACATTCCCGTAGGCGCCTGGCAGACCAGCAGGGGTGGAAAGCTGCTGTTCGAAGCACTCCAGCAAGGACTGATCTAAGCTGGCCCCAACGGCTGGTGTGTCATTCAAGGAGCAGAAAAGCTTAGGCCGCGACAAACGGCGGCAACATCAGAATCGGAAAGACGGGCGCCATTGAGAGACTGCGCGACCCTTACGGGCCAGTCTGTCTGTGCGCTGACGTCAATGGGGCTTTTCAACAGCGGTGAGAATTTCGCACCGCCGACCCAGTACTTACGGCGGCTCGGCTTCTGTTTGCGGATGCCGCGTCGGGAAGTTCTTGTATCATTGCCGTTATGAAATCCACTAGCCTGACGGTCTCGTTCCTTGGCCCTACTTGCGCGGCGCGGGTTGCCGCTCGACAAAAAACATCCGCGCCAGCGTGCCCTCGCCAAGCGCCTCGCTGAGCACGCGGATGGCGAAATAGGGTATCAGCACCATAAATAGGATGACGATGCCGGCGAGGGTCTCGTCGCGCTTCGTGCCGATCAATTCGTTGAGCGAAGCAACCACCGATTGGTGGTGGATCAGGCCGATGACGACCTCCTCGATGATGGTCAGGACGACCAGCAGTATGAGGAAGGCAGCCGCCTTATGCAGCGTCGGCCAGATCAGTGGGCGGGTGGAGTAGCGTTCGCCAATCTTCATTGCACGGCCGACCAGCATGAACTTCGCCAGCACCGCGGCTTTGATGATGGCAGTGCCCCATGGGACGAAGCCAATGCCCTGATCGTGCAGCACCGACGCCTTCATCAGGATCACTGCCCCCAGAGTAACGTAGAGGTACGCCGTGAGGATCGCGAACTCCGTGAGTTCGTGCGTGACACGCTGGCGCGGCGTGGCTTTTGCGTGGTTTTGGGCCACGGCGGTCTCCTGTGGCTTGGTTATCGATCCCTTGACAGCTAGGGCAAATCGCCGGAGAGCGGAACGCGCGGAGGGGTGAACCTGCTTTACAAAACAAAGAGCCGGAGAATTTTCAGGCGGACACTCAGCCTGAAAATGCTCCAGTACGGTCACTGCGGCGTTCAGGTCACCAAAGAATAGCAATCAGACCGAAAACCCCGATCAGCATGAGCAGGACAGCAACGGTCATGGCAACCGGGCGCATGGCATCATAGGCGAAATCGGGACGCGATAGTCGCTTCAGGACGCGGGCATGCTGAACGATAGCGGCGAGTAGCCCGAGAATTCCCACAACAATGAAGCTGGCACCAAAAATCAGCGTGCTGTGCGGAAGATCGAACTGTGTGTGCAGATCTGCCTCGTGAAGGTAAGCGTCGAGCTTTCCGATTCCGAATCCAAACCCGATAAGAGAGAGGGCTGTACGAATCCACGCCATCAGCGTGCGCTCCGCGGCCTCGCGGTTGCGTTCCCTCGCGAGTTCGTTGGTCAGGCTGGAGCCAATCGGCTTGTCGCTCATCAGCAGTCTCCACGGTTCACACGACGTGGAGCTTCGTCGTGCGAACCGGGGAAGCGCTCAGGTTTGGTTGATGGGAACAACTGCGATGCCTGGTCCCATCACCGCCCTGATTCCACTACTGTCGTGCCATGGCGATGCGGATCACATCTTCCGCCGAGACGAGATGATCGGGGCTGTCCGCCGCATCATCGATGGCCAGCAGCACCCCTTTGACCGTGCCGTTGAATCCGTTGCCGCGCGACCCGTAGTCCGGGGAAACAGGCGCGCCACTGTCCTCGCCTACATCGCAACCGTCATCGGCGGAAAAGACCATCGCCTGCGTCATCGGAACGATTCCTTCGCCGGCCGGTTTGCCATCAACATAGAGCGTGACCTTTCCGCCCTTGCCGAGGCCGCCGCCTGCATAGGCGAACTCCATGCGCACCTGATGCTCGCCCTTCGGCAACTCTTCCGTCGATTCAACGTAAAAATGGTGCACGCCGGCCACGTTGTAACAGTATTTGAGCTTGCCGTTCTTCGCGTAGAGGCTCCAGCCGCCGATGTTCGCGCCCTGAGCGATGATAACGCCTTCCGCGCCGGACTCCGGCACCTCGATCTCGGCGGTAACCGAGTGTGATTTGTTCTTGATATTCAGGACGCAGTTTTCCGACAGTCGCCCCATGCCGCGGAACAGTAGCTGTGTCTTTCCCTTGATCAGCACTGGTCGGCCGGCGGTGTCCGGATTCATCTTCTCCATGACGCGATCGTCGATCGGCAATACGTTGTAGCGTGTCGCCTCGATCAGCCATAGTCTTTGCAGTTCGCGCAGCTTCTCCGGCATCTCCTTGGCGAGATCGTTGGCCTGGCTCCAGTCCTTACTGGTGTCGTAGAGTTCCCAAACGTCATCGTCGAGCGGCACGGTCTTCCTGCCTACGAGCACCCACGGCGTGCCGTGCTTCGTCACCGCAGCCCAGCCTTTGTGGTAAATTCCGCGGTTGCCGAACATTTCAAAATACTGCGTCTCATGCCGCTCGCCGGCACCTGCGTCGTTGAAGGAGTAGAGCATGCTGACGCCCTCGATGGGCTTCTGCTGCACGCCGTTGACCGATATCGGCTGAGGCAGGCCGGCC
>DATNEJ010000278.1:0-2787 GCA_035606775.1 Acetobacteraceae bacterium | reverse complement strand
ATATGTTCCTTATATGTTCTCATACGCCGGCTTACGTCCCGCGCCAAGCGTTCGGTGTGCAAACGGCGATTGCACACGCGGGTCGGGGAAATGTCCCAACACATCGCCAAGAGGCCACGCCCCGACACACCATCTCCACACACCACACGAAGCCGCCGTTTCTCGGTTCGGCTGAGCGCCGTTTCTCCGTCCCGGCCTACAAGGCGCACCAGGCGCCGCGCGGAGCGGCGGTCAAGGATTGCCGCAGGCGACCGCGCGCCAGCGCGGCTCGTCCTTGACGGCCGCGAGCACGGCGCCACTCTCCTCCAGGCCCGGACCGACCGCCGACACACACCACCACCTGGATCGGAGGTAAGAAGTCCGTGCGCCGTGAGCGGCAGACCGCGCGGAGACCACCTCCCCATCCACCGGCGCCCAGAACATCCGGCATTCGCATCGACAGCCGTCGCGCACCGGCATCAATGCACCGGCCACCAACCTCCATCCACCAACCTATCCACAGGATTTTGTGTCTCCAGCCCCAAACTACCCCAAAATCTGCTTCCCGCCCCCATCCGAGTCGCCTTACCATCCGCCGCATGAAGACCCACCGGACCTGGCACGGCGTAAGAATGCGGCGCACGGAGGTCCGGCCGGACCCGGACGCGGAAACAAGGCAGGTCACCCTGCCCGCATCCTGGGATGACATGGCCGCCGCCGCGTTGGCCGCTCTTGCCCCCGGCGCCGGCCCTGTCACCCTGGCCGACGCCGCCCAGGCCTGGATCGCGCCGATCGCTGCGCGGGCGCAGGCCGGCGGGATGGACCTGCCGCTCGCCGACCGCCTGCACCGGCTGCTGCTGACCCGGCGCGGCGCACCCGGCGCGATGCTGTGGCAAGGCCTGCCGTCGAAAATGCCGAGCTTTGTGCTGAACCTTTCTGCCTTCCTGGACGACGGCGGGCTGTTCGATACAGCGGGCTTCGCCGAAGCGGTGGAAACCGCGTGGCTCGCCCTCGGCCTGGCCGCCGGCCCCGGCGCCGAACCCCGGATTGGCTTCGCTGACCTCGCCGGGTTGCTGGCGGCCTGCGGCATCGACTACGCCTCCGAACCGGCCCGGGACGTGGCCCGCGCCCTGGCAGCGCTGCAGCGCGGCCATGTGGACACCATTTCCGCGGCGCCTCTCCGGCTGGCCAACCAGGCGGCCACCGTCCCCGACTGGCCGCTGCCGCCCGCACAGACCGCTCTTCCCGGTTTGGTCGAGGCCGCGCTGCAAGCCCGCCACGCCGCGGAGGCCGCGGCAGGTCGCCGCCCCCGGGCCATCACCGCAATCGCCTCGCCCGGTCCAGCCGAAGCCCTGCTCGGCGTCGAAACCGGCGGCATCGCGCCAGCCTTCTCGCCGGTGAACGAGACCGGCACCCTTACCCGCACAGCACGCGCCTGGCTGGCCGCGCGGCACAGCAGCACCGAGGCGGCCCTGGCTGCCGCTCTGTCTGGCGGCAACCCGCTGCCGGTGCCGTCGGCAGCCGAACACGCGGCGATGCACGACGCCGTCGCCCCGTTCATCGGCATCATGCCGGCACGGCCCGCGGAGCTGGCCGAACCCGCCGCCGCCACTCGTCGCAGGGAACTGCCCGGGCGTCACGCCGGCTACACCCAGCGCGCCGCCGTCGCCGGACACACCCTGTTCCTGCGCACCGGTGAATACGAGGACGGCACGCTCGGGGAGATCATCATCGGGCTGCACAAGGAGACCGCGGCATTTCGCGGCCTGATGGACAATTTCGCCCACGCGGTCAGCCTGGGCCTCCAACACGGCGTGCCGCTGGATACCTTCGTGGAAGCCTTCACCCTGACGCGGTTCGGACCCGCAGGCGCGGTGGAAGGCGATCCGGCCGTGAAGCACGCCAGCTCGCTGCTGGACTACGCGTTCCGCCACCTCGCGGTGAACTACCTGGGACGCTGCGCCATACCCGAAGCGGATCCCGAGGAAGCCGACACCGGCGGCACCCGCGAGCAGGCACCGCTGCTGCCGTTGGAACTGCCGGCTTCCTCGGTCCGCGCGAGGCGCCGTGGTTTCCGGGTGGTTTCCAAGTCGGCGAGCGGGGGGTAGCGTCGGAATCACGCGATCAAACACAGAGAACGCGCGCGGGTGCCCGCCGCGCCCGCGGTTCGGTCCGTAAACGACATGGAGCGCATAGGATGGCCGGTCAGATCGAGGCGAAGCTCGCGGAACTCGGTATCACCTTGCCACGCCCGATGGCGCCGATCGCCAACTATGTCCCCTATGCCGTCAGCGGCCGCCTGGTGGTCGTCTCCGGCCAGGTCCCCGCGATCGACGGGCGCATCGCCATCACCGGCAAGCTGGGCTGGGGCGTCTCGCCCGAACAGGGACGCGAAGCCGCGCGCCTCTGCTTCATCAACGTTCTCGTCCACCTCAAGGCCGCCTGCAACGGCGACCTCGACCGCGTCAGCCGGGTCGTGCGGCTCGGCGGCTTCATCGCCTGCTCCTCCGACTTCACCCAGCAGGCGCAGGTGATGAACGGCGCATCGGACCTGGCCGTCGCCGTGTTCGGCGAGAGCGGACGCCACGCCCGCACCACGATCGGCGTGCCGTCGCTGCCGGCCGATGCCGCGGTTGAGGTGGAGGGACTGTTCGAAATCGATTAGGTTGGCTTCCATGCCCGACGGTTCGGCCACGCTGACGCTGACCCTGCACGCCAGAATCAACGACATCGATGCAGCGGACTGGGATGCCTGCGCAGGCGACGACAATCCGTTCGTCAGCCACGCCTTCCTGAGCGCGCTCGAAG
>DATNEJ010000272.1:0-6156 GCA_035606775.1 Acetobacteraceae bacterium | reverse complement strand
CCACCTGGGCCGAAGTGCCGCACAAGTTTGAGGCCGGCACGCCGCCGATCCTGGAAGGCATCGGCCTGAAAGCGGCGATCGATTACGTGCAGGCGATCGGCTATGACGCCATCGCCGCGCATGAGGCGTCGTTGGTCGAGCACGCGCTGGCGCGCCTGTCCGCTGTCCCCGGCCTGCGCATCCTGGGCCAGGCGCAGGATCGCGGCGGCGTGGTGTCCTTCGCCCTGGACAAGGCGCACGCGCACGACGTGGCAACCCTGCTGGACCGCCAGGGAATCGCCGTGCGGGCCGGCCATCACTGCGCTGAACCACTGATGCACCGGTTCGGGCTGGAAAGCACCACGCGGGCCAGTTTCGGCGTCTACACGACCCACGAGGAAATCGACGTTCTGGCGGACACGCTGATCCGCGTGCGGGAGTTCTTTACCTGATGCCGGCCGACGCGTTCGACGACCTGCGCGATCTCTACCAGGAAGTCATCCTGGACCACGGCCGCAAGCCGCGCCACGCGCACCGGCTGGAGGCGTTCGACGCCACCGCCAAGGGCGACAACCCCATGTGCGGCGACCGGGTCCAGGTATGGGTGAAATACGCCCCGGACGGCAGCATCGCCGATACCGGGTTCGAGGCGCGGGGCTGCGCGATCAGCGTCGCATCGGCGGACCTGATGGCGGAAACCGTGAAGGGGCTGGCGCAGCCGGATGCCCGCGCGCTGTTCGAGTCTTTCCGCGAAATGGCGCGCACCGGGACGTGCGCGCATTGCGACGCATCGTTGAGCGACAAGCTGGATCGCCTCGCGCCGCTGGCAGGCGTGCATGAATACCCGTCGCGGGTAAAATGTGCGACCCTGCCCTGGCACGCGCTGGTGGCCGCGCTCGACGGCTCCAAGGAGGCGAGCAGTGAATGACATCAGCCAGACGCATGCCTCCTGGACGCCGGACGGCGAAGCCGCGGGCCGCCCGTCGGAGGCCGCGCTGATCGACGCCATCGCCACGGTCTACGATCCGGAAATCCCGGTGAACATCTTCGAGCTCGGGCTGATCTACGCCGTCGATATCGGCGATGACGGCGCGGTGAAGGTGGAAATGACCCTGACCGCCCCGGCCTGCCCCAGCGCGCAGGAATTGCCCGAGCAGGTGCACAATGCTGTCATGGCAGTGCCGGGCGTGACATCGTGCAACGTGGAAACCGTCTGGGACCCGCCATGGGACCCCAGCCGCATGAGCGAAGAAGCCCGCCTGCAGTTGAACATGTTCTGACCGGTCACGACATAGAGCCAGCCATGAGCACAACCACCACCACACCCCGCAAGGTTCGCGCCCTGCCGCCGCTGATGACGTTGACCGACGCGGCAGCCGATCGGCTGAGCCGGCTGTATGAGAAGGGCGAGGAAGGCAAGCTTCTGCGTATCGGCATCGCCACCAAGGGCTGCTCCGGCCTGTCCTACGACATGAGCTGGACCGACGCCCCGGCCGCCACCGATGAGATCGTAAAGGACAAGGGACTGACCGTCCTGGTCGATCGCAAGGCCTCCCTGTTTCTGATCGGCACCGTGATGGACTACGAGGTGAAGGCCCTGACCTCCGGCTTCACCTTCACCAACCCGAATGAGAAGGGCCGCTGCGGCTGCGGCGAGAGCTTCCACGTCTGAAGCTCCCCGATCCTGCCCCGGCAGGCAGACCACCAAAACTTGACGCAACGTTCATGGCTCCGCCGGGTTTAGCCTTAGTCTGGCAAAGCCCGCCGAAAAGCGGAGGACCGCATGAACGGACTGATCTATCTGATCGGGCTGGTTGTCGTCGTCATCGCCGTGCTGAGTTTCTTCGGCTTGCGTTAAGCAGCCCGAAGGCGTGTCGCCTTGCGAAAACGGGCGACACGCCGACCGGTCATAAATCGCCGGATCCGTAGAGCCTGTTCGGTGCAGATAGAAGCACCGAGCAAGTTCTACGCCCTTGTTTGGTCGCGGGATTCAGGTCTCCGGCGACCCCGCCTGCGACGATCACGCTCTGGATCTTTGTTTAGGCGCGTGATTCACGTCTTCGGCGAGCCCGCCAGCGACGATCACGCTTAGCCGCGATAGGTGTAGTGGTACTCCGGCATGTTTTTGAGCGACTCCTTCGTCGCGCCCGGCATCACCACGCGATTATCCTTGTTCTGTTGCCGAATTCCAGCTTGTCGAAGGGAACTTCCACCATCTTGCCGCTCGTCGGGATGACCGCGTCTATGGTCTTCTTGTCGCTGGCGATCACCAGATCATCGATGCTGCCGACCTTCTGATCGTGGTCGTTGTACACGGAAGACCCGACGATCTTGCTGGCGCGCATGCCGCCTTTGTCGGTCATGAGCGAATTGCGCGCAGAGGGCGGGTTTATAGCCATTCCCGGTCGGGTTGCCGTTTGTGTCGCGGTGGCCGGTGCAGCAGGGGCCGCTTGCGAAGGGTTGCGCGACGGTGGCGCCGGGGTCTGCGCCAGGATAGGCAGCGAGACGGTGGCCGCCAGCAGCGCAACCGTTGTCATTTTCAGCATCCAAGGATCTTCTCCTTCAGGACAGAGATCCCAGGACAGCACCGGTGCTATGCCGGAAGTACTGAACGGAGCGTGCCGAGAGCGGTTGTTTATCCGACACAGGTGCACACGAAGTATTGCCCGCCCCGATCTTGATTTGACGCACAGTCCCGGATGGCGTGATGTTTTCGAAGAGGCGCGGAGTTCAGCTTTGCGCGGCGTGCGTGACGGGAAATCTGCTTGGAGGTGCTGCCGTGTCCGCAATTCGGTGGCTGGCCATCCTGCCGTTCCTCGGCCTCATCGTCGGGGTGGCGTTCTTCAACCAGGTCGAGCCCCTCGTGCTCGGCATGCCGCTGGTCCTGGCCTGGATCGTGCTGTGGCTGATCATCACCGCCATCGTGATGGGCATCATCTACGCCTGCGATCCAGCGAACCGTAAGACGGGCGCAGACCAATGAACGGCGCACTGATCATCATCTTCCTGGTCGCCGCCTTCGCCCTGTTCCTGGGCCTGCGCGCACGCCGCGGCAAGGACATGAACCTGGAGCAATGGACCGTCGGCGGTCGCGGCTTCGGCGCGCTCTTCGTCTTCCTGCTGATGGCCGGCGAGATCTACACGACCTTCACCTTCCTGGGCGGCAGCGGCTTCGCTTACGGCAAGGGCGCGCCCGCCTATTACATCCTTGCTTATGGCACGCTGGCCTATGTGATCTCCTACTGGCTGCTGCCGCCGATCTGGCGCTACGGGCGGGAGCATCATTTGATCTCGCAACCGCACTATTTCGCGCATCGCTACGACAGCCCGGCGCTGGGGATATTAGTGGCGGTGGTCGGCGTGATCGCTTTGGTTCCCTATCTGGTGCTGCAATTCAAGGGCCTCGGCATCATCGTCTCGGTCGCTTCGTATGGCGGCATTTCCTCGACTGTCGCCATCTGGATCGGTGCGGCGATCGTCACGGTTTATGTCATGGTCTCCGGCGTGCACGGGTCGGCCTGGAACGCCGTCGCGAAGGACATCCTGATCCTGGCGATGGTGGTGTTCCTCGGCCTCTATCTGCCGCTTCACTACTACGGCGGTATCGGCGCCATGTTCCATGCCATCGATGCGGCGAAACCCGGCTTCCTGACCTTCCCGCCGAATGGACAGAGCCTGGTGTGGTTCCAGTCCACCGTGCTGTTGGCGGCGCTCGGCTTCTTCATGTGGCCGCATTCCTTCGGCTCCGTCTTCACCGCGCGGGAGGAGCGTACCTTCCGCCGCAATGCGATCGTGCTGCCGCTGTATCAGCTTATTCTGCTGTTCGTGTTCTTCGCCGGCTTCGCGGCGATCCTGAAAGTGCCGGGGCTGACGGGGGGAGAGATCGACCTGGCGCTGTTCCGGCTTTCCATCCAGGCCTTCCCGCCGTGGTTTGTCGGCGTGATCGGCGGCGCCGGCGTGCTGACCGCGCTGGTGCCCGGCTCCATGATCCTGATGTCGGCGTCGACACTGCTGTCCAACGACATCTTTCGCGGCGTGAAACGCGACGCAACGGACGAAACCGTCAGCATGCTGGCGCGCGGTTTGGTACCCATCGTCGCGTTGGTGGCGGTGTGGTTCACCCTGGGCGGCGGCACCACCATCGTCGCGCTGCTGCTGATGGGCTACAATTTCGTCACGCAGATGTTCCCCGCGGTCGTTGCCAGCCTGTTCCCGACCAACCGGGTGACGAAGTACGGCGCGTTCTGCGGCATCCTGGCGGGCGTCGTCGCGGTGGTAGTGATCAGCGTGACCCACACCGGCATCGGCGCGATCCTGCCGTTCCTGCCGACCGAGCTGAAGGACATCAACGTCGGCTTCGCGGCGCTGATCCTGAATATCGTCGTGACGTTCGTCGTCAGCGCGCTGACGCAGCAGGCGAGGGAAGCGGCAAGTCACGCGTAGGCGCAGCCATCGGCGTCGCGCTTGCGCGTCGGACAGAGGTCCGAATAATGGCGCTGCCGCTGACAAGAGGTGGCGATGACCGCTTTCGCGACGCACGACTCAGATCACGGCGGACTCGCGAAGACGCTGCAGCTCCGCTTCGTCCAACCCCAGCATCCCCCGATAGATTTCGTCATTGTGCGAACCCAGCGCGGGGCCGAGCCATTTGACGGCGCCGGGGGTGTCGCTGAGGCGGGGAACGAGGTTCGGTACGGCGAGCTCGCCGACCCGCGGATCTTCCACACGCAGGATGTTGCCGCGCGCGGCGTATTGCGGGTCTTCGAAAATCTCGTCGATGGCGTAGACCGGGCCGCACGGCACCTGGGCTTCCTCGCACCGCTTCAGCACCTCGGCGCGATCCAGACCGGATGTCCAGGCCGCCACCGTTTCATCCACCAGCGCGCGGTCGCGTTCGCGCGCGGCGAGGCGGCCCCAGCGTGACTCCTCGGCCAGGTCCGGCCGCGCCATGGCCTCGGCCAGGCGTGCGAAAATCTTGTCGTTGGTGCAGGCGATGGCGACCCAGCGTCCGTCGCCGGTGGGATAATGGCTGTGCGGCACGACGTTGACGGTGCCGGGCCCCATGCGCTGGCGCACATAGCCCTTCTTCTGGAAGGCCGGCGCCAGTTCATCGAGGATGCGGAAGATCGGCTCGTAAAGGCCGATATCCACCACCTGCCCGCGCCCGGTCTTCTGCCGCGCCTGCAGGGCCAGCAAGGTGCCGAGGGCGCCGTAGAGCCCGGCCATGTAATCGGGAATGGTGGCGGAGCCCGGCGTGACGGGCGCGCGATCCGGATAGCCGGCGAGGAAGGACAGGCCGCCGAACGCGTTGCCGATGCGGCCGAAGCCCGGCCGGTCACGGTACGGGCCGGTCTGCCCGTAGCCGGAAATCCGCACCATGATCAGGCGTGGGTTGACCGCGCTCAGCACGTCCCAGCCCAGTCCCCAGCGCTCCATCGTGCCGGGCTGGAAATTCTCCACCAGCACGTCGGCCTGCGCCACGAGGCGCTTCAGCAGCGCCGCCCCGTCCGGCTTGCGCAGGTCGAGCGTGACGCACTTCTTGTTCCGCGATTCCGACAGCCAGGGCAGCGTGTCGCCGCAGTCCGTCATGGTGCCGAACCGCCGTGTGGCATCACCGACACCCGGCAGTTCCACCTTGATGATTTCCGCGCCGAACTCGCCGAGCTGTGTCGCACAGAACGGGCCGGCGAGGAAGCTGGATACGTCCAGCACACGACAGCCTTCCAGGGCCTCGACGTCGAGCATCACGCGCCTCCCTGCGCCAGGACGCGGCGCGCCCGTTGCACGATCGGATAGTCGATGAACTGTCCATCCAGTTGTATGGACGCCAATCCCTGCGCCTCCGCTTCGTCGAAGGCAGCGACAATTCGGCTCGCCTGCGCCAAGGTGGCCTCGTCGGGCGTGAAAGCGGCGTTGGTGGGGCCGACCTGGTCGGGGTGGATGCACATCTTGCCCTGAAACCCCAGCGCGGCAGCGCGTTCTGCCGAGCGGACGAATCCCTCGGCGTCGCGCAGGTCGGCCCAGACGGTGTCCATCGGCGGCTCCAACCCGGCGGCGCGGGAGGCGATGACGCAGGCCGACCGGTGCGGCAGCAATTCCAGTTCGTCGCGCGACCACGTCATGCCGGTGTCCAAAGTGAAGTCGCCGGCGCCGAACGCCACGCGCTTCGTGCGCGCG
>DATNEJ010000265.1:0-6265 GCA_035606775.1 Acetobacteraceae bacterium | reverse complement strand
TCGCCCGGCAGGCGATGAAGCTCACCAATAGGCAGCGTGCGGCGCGTGCCGTTCGGTCCGTGGACCTCGACCATCGCATCCAGCGCGACCAGCGCCACCGCGAAGTCGGAGGGATGCGTCGCAATGCAATGCGCGCTGCCGCCGAGGATCGCCAGCATCCGGTTCTCACCGTTGATGGCCGGGCAGCCCGATCCCGGATCACGCTTGTTGCAGTTGAACCCCGTGTCACGAAAATAGCCGCAGCGGGTGCGCTGCAGCAGGTTGCCGCCCATCGTTCCCATGTTGCGAATCTGCGGCGATGCGGAGGCGAGCAGCGCCTGCGAAAGCACCGGCCAGCGGCTTCGCACCACGGGGTGCTCGCCGACATCGCTCATGCGGGCCATGGCCTCAAGGCGCAGCGTGTTTGCGTCGGCGCTGATGCCGCTGAGCGGCAGCGGTTCGAGATCGATCAGCCGCGCCGGCGTTTCGACATAGTCCTTGGCGAGTTGCAGCAGGTCCGTGCCGCCCGCGATGTACTTTGTTCCGTCCTGCGCGGCCGCCGCGACAGCGGCATCGATGTCGGGCGGCTGGATCAGGGTAAATGCCTGCATGAATCAACCCTCCCTGGCCGCGTCGCGCACCGCTGCCACGATGTTCGGGTAGGCGCCGCAGCGGCAGATATTGCCGCTCATCCATTCGCGGATTTCGCCGTCCGAGCCGGTGTGTCCTTCCTGGATCAGGGCGACGGCCGACATGATCTGGCCGGATGTGCAATAGCCGCACTGGAAGCCATCATGTTCCAGGAATGCGGCCTGGACCGGGTGCAAGGCACCGTTGACCGCGAGACCCTCGATGGTGGTGATCGCCTTGTTCCGGCAGCGCACGGCCAGTGTCAGGCAGGCATTGACCCGTCTGCCATCGATATGAACCGTGCAGGCGCCGCAGGCGCCATGATCGCAGCCTTTCTTGGTGCCGGTCAGGCCGGCCTGCTCTCTCAGCACGTCGAGCAGGGAGGTCCGTGGCTCGACCGACAGTGCAACCGGCTGGCCGTTCACGTGCAGCACGATATCGCTCCAATCCCCCTCGCGTGCCGGGCTGTGCGCGGACGATGGTGCGCCGGTTGGTGCGGTGTCATCGGCGCGGGCGAGAAACGGCGCAAAAACAAGGCTGCCGGCGGTCCCGCCCAGCAGCCCACGCCGGCCAACCGGTATCTGTGCCATGTCTCGCTCCGCTGTTGCGTGTCCCCACAGTGAGCCAAGGTGGGCAGGGTGGCGGAAGCGTAACCTCACATTCCCGTGTGATGGCAACAGGTGGAGGAATTGAGCGCCGCGACGGCGCGCCAAGCCGAATTTTGCCTGTCGGGTTTCGCCTGGAGAAGGCGCGCCCGCTACCGGTGCAGCTTTGCCAGCACTGCCGCGTTCGCGCGGATCACCAGGACACGGCGGATTTTCTGGGTCGGTGTCAGCAGGCCGTTTTCCACGCTAAAGGCCGGCACCACCGCGTGGCGGCGAATGCGTTCGGTCACCGAAAGCCGCAGATTGGTCCGGTTCACAGCCAGCGCGACACCCAGATCGTCGAATCCCTCGGCCGGTACCACCAGCGCGCTGAGGCCGCTGCGGCCGTCTCCCGCAATCACCGCCTGGGCGATCTCGGCTTCCGCCATCAGCATGCCTTCGATCTTCGCCGGCGAAACGTTCTCGCCGCCGGACAGAACGATCATGTCCTTCTTCCGATCGGTGATCCGCAGGTAGCCGTCCGCATCGCGTTCCCCGATATCGCCAGTGTGCAGCCAGCCGTCGCGGATCGTCGCCTCCGTATCGCGAGGCCGGCCCCAGTAGCCGTCCATCACCAGGTCCCCGCGCACCAGGATTTCGCCGTCGTCGGCGAGCTTCAACTCGACCCCGTCCAGCACCCGGCCGACCGTGTCGATGCGGATTGCGTCCGGTGGATTGGCGCTGATCACTGGGCCGGCCTCGGTCTGGCCGTAGCCCTGCATGATCGTCATCCGCAGCGCCAGGAAGAAGCGGCCCACCTCCGGGTCCAGGCGCGCGCCGCCCGACATCGCCGCCACCAGCCGCCCGCCGAAACGCGCCCGCACCTTCGAGCGCACCAGCCAGTCCAGCAGCGGGTCCAGCAGCCGGTCTGTCAGCGACAGTCGGGCGCCGTCGATCCGCCTTTCCCCGATCGCCAGCGCACGGTCGAACAGGCGCTGCTTCCACGCCGGCTGCCGGGCGACCTGGCTGAGCACGCGGGAGCGGATGACCTCCAGCACGCGCGGGACCGAGGTCAGGATGGTCGGCCGGATCGTGAGCATATCGGCCGCCAGATGCTCGACCCCGCGGGCGTAGACGATTTCCGTGCCGATACTCGCCAGGAAGAACTGCCCGACCGTATGCTCATAGCTGTGCGACAGCGGCAGGTAGGACAGGTATGTCTCGTCCTTCAGCCGCAGCGGCCGCACCAGTTCGAACGCGCCGCGGCAGTTCGAGAGGATGCAGCGGTGCGGCAGCATCACCCCTTTGGGCGTGCCGCCGGTGCCGGAGGTGTAGATCAGGCAAGCGAGCGCCGTGGGCGGAATGCCGGCCGCCTCCAGCGCGATGTCGTCCGGCGGCAGCTTGTCCATCACCGCGTCTTCCCACGCCAGCACGCGCGGGGGACGGGACGCCGCGTCGTCACCCGCGTCCCCCATCGTCACGAGAAGATCCAGGCCGCCCGTCTGCTCCGCCGCTGCCCTTAGCCGTCCGGCCAGGTCGGCGGTCGACACGATAGCCGCCCGCGCGCCGCAATCGGCGAGGATGTGCGCGTGGTCGTCCACCGTATTGGTCGTATAGACGGGCACCGGCACGGCGCGGATCGCCATCAGCGCGGTCTCCGCGATCGGGTATTCCGGCCGGTTTTCGGCGCAGATCACGACGCGGTCGCCCGCCGACACGCCGGCGGCCCGCAGATGCCGGGCGCAGGAGGCAGTCATGCGGCCGAACTCGGCCCAGGATATGGACTGCCAGCCGCCGTCGCGGAACGCCCGCAGCATCGGCTTCCGGGGCCAGGACCGCGCCAGGCCGAACATCATCGCCGCCAGATTCGGCCAGGTCGGATAGGTCTGCACGTCGTCCCTCAATGGGTCTCGCCGAGGCCGCGGCAGTCGCAACCCTTTGACGCGGGCCGCTCCTACCTTACATCAACGGCATACGCACCCCGGTTACCACAAGGACAGCGCCCCGCGATGCCTGACGCCACTGAAGCCCACGCCGCCGCGGAAACGCTGCCGCACCCGGATCTGCCTTCCTGGGACCTGTCCGACCTCTACCCGGCCCCCGACAGCCCGGCGATCGAGGCCGACCTCGCACGCGCGGCAACGGACGCAAAGGCGTTTGCCGCCGCCTACGCCGGCAAGCTGGCCGGGCTGACCGGTGCTGCCCTGGCCGATGCCATCGCCGCCTTCGAGCGGATCGAGGAGACGCTCGGCCGGCTCGGGTCCTACGCACAATTGCTGTTCGCGGCCGATTCGACGGATGCCGCGATCGGCCGATTCTACCAGACGATCAATGAGCGGGTGACCGCGATCAGCAGCGACCTGATCTTCTTCACGCTCGAGCTGAACCGGCTGGATGAGGGCCTGCTGGAGGCCAAATGCGCCGATCCGGCGCTGGCTCGCTACCGGCCCTGGCTCAGGGACCTGCTTGTGTTCCGCCCGCATCAGCTTTCCGACGACCTGGAAAAGCTGCTGCACGAGAAGGAAGTGACCGGCCACGCCGCCTGGAATCGGCTGTTCGACGAGACCATCGCCGGCATGCGCATTCCGCTCGACGGGCAGGACCTGACCGTGAGCGCGACCTTGAACCGGCTTTCCGATTCCGATCGGGCGTCGCGTGAGGCCGCCGGCAAGGCCATTGGCGCGGCGTTCGGGGAACGCATCCGGCTGTTCTCCCTGATCACGAACACACTGGCGAAGGACAAGGAGATCATCGACACGTGGCGGCGCTATCCGCGGCCCGGGAGTTACCGCAATCGTGCCAACATGGTGGAGGACGAGGTCGTCGATGCCCTGGTGACCGCGGTGCGCGACGCCTATCCCCGGCTATCCCACCGCTACTACACCTTGAAGGCCAAATGGCTCGGTTTGCCGAAGCTGCAGCACTGGGACCGCAATGCGCCGCTGCCCGAGGATGACGACCGGACCATCGGCTGGCCGGAAGCGCGGGAGCGGGTACTGGGCGCCTATGGCGCCTTCAGCCCCGAACTGGCCAGCGTCGGCAGGCAGTTCTTCGACCGGCCGTGGATCGATGCGACCTTGAAATCCGGCAAGGCTGGCGGGGCCTTTGCCCATCCGACCGTGCCGAGCGCGCATCCCTATCTGCTGTTGAACTATCATGGGCGGACGCGGGACGTGATGACCCTGGCGCACGAGCTCGGCCATGGTGTGCATCAGGTCCTTGCCGGTGGGCAGGGCTACCTGATGTCGGGCACGCCGCTGACACTGGCCGAAACCGCCAGCGTGTTCGGTGAGATGCTGACGTTCCGCGCGCTGCTCGCCGCAGCGACACCGGCGCAGCGCCGCATCATGCTGGCCGCGAAAACCGAGGACATGCTGAACACCGTTGTCCGCCAGACGGCCTTCTACCGGTTCGAGACGCTGCTGCACGACGAACGCCGCAGTGGCGAATTGGTGCCGGAGCGGATCGCCGAGCTGTGGATGCAGGTGCAGCGGGAAAGCCTGGGGCCTGCTTTCGAGTTCACCCCGGAATACGGTGTGTTCTGGGCCTATGTGCCGCACTTCATCCACTCGCCGTTCTATGTCTACGCCTATGCGTTCGGCGACTGCCTGGTGAATGCGCTGTATGCGGTGTTCCAGGACGGCCATCCTGGCTTCCAGCAGAAATACCTGAACATGCTGCGCGCCGGCGGCACCTTGCGTCATAAGGAACTGCTGGCGCCGTTCGGGCTGGATGCCTCCGATCCGGCTTTCTGGACCAGGGGACTGGACGTGATCGCCGGCTTCATCGACGAACTGGAGACCGCGGCGTGAGGCAGTCCGGATTGGCCGGCGACAGCGTGATCGGCGAGGGGGCGAAGGGCTGATGTCCGGCAGCAACCTGTTCGGGGAGCTTCGGCGCTTCGCCCGCACCTCCGGCGCCGTCGGTGGGATCGCGGCGCGCGTCGCCGGGGAGCGGATGCTGGGCATCCGCACCGATCGTGCCGCGCATGCGGAGGATCTGAAGACCATTCTGGGCGGCCTGAAAGGGCCGCTGATGAAGGTGGCGCAGTTCCTGTCCACAGTGCCGGACGCGCTGCCGGCGGAATATGCCGCCGAACTGGCGCAGCTTCAGTCCAATGCGCCGGCAATGGGATGGAGCTTCGTGCGCCGCCGCATGGCGAGCGAGCTTGGCCCCGACTGGCAAAGCCGCTTCACCGCGTTCAGCCAGCAGGCCGCGGCGGCGGCGAGCCTGGGGCAGGTGCATCGCGCGCGGCTGCCGGACGGCACCGACGTAGCGTGCAAGCTGCAATATCCGGACATGCCCAGCACGGTGGAAGCGGATCTGCGGCAGTTGCGGCTGGCGATGGCGATCTATCACCGCATGGATAACGCCATCCAGCATGAGGAGATCTACAAGGAGCTGGCCGAGCGCCTGCGCGAGGAGCTGGACTACGAGCGCGAAGCGGCGCAGATGCGTTTGTATACACTGATGCTGGCGGAACACGACATGGTGCACGTGCCGGTGCCGATCGCCGGCTACAGCACGCGACGGCTGTTGACCATGACCTGGCTGGATGGCCGTCCGCTGATGCAGCGCCTGGCCGAGGACCCGCCGCAGGAGGAGCGCAACCGCATCGCCGAGGCGCTGTTTCGCGCCTGGTACGTGCCGTTCTACCGCTATGGCGTGATCCACGGCGATCCGCACCTGGGCAACTACCAGGTGCGTCCCGACGGTTCGGTGAACCTGCTGGATTTCGGTGCGATCCGCGTGTTCGGCGCGCGCTTCGTGCGCGGCGTGATCGATCTGTTCGAAGCGGTGCGCGACAATGACGATGCCAAGGCACACCACGCCTACGAAACGTGGGGCTTCACCGATCTGTCGCGTGAGAAGATGGACGTGCTGAACCTGTGGGCGCGGTTTCTGTATGAGCCGCTGACCGAGGATCGCGTGCGCCGCATCCAGGAGACGGACGACGTGCAGTTCGGGCGCGAGGTGGCCGAACGGGTGCATGCGGGCCTGAAGCGGACAGGCGGCGTCAAGCCGCCGCGGGAGTTCGTGCTGATGGATCGTTCCGCGATCGGCCTGGGCGG
>DATNEJ010000260.1:0-13919 GCA_035606775.1 Acetobacteraceae bacterium | reverse complement strand
CGGCCGCGGTTTCCGCCGCCTCAGCCACGAAGGATGGTTCCCGTGCGGCGGATCTTCTTCTGCAACTGCATGATCCCGTACACCAGCGCCTCGGCCGTCGGTGGACAACCGGGCACGTAGATATCGACCGGCACCACCCGGTCGCAGCCACGCACCACCGAATAAGAGTAGTGGTAGTAGCCGCCGCCGTTGGCGCAGCTTCCCATGCTGATCACCCACCGCGGCTCCGGCATCTGGTCGTAGACCTTGCGAAGCGCGGGGGCCATTTTGTTCGTCAGCGTGCCGGCAACGATCATGACATCGCTCTGCCGCGGCGATGCACGCGGGATGATGCCAAGCCGGTCGAGGTCGTAGCGCGGCATATAGGCATGGATCATCTCGACGGCGCAGCATGCCAAGCCGAATGTCATCGGCCACAAGCTGCCGGTGCGCGCCCAGTTGACCACCTTGTCCAGGTTCGCGACCAGGAATCCCTTGTCGGCGATTTCGCCGGTGATCCCTTTGATCACTGCGTCCTGTTCCGGACCCGGCGGCAGGTGATCGCGGTTCCACAGGATGCCTTGCGCGGTGGCGGCCGATTCGCTCATGCGACTACTCCCACTCCAGCGCGCCCTTGCACCACTCATAGACGAAGCCGATGGTCAGTACCACCAGGAACGCGATCATCGACCAGAAGCCGATGGCCCCGATCCCTTTCAGGGCCACGGCCCAGGGGAAGAGGAACGCCACTTCCAGGTCGAAGATGATGAACAGGATCGCGACCAGGTAATAGCGCACGTCAAAACGGCGGCGCGCGTCGTCAAACGCTTCGAATCCGCATTCATAGGCGGAGAGTTTTTCGGGGTACGGCTTCTGCCTGGCGGCGAGCAGGGATCCCCCGACCATGGCGAGCGCGATGCCACCGGCGATGACCAGGAACACCAGGATTGGGAGGTACCCGAAGAGCACAGGGTGCATGTCAGTTCCGCTCGACCACTTCACGTGCCACGCCGCGCCGGCCCCAGCGGAGCCGGCGCGTTCGACTGTCGCGATGCAGCACGACTTTACCCCCATCCCGCCCACACCGCTATAGGGGCCGGGGCAGGAATTCAGCGTCCTGGCAACGAAACCGGTGGACCTTGTCTTAATGGGAAAGGCGCCTGGGACGGCCCGGGCGATGCAGCTGGCGCGAGTGACGGGGCTCGAACCCGCGACCTCCGGCGTGACAGGCCGGCGCTCTAACCAACTGAGCTACACCCGCAGCGGCAGGGGGGAGCGTTTAGGCTTTGGGCGAAGTGGCGTCAAGTATCGGCGGGCGCACGCACGGACTGCGATACTTCCTGTTCTGCCTTGATGGAAAACGCATGTTTCGGCCTTACCGCCATAGGGCGCAACGTTGCCTCGCCCGAAGCGGAACTTGATCCGCCTTCCGAACTGCCGGCAAAGAGCCGTCTGTTTTTGGTGGGCGGTGACGGGTTCGAACCGCCGGCCCTCTCGGTGTAAACGAGACGCTCTACCGCTGAGCTAACCGCCCGGACACGATGCCCGCGACCGCCTTCCTATGAGTGCGGTCAGGCCATCGATTCCTTCAGACCCTTGCCGGGCTTGAAACGAACCGTGGTCGATTCAGGAATGGCCATTTCCTCACCGGTACGCGGGTTCCGCCCCGTGCTCGCCTTGCGCGTCGCGGCGGCGAATGTACCGAATCCGACGAGGCGGACCTCCTCCTTGTTCTTCAGTGCGCTGGCGATTGCGCCGAACACGGCCTCAACCACTTCGCCGGCTTTCGAACGTGAAAGATCGGTACCGTCGGCGACGGTCGCGATGAGGTCCATTTTGTTCACTGCGCTTCCCTCTCATCTGCGTGATCAAAAAATCAGTGCCGCCAGCGCCGATCGCGCCAGCAAATCGCGCGGGACACTAGAGCCTGTTCGGTGCGGATGGAAGCGCCGAACAGGCTCTCGCTCCTTGCTTGATCGCGTAGTTCAGGTGCCCGGCGTTCCGCTTGCGACGATCACGCTCCTTGCTTGGTCGCGTGATTCAAGTCTCCAGCGTGCCGCCTGCGACGATCACGCTCCTTACGTGGTCGCACGAGTAGCCTCTCCGGCGCGGCGCCGGAGACGGCAGGTTTTCGCTGTGTCTATGCATGGCAACAGCCCGCCGGACATTGTCCGGCGGGCTGTCGGGGCAACACAAGATCAGTGCGGCAACGATGCCGTGGCGGGCTGCGCCGTCGCGGCAGGAACCGGCGCTTCCGGCGGCTCCTCCCACTCGATCGCTTCGGGCCTGCGCGCGAGTGCCTGCGCGATGACCTCATCCACCTCGGACACCGGAATCAGCTTCACGTGCTTCTTCACGTTGTCCGGGATTTCCGCGAGGTCCTTCTCGTTCTCTTTCGGGATGAACACAGTGGTAATGCCGGCGCGCAGTGCAGCGAGCAACTTCTCCTTCAGCCCGCCGATCGGCAGCACGCGCCCGCGCAGGGTGATCTCACCGGTCATCGCGACGTCGCGGCGTACCGGGATGCCGGTCAGCACCGAGACGATCGACGTGGCCATGGCGATACCCGCGGATGGGCCATCCTTCGGCGTCGCGCCTTCCGGCACGTGCACATGGATGTCGCGCTTCTCGAACAAGGTCGGCTTGATTCCGAACCTGATCGATCGGCTCCGCACATAGCTGAGTGCGGCGGAGACACTTTCCTGCATCACGTCGCCCAGCTTGCCGGTCTGCTTGATGTTGCCTTTGCCGGGCAGCAGCACCGATTCGATCGTCAGTATTTCGCCACCCACCTCGGTCCAGGCCAAGCCGGTCACGACGCCGACCATGTCTTCGGACTCGGTCTCACCGAAGTGGAACTTGCGCACACCCGCGAACTTCTCAACGTTCTTGCGTGTGATCGCGATCTTGGTGGACTTCTTGGTGACGATCTCCTTCACCGACTTGCGGGCCAGGTTGGCGATTTCCCGTTCAAGGTTCCGCACGCCGGCTTCGCGCGTGTAGAAGCGGATCAGGTCCCGCAGCGCGTCGTCGGAGATGCTCCACTCATCCTTCTTCAAACCGTGGGCTTCCGACTGCTTGGCGATCAAATGCCGCTTAGCGATCTCCACTTTCTCATCCTCTGTGTAGCCGGGGATGCGGATGATCTCCATGCGGTCCATCAGCGGCTGCGGCATGCGCAGGCTGTTGGCCGTCGTGACGAACATCACGTCGGACAGGTCGTAGTCCACCTCCAGGTAGTGGTCGGCGAAGGTCGAGTTCTGCTCGGGGTCCAGCACCTCCAGCAGCGCCGATGACGGATCGCCGCGCCAGTCGGAGCCGAGCTTGTCGACCTCGTCGAGCAGGAACAGGGGATTGGATGTCTTGGCCTTCTTCATCCCCTGGATCACCTTGCCCGGCATCGAGCCGATATAGGTGCGCCGGTGACCGCGGATTTCGGCTTCATCCCGCACGCCGCCCAGCGACATGCGCACGAAGTTGCGGCCTGTTGCCTTGGCGATCGACTTGCCAAGCGAAGTCTTGCCGACACCTGGCGGACCAACGAGGCAGAGGATCGGACCGCGCACCTTGGGGCTGCGTGCCTGCACGGCCAGGTACTCGATGATCCGTTCCTTGACCTTGTCCAGGCCATAGTGATCGGCTTCCAGCACCTTCTCGGCCGCGACCACATCATTGCGAATCTTGCTACGCTTCTTCCACGGAATGGACAGCATCCAGTCCAGGTAGTTGCGCACCACTGTCGCTTCCGCGCTCATCGGGCTCATGGTGCGGAGCTTCTTCAACTCCGCCATCGCCTTGTCGCGGGCTTCCTTGGAGAAGCGGGTCTTCTTGATCCTGGCTTCGAGTTCGGCGTTCTCATCCTTGCCGTCCTCGCCTTCGCCGAGCTCCTTCTGGATCGCCTTGAGCTGTTCGTTCAGGTAGTACTCGCGCTGGGTCTTCTCCATCTGCCGCTTGACGCGGTTGCGGATGCGCTTCTCCACCTGCAGCACACCGATTTCGGATTCCATGTGGCCGAAGACTTTCTCCAGCCGTTCACTGATCCGGGCGATTTCCAGCAGTTCCTGCTTTTCCGGAATTTTCAGGTTGAGATGGCTGGCGACGGTGTCGGCCAGCTTTGACGGCTCCTCGATCTGGTTCAACGAGACCAGGACCTCAGGCGCGATCTTCTTGTTGAGCTTGATGTACTGCTCGAACTGGGAAACGACGGTGCGGCCCAGCGCCTCCATGTCCTTCTTTTCGCCCGCGGTATCCGGGAGCGGATCGACGAAGGCTTCGAAATACGACTCGGTTTCCTTGAAGCCGGTGATCTTGGCGCGGTGCCCGCCTTCGACCAGCACCTTCACCGTGCCGTCCGGCAGCTTCAGCAGCTGCAGGATCGTGGAGACCGTGCCGATCCTATAGATGTCATCGACCGAGGGGTCGTCCTGGGAGGCATTCTTCTGGGCGACCAGCAGGATCTGCTTGTCCTCCTTCATCACCGCTTCCAGCGCGCGGACGGACTTCTCGCGGCCGACGAAGAGCGGGACGATCATGTGCGGGAAGACGACGATATCGCGGAGCGGGAGCACCGCCATCACGTCGCTGGCCGCGCGAGGTTGGGCGGCAGGTGCTTCCGATGGCCGCTCGGGACCCGGCCGATCTTGTTCCGTCATCTTTGACCTCCTTCTGGACAGTCAGCGCCGTTTCCGCCCACTTATGGCACGGAATGCGCCTTCACGGGTTTGTCACTATCCTCGACAGCGCATATCGGCAGGCCGGGGAGAGCGCGCAAGACCTGGAAATTCGTGAGGGCGATTCCGCAAGCGATCGATCCGAATCCTTCAGGCGCTGCTTTCTGCCCTCTCCTTCCCGTACAGATACAATGGGTTGGCGCGCGATTCGGCCACTTCACGATTTATTACGACTTCCTCCACCCCATCGAGGCCGGGCAGGTCGAACATGGTGCCGAGCAGGATCTGCTCCATGATGGAGCGAAGGCCGCGGGCGCCGGTCTTGCGGGAAATGGCCCGGATGGCGACGGATTTCAGTGCGTCCTCCGTGAAGGAGAGCTTGATACCCTCCATTTCGAAGAGCCGGCCGTACTGCTTGACCAAAGCGTTCTTGGGCTTGGTCAGGATTTCCATCAGGGCGCCTTCGTCGAGGTCTTCCAGGGTGGCGACGACAGGCAGGCGGCCGATGAATTCCGGGATCAGCCCGAATTTCAACAGGTCCTCCGGCTCCACCTCCCGCAGGATCTGGCCCATCCGGCGCTCATCCGGGGACCGGACCTCGGCGCCGTAGCCGATCCCCGACCCCTTGCCCCGCGATCCGATGATCTTCTCCAGGCCGGAGAAGGCGCCGCCGCAGATGAACAGGATGTTGGTGGTATCGACCTGGAGGAATTCTTGCTGTGGGTGCTTGCGCCCGCCCTGCGGGGGCACCGAGGCGATGGTGCCCTCCATGATCTTGAGCAGGGCCTGCTGCACCCCTTCGCCGGAGACGTCGCGCGTGATCGAGGGGTTGTCCGACTTGCGGGAGATCTTGTCGACCTCGTCGATATAGACAATGCCGCGCTGGGCCCTTTCCACATTGTAGTCGGCGGACTGAAGCAGCTTCAGGATGATGTTCTCCACATCCTCCCCGACATAGCCGGCCTCCGTCAGCGTGGTCGCGTCGGCCATGGTGAACGGCACGTCGAGAATGCGCGCCAGGGTCTGCGCCAGCAGGGTCTTGCCGGAGCCTGTCGGGCCAACCAGCAGGATGTTCGACTTGGCGATTTCGACGTCGTTGTTCTTCTGGCCGTGGGCCAGCCGCTTGTAGTGATTGTGAACGGCGACCGACAGCACCCGCTTCGCATGGTCCTGGCCGATGACATAATCGTCCAGCACCTTGCAGATCTCACGCGGGGTGGGCACCCCGTCGCGCGACTTCACGAGGTGAGTCTTGTGCTCTTCACGGATGATATCCATGCAGAGCTCGACGCACTCGTCGCAGATGAAGACAGTGGGGCCGGCGATGAGCTTGCGAACCTCGTGCTGCGATTTGCCGCAGAACGAGCAATAAAGGGTATTCTTCGAATCGCCGGTCTTGCTCATGCGCACTCCTCCCCCGGAAAACGGGGGCACAACGGTCGATAATAGCCCCCCCGCCCGGGCAGCCACAAGAACGACGCCGCCACGGTCGCCGGAAAAACGTCGCCCTGCTCCCAGGGCCACCTGATCGGCCGCCCGCTCATCCGCCCAAAATCCTGTCGACGGCGGAACCGGATGAGCCGGATTCGGCCGCTCGCAGCGGCTCTCTGGCTTACCAATCCCAGGCCGTCAGGCCTTTGCCGCTTCCTCCGACGGACGGGGGCGGCTTTCCACAACCTCATCCACCAGGCCGAAATCGCGGCTCTCCTCCGCCGACATATAGGTGTCACGCTCGAGCTTGCGTTCAATCGCCTCGATCGGCTGGCCGGTATGCCGGACGTAGATCTCGTTCAGCCGCT
Source organism: Acetobacteraceae bacterium (assembly GCA_035606775.1). Lineage (GTDB taxonomy): Bacteria > Pseudomonadota > Alphaproteobacteria > Acetobacterales > Acetobacteraceae > Rhodopila. The sequence goes on along the minus strand of DATNEJ010000260.1, from coordinate 7,471 downwards.
TGCGCAGCGTGAGAATCTCGCGCGCCTGGATTTCGATGTCAGTCGCCTGGCCCTGAGCACCACCTGAAGGCTGGTGGACCATGATGCGCGAATTGGGCAGGGCGAACCGCTTGCCTTTCTCGCCGGCGGTCAGCAGCAGGCTGCCCATGGAGGCCGCCTGGCCAATGCAGACGGTGCTCACTGGGCTGCGGATATATTGCATTGTGTCATAAATCGCCAGGCCGGCCGAAACAACGCCACCGGGGCTATTGATATAAAAAGATATGTCCTTGGACGGGTTCTCCGACTCCAGGAACAGCAACTGGGCGCAGATCAGCGCGCTGACCTGGTCGAAGACCGCCCCGGTGAGGAAGATGATGCGTTCCTTCAGCAGCCGGGAATAAATGTCGTAGGCCCGCTCGCCCCGGCCGGTTTGCTCCACGACCATAGGTACCAGGGTATTGTCGTATACCTCGACTGGGTCGCGATCCGTCATGTCTGTGCTCACTTTCGAGTCTGCGTAGCTGCGAACGAGCAGCGCGTGGTAGATATGTGGCGGCGGGCCAGGGTTGCACTACCCTGGCCGAACGACTGGCTTGCCGGCAGATCGTCTACCCGCCGCTTCTATTCCCGCCGGTATTCCTTTACCGGCTCCCGCTCACGCCGTGGCGGTCTGCGCCGGGGGTTCGGCGGACAGCGCCTCGGGGGTGACGGTCTGCTCGTTCACCTGCGCCAGTTCCAGCACGAAATCGACAACCTTGTCCTCAAAAATCGGCCCGCGCAGGCTGTCCGACACACTCGGATATTTTTGCAGGAACTCCATCATCCGGGCTTCCTGGCCGGGATACCGCGCGGCCTCGGCCCGCATCGCCCGCGCCATCTCCTCCTGCGACACCGAGATGTTGTTGGTTCGGCCTATTTCGGCCAGCAGCAGACCGAGCCGCACGCGGCGGTCAGCGATGGCGCGGTACTCGGATTTGAGGGTTTCCTCGTCCTTGCCCTTGTCGTCCTCGTCCAGACGACCGGCCTCCCGGTCGGCTTCCACGCGACGCCAGATCTGCTCGAACTCCTGGTCCACCATCCCTTGCGGGGAGGCGAAATTCGCGACGTTGGACAGGGCATCCAGCAACTGGCGCTTGATCCGCAGCCGGGAAAGACTGTCGTACTCCTGCTTCATTCTGCCGGAGACGACTTCGCGCAATGCCTCCAGCGACCCAAATCCGAGCTGATCGGCGAGCGCGTCGTCGATTGCCGGAACATTCGCCTTACTGAGCTGCTTTGCGGTCACGTCGAAGTTTGCCTGCTTACCGGCAAGGTTGGCCGCACCGTAATCCGCCGGGAACGTGACCTCGATCGTGCGGGTCTCGCCGGGCCGCATCCCTACGAGCTGCTCCGCGAATCCTGGGATGAATCCGGTGCCGCCAAGCTCGACCTCGGTGTCCTCGCCCTTACCGCCGGGGAATTCGGTGCCGTCCATCTTGCCGACAAAATCCACCGTCAGCACCTCGCCCACGGCCGCCCCCGGGCTCTCCGTCCGCTCGGCCAGCTCCTGCTCGCTGATAGGCGTGAGCGCGCGATTCGCCTTGGCGATATTTCCCAAAGTGGTCTCGATGGCCTCGGGTACCACTTCCGCTTTCAGACGGGTGAGGCTGATTGCGCCGAAATCGGGCATGGCGATCTCCGGCAGAAGCTCCAGCTCCACCTTGAATTCGATGTCTTTGGCCGGGTCGGCGGCACCGGGCGGCTCGCTGACCACGTCGATCTTAGGCTGCATCGCCGGGCGCAGGTTGCGCTCAGTCAGCATCTGGCGGGCGGCCTCATTGACCGATTCCTCCACCACCTCGGCGGCAACCGCGGAGCCATAGCGCTGGCGAACCACGGGTATCGGCACTTTGCCTGGGCGGAAGCCGGGCAGCCGCAAGGTCTTGCCGAGGCTCACCAGCCGCTCCGAGCGGCGAGTCTCGATGTCCGAGGCCGGCAGGACCACGGTGTAGGCCCGCTTGAGGCCCTCTGATAACGTCTCGGTGACCTGCATGTCCCAGGCAATCCCTTCCAGAGCGTGATCGTCGCAAGCGGACTCGCCGGAGACGTGAATCACGCGGTCAAACAAAGCGTTAGAGCCGGTTCGGTGCCTCTACCGCATCGAACAGGCTCCAGATGCCTACCCCCGAACCGGGCCGGAGCCGGGTGACCGGCCGCCAGCGGAGCAATGGTGCGGGCGGAGGGATTTGAACCCCCACGGCTTGCGCCACCAGAACCTAAATCTGGCGTGTCTGCCAATTCCACCACGCCCGCTTCGATCGAAGCAGCCAGGACCGTCGGCTCCTTCCGGGCATCCTTTGGTCTTTCCCGGCTGGCGCGAGGGCGATCTGTCGGAGCAATAACGAAGGCGGCGCTTTACCGCAGGCCCGGGTGACGGACAAGCGCCGCCGGCTGCCCCACGGCGCGGTTCGAATCCTGACCGGAATTTTCGCGTGATGCGACATCCGAGACGGTCAGCTTCGCGCCAGACGCAATGCTACCCGCATGGATTCGTGGGTTGCATTGATGCCTGCCATGCATCAATGAGGGGGTCGTCTGTTGGCTGTTCCATCCCGAGGGTCCCTCATCGCAGGTCAAGGGTTTTGCCATGGCATCTGTCGCCCCCAGCAACGGAAAAGGCCACCATACGAGCGGCCCTGGCTATATGAAGGGCAAGCCGCCCCGGGCGAATGGAAAGGGCACTGGCAACGGAAAGGCCCGCGCCGAGGTAAAGGCCAAAACCGCCAGCAAGACCAGCGACAAGACGCCACCTGATTACAGTATCGCCGCCGTAGACCGGGCACTGGACCTGCTGGAGGCACTCGCGCGGATCGGCCCGGCCCCCCTGGCGGTCTTGGCAGAGGCCGCGGGCTGTACCCGCACCGCCGGCTTCCGTCTGCTACGCACACTTCAGGCGCGCGGCTTTGCCATCCAGGACGAGGCGCGCGGCCTATGGCGCCTGGGTGCCCGCTGGGGTGTTCTGGGACGGGCTGCCGCGGAACAAGGTGCCCTCGCCGCGACGTCCATGCCCTATCTTGCCGAACTCGGCAAAGCCACCGGGGAGAATGTTTATCTGCGGGTTCGCGACGGCCTGGAAAGTGAGACCATCGCGATCTTCCAGACCGATCCGACGCTGCGGATCTATGCCCAGGTGGGCAAGCGACAGCCGCTGCATGCGGGCAGCGGCCGTCTGCTGCTGGCCTACTCGCCCGAAGCCGTGCAAACGCAGGTGCTGGCGCAGCGGTTGCCGCGGTTCACGCCCGCGACGCGGACGGATCCGGCCTGGATCGCCGCCGACCTGCAACGCATCCGTACCCGCGGATACCTGGTTACCTCCGATGAGGTGACGGCCGGCGCGGTCGGTGTCGCCTGTCCGGTTCGGGATGCCTCCGGCCAGGTCGTGGCGGTGCTGCATGTCAGCGCTCCGTCCCTCAGAATGCGTCCGCCGCGGCCGCGCGCGATTGTGCCGCTGGTCGCGGACGCCGCACTGAAATTGTCGCGGGCATTGGGCGCCGATCCGGGCCCGTCCCCGCAGGATTCGGCCGCGACCGGTGCATCCGCATCCGCCTTCACGATCAGCCCGCTTAGCATGCAGACCGCCAGGCCGCATTCCGTCTTCCGCTGAGGTCGCGATCCGAGATGGCGCTTCGCATCGTCGATGTGCGGGAGATCACGCGGCCGATCAGCTCGCCGATCCGCAACGCGTATATCGACTTCAGCCGAATGACCACCAGTCTTGTCGCGGTCGTCACCAATGTGACACGTGGCGGCAAGCCGGTGATCGGCTACGGCTTTAATTCCAACGGGCGATATGGCCAGGGCGGCCTCATCAGGGAGCGCTTCGCCCCCCGCCTGCTGGAAGCCGAACCCGGCACGCTGCTCGATCAGTCCGGCGACAACCTGGACCCCGACAAGGTCTGGGCCGCGATGATGCGCAATGAAAAACCGGGCGGCCATGGCGACCGATCCGTGGCCGTCGGCACCATCGACATGGCGGTGTGGGACGCGGCGGCGAAGATCGCCGGCAAGCCTTTGTTCCGGCTGCTGGCCGAACGCCACGGGGTAAAAGCCGATCCAAACGTCTTCGTCTATGCCGCCGGCGGCTACTATTACCCCGGCAAGGACGACTCCGCCCTCCGCGCGGAAATGCGCAGCTATCTCGACCGTGGCTACACCGTCGTGAAAATGAAGATCGGCGGTGAGCCGATCGAGCAGGACCGGCGACGGATCGAGGCTGTACTGACGGAACTCAACGGCAACGCGAAGCTCGCGGCCGATGCCAATGGCCGCTTCGACCTGGCCACCGCAATCGCCTATGCGCGCATGCTGCGCGACTATGACCTGTTCTGGTACGAGGAGGCGGGCGATCCGCTCGACTACCAGCTTCAGGCGGCACTGGCCGAATTCTATCCCGGATCGATGGCCACGGGCGAAAACTTGTTCAGCCACCAGGACGCGCGCAATCTGATCCGTCACGGCGGGCTGCGGCCCGACCGCGATTGGCTGCAATTCGACTGCGCCCTGTCCTACGGGCTGTGCGAGTATCAGCGGACGCTCGCCATGTTGCGCGACGCCGGCTGGTCATGGAAGCGCTGCATCCCGCATGGCGGGCACCAGATGTCGCTGAACATTGCTGCCGGCCTGGGTCTGGGCGGCAATGAGAGCTATCCGGACGTCTTCCAGCCCTATGGCGGATTTCCGGACGGCACGCGCGTCAAGGACGGCGTCGTCACCCTGCCCGACCTGCCCGGTATCGGCTTCGAGGCCAAATCCGACCTCTACGCGGAAATGCGCGCCCTGGCGCAATAAGCCCTTCTCGGCGGCTGAGGCACAGCAATCGACGCCCGCCACCCGGCGTGTTCAACTGGCGCGCGGACGCCGCCAGGGTTCAGGACGCCATTCACATGAGCAAATACGGCATCGGCCAACCGGTCACGCGCTTCGAGGATCCGCGGCTGCTGCGAGGCCAGGGACGCTTTATCAACGATGTCGCCCTGGCCGGTCAGGCCCATGCGGTGCTGGTGCGCAGCCCGCACGCGCATGCCCGCATCCTGGGGATCGAGACTGAAGCCGCCCGTGCCGCCCCTGGCGTGCTGGGGGTGTTCACACAAGCAGACCTGGCAGCGGACGGACTCGGCACCATGCGGGTGAGCCTGACCCGCAAGCGGCCGGACGGGTCGCCGATGTTCTATTCCCCCCACCCGGGCCTGGCGCGCGACGCGGTGCGGCATGTGGGCGACCCGGTCGCCTTTGTCGTCGCGGAAACGCTGGCAGAGGCGCGGGATGCCGCTGAATTGGTGGACGTGCGCTACGAGCCGCTACCGTCGGTGACGGGGACCGCGGATATTCTGCGGCCGGGTGCGCCTGCCGTATGGGCGGACTGTCCCGACAATCTGTCACACATTTTCGAACTGGGGAATCGGACCGCGACTGATGCCGCCTTTGCACGAGCCGCGCATGTCGTGCGGCGGCGCTTCGTGATCAGCCGAGTGTATGCGCAATTCATGGAAACGCGCGGCGTGATCGGCACGTACGATCCCGGAGAGGATCGCTACACGCTGTATGCCGACGTGCAATATCCACACCGGGTGCGTGACGCGCTGGCACGCAACATCTTCAAGATCCCGGAGAACCGTATCCGCGTTATCGCCGGTGATGTCGGCGGTGGCTTCGGCACCAAGGGCTGGCAGTATGTCGAACACCGGCTGATGCTGTGGGCCGCGAAACGCCTGGGCCGTCCCGTGAAATGGTCCGCGAGCCGAAGCGAAGCGGTCCAGGCAGACGAGCACGCGCGCGACAACATATCCGACGCCGAACTGGCGCTGGATGCGGATGGCGGGTTCCTCGGACTGCGGGTGCGCACCATTGCCAATGTCGGCGCCTATATCTCGGCCGAACGCAACCTGCTTTCGACGTTCAGCAACGTCGCCACACTGGCAGGGGTCTACGCAATTCCGGCTGCATTCGTGCACGTGGATGTCGGTTTCTCCAACTCCAATCCCACCGCACCGTATCGCGGCGCCGGCCGACCCGAGGCGATCTATGTCATCGAACGCCTGATCGACGCGGCAGCCTCCGAACTCGGCTTTGATCGGGTGGCGCTGCGGCGCAGGAACCTGGTTCCCGCCACCGCCATGCCGTACCGCAACGCTTTCGGCGTGAACTACGATTGCGGCGCGTTCGAACAAGGTATGGATGGGGCTCTGGCGCTCGCCGACTGGGACGGATTCCACGGCAGGCGCGCGGCGTCGCATGTGCGCGGGCGGCTGCGCGGCGTCGGCATCGTCAATGCCATCGAAAAGGCTGCGTCACCTGGCCTGGAGTTTGCCGAGATCCGCTTCAACCCCGGCGGTTCGGCGATCGTGCTGATGGGCAGCAAGAACCAGGGCCAGGGTCATGAGACGATGTTCAAGCAGATCGTCAACGATCGGCTCGGACTTGATCCGCATGAGGTCCAGTACATCGACGGCGACACGGATCGGGTGGCGTTCGGCATCGGCACGATGGGATCGCGCTCTACGGTCATCGGCGGATCGGCGCTGACGATCGCCGCCGACAAGGTGATCGCCAAGGCAAAGCGCATTGCCGCGCACCTGCTGGAAGCCGCCGAAGCGGATATCGCGTTCGCCGACGGCAGGTTCACGGTCGTCGGCACCGATCGTGCATTGACGCTCAAGCAGGTGGCGATGGCAGCTTTTCAGCCAGCACGCCTTCCGCCGGGGCTGGAACCCGGCCTCTATGAGACCGGCACGTTCACACCGAAGCAGGATACGTTTCCGAATGGGTGCCATGTCTGCGAGGTGGAGGTCGATCCGGATACCGGCGCGGTGGACGTGCTGCGCTATGCCGTGTCCGACGACGTCGGCACTGTGATCAATCCGCTGGGCCTCAAAGGGCAAATCCACGGCGGCGTCGCCCAGGGACTCGGCCAGGCGCTGATGGAGCAGGTCGCCTACGATCCCGAGTCCGGCCAGCTTATCAGCGGCACGTTCATGGATTACGCGATGCCGCGCGCCGACACGACGTGCAACATCGCGATCACCAGCAATCCGGTGCCGACGAAACTGAACCCGCTGGGCGCGAAGGGTGCGGGAGAAGCCGGAACGGTCGGCGCACTGCCGGTCGTGGTGAACGCGGTGTTGGACGCGCTGGCGCCGCTTGGCGTGCGGGAGATCGACATGCCGGTGACAAGTGAACGGGTCTGGCGCGCCATTCGCGATGCGGCGGCGCGTCAGGCGGGGTAGCAGATCGCCAATCGCGCCTCCGACGATCGCGGGCTTGTTTGAGGCCGCGATTCACGTCTCCGGCGATGCCTCCTCCGACGATCGCAGGCTTGTTTGAGGCCGCGATTCACGTCTCCGGCGATGCCTCCTCCGACGATCGCAGGCTTGTTTGAGGCCGCGATTCACGTCTCCGGCGATGCCTCCTCCGACGATCGCGGCCTACCGCGCGCCTGTCGGTACCTGATTGA
>DATNEJ010000030.1:0-9895 GCA_035606775.1 Acetobacteraceae bacterium | reverse complement strand
CCCCGCGCGATAAATGGGGGCGAACACGTTTCGAGGGGTCTTTCCGGGAAGGCACGCCAACGGGCGCGCCAATCACGCAACCGCGGAAGGACGGGCAGTATATCGGCCGGTTGGATCCGAAATGCAAGGCATGGCTGGGTCGCGCCATCGCGGGGTCATTGGGCCGTGGTGGTGTGGGGGGCGTCTTATGCTGGTTGCCTGCCGATGACTGCTCGCAACCAACCACGCCATCGAGGCGGCGCAAGCGATTTCCGGAAAGCGTACACAGTTCTCGCCAATTGGGGGCAGGTGTTTGTCGTTCACCCGGGCGCGCTCTGGCTGACCTTGCAAGTGTTGCCCAATTGAGCATATAGTATGCTCAAAGGAGCAAAGAATGTCACGCGCTCAGACCACTTCCCGGACCGGATCAAAGGGGCTTTCGGGCGGGTTTGGAGCCTCGCAGTCCACAAGGAAGAGGGGCAAGCAGGCGGCGACTGCCAAGAGGACGGAGACGATTCGCCTGAAGTCGAAGGCCAGTTTTACCGCTAAGGGAAGCCGGTCATTCGGCTGGTTCAAGCCGACCGAGGAGGCGTTTGTCACCCTCTACAAGGCACCGGTTCTGACGCAGGTCGAGTGGGTCAAGAGCGGCGTCGGTGCTCGTGATGCGAAGGGCATACTGGGCCGATTGCGCGTCCCGCAGGGTGAAGCGCTGACTGCGCTGCAGATCCCAGTGGCGACGGTGAACCGGAAAGCCAAGACCAACGCCCCTCTCTCGCCCGCCGAAGGCGAGCGTGTGCTGGGGGTCGGTCGCCTGCTTGGGCAATTGCAGACGATGGTCCGGGAATCCGGCAACCTGGAGGGCTTCGATGCTTCGGCCTGGTTGTCGACGTGGATGAGCGCGCCGGTGCCGGCACTCGGTGGCGCTCGTCCGCTCGACCTCATGGACACGATGACGGGTCAGGCGCTGGTTTCGCAGATGCTCGCGCAAATGCAGAGCGGCGCTTACGCTTGACCAGGATCGCCTATCGGATCGGCACCGACACACCGGACTACGAGGCGGACGATCCGGGCGGAAAAGGCGCAGAGATCACGGGCGGTCGCTGGAACGAGAAGGGGGTGGCAGTCGTCTATGCAGCGGAGAACCGCTCGCTCGCTTGTCTCGAAACGGTGGTGCATCTCGCGGCGGGTGGCCTTCCGTTCAACCGGTACCTCGTCGAAATCTCGATTCCCGATCCGGTCTGGGCTGCCGCGCGGCGGGAGACCCCGACGAGCTTACCCGTAGGCTGGGATGCCGAGCCGGCAGGACGCGCCAGCACCCGCTTTGGCACGCAATGGCTGCGGAGCGGGAGTTCGGCGCTTCTGTTGATCCCCTCGGTCATCGTCCCAGAGGAGTATTGCGTGCTGGTAAATCCGGCCCATCCGGACAGCACCAGCATTAGCGCCGTAAAGTCGCGCCGCTGGCTCTATGATCCCCGTCTGACGCGCGCCGCCGCCAAGGCGGCGGCAAGCCGAACAAGGGCTCGTCCCATCCGGGGCGGACCTTCCTAGCAGCCTGTTCGGTGCAGATGGACGCACCGAACAGGCTCTACGCTGGTGAACGCGTCGTGGCGCTTCCCGAACTCGATCCATGGCGTCGGGTCGGTTGGTGGCCAGACGGTCTGCGCGCGTACAAATGCCGGGAAGCCCTCGAAGTAGGCGTCCCAGCCCGGCCGGTCGAAGCCGACGAGCATCCGCACTCGCGCAGTACGCATGGTTTTTGAACCACGCGATGATGTCGGCATCAAACCGCTGCCTCAGTTGCTCTTAATCGGCCGGAAAAACACACCACGCCGCGCACCGCTCCAGTTTCGCTGTTGCGGTAGCGCATCCGTGTTGATCCGGTCGTCCGGCAGCGCAGCCAAAGCCTCAAGTTCGGCCTTCTGCGCCGGGAGCATCTTGCTGGAACTCCCAGCGGCAATCGAACACGTCGTCCCAGCAACCGTCGCGCCGTCGCCGCGCCTCACGCCTGCGTTTTGGTCTCGACGCCCTTGTCCGTCAGCAGCGTCTCAAGCTCGCCCGACTGGAACATCTCGGTCACGATGTCGCAGCCGCCCACGAACTCGCCCTTGACGTAGAGCTGCGGGACCGTCGGCCACTGGGAAAACTGCTTGATGCCCTCGCGCAGTTCCGCGTCCTCCAGCACGTTCGCCGACTGGAACGGCACCCCGACATGCGTCAGGATCTGCACGACGCGCGCCGAGAATCCGCATTGCGGGAACATCGGCGTGCCCTTCATGTAAAGCATCACCGGGTTCTTCTCGATGTCGCCCTGGATACGATTGAAAACGGTCTCAGCCATGGTCTGGCACTCCTGCGAATCGTGTCGCTGTCTGTTTTGTTTCTATCACATTAGTCCGGGGCGGAGGTTTGCAATGCCAAGGCATGCAATTCGCCGCCCATCCGGCCGCGCAAGGCGGCATAGACGATCTGGTGCTGTTTCACCCGCGACAGTCCGCGAAACTGCGCGCTGACGACGTTGGCGGCATAGTGGTCACCGTCGCCGGCCAGGTCCTCCACCGTCACCCTTGCATCGGGCAGGGCCGCCTTGATCAGGGCCTCGATCTCGTTTGCCGCCATCGCCATGCCGTTCCGTCTCCTTTTCCGTCCGGTTCGGCCGGCTCAGGCCGTGGTGTCCATCCAGGAAGGGAAGAAGCGCTCGTGCTCGTCGCGCAACGCCTGCACGGATATTGTGCCACCGTCCGGCAGTGTCAAATCCACACCGCCGGAGGTGCCGATGCGCGTGGCGGGGACCCCGGCCGCCTCGGCCGCACGGATCAGCGCCGCCGCGTCGGGCACCGTCACGAGATAGCGGCCCTGATCCTCCCCGAACCAGAACGCATGACCGGGGATGTCCCGCGGATGGGTGAACAGGCGGGCACCGACGCCGCCCGCCATCGCCATTTCCGCCAGCGCGACCAGGATTCCGCCGTCGGACACGTCGTGGCAGGCCCGCACCGTGCCGTTCAGGATCTGGGCGCGCACGAAATCGCCGTTGGCCCGCTCGATCGTCAGATCGACCGGCGGCGGCGCCCCGTCTTCGCGCCCGGCAATCTCCCGCAGCCACAGCGATTGGCCGATCCAGCCCTTGGTGGAGCCGATCAGCACGATGTCGAGCCAAGGGCCAAGCGCGAGGCCCACGGCGCGGGCCGCGTCGTCCAGCACGCCGAGCCCGCCGATGGCCGGCGTGGGCAGGATCGCCTTGCCCTCGGTCTCGTTGTAGAGGCTGACATTGCCCGACACGACCGGGAAGTCGAGCGCCTCGCAGGCCGCCGCCATCCCGCGGATCGCGGCGGCAAACTGGCCCATGATCTCGGGTTTTTCCGGATTGCCGAAATTCATGTTGTCGGTGATGGCGAGCGGGCGTGCCCCGACGGCGGTCAGGTTGCGCCAGGCTTCGGCCACTGCCTGGCTGCCGCCGGTTTCCGGATCGGCCGCACAGTAGCGGGGTGTGCAATCCGTGGTCAGCGCCAGCGCGCGCTTCAGCCCTTCCAGCTTGACCACGGCGGCATCGGCGGCACCCGGGCGCTTCACCGTCTGGCCGCCGACGGTCGAATCGTACTGGTCCCAGACCCAGGCGCGGGAACAGAGATCGGGGCAGGCGATCAGCCTGCGCAGCGCGCCGGACAGGCCCACCCGATCCTCGATCCGGGCCGGGTTGAGCTTCTCGCCTTTCCGTGTGTCCACGGTCGGCCTGGTGTAAAGCGGCGCCTGGTCGTTCAGCGGCGCCAGCGGGATATCCGCCTCGATCGCGCCGTGGTGGCGGACGGTGATGCGCCCGGTGTCGGTCAGGTGGCCGATGACCGCGAAATCCAGGTCCCACTTCTCGAAGATGGCGCGGGCGATCTCTTCCCGATCGGGGCGCAGCACCATCAGCATGCGTTCCTGGCTTTCCGACAGCATGAATTCGTAGGCGGTCATGCCGGTCTCGCGTGCCGGCACCTTGTCCAAATCGAGTTCGATCCCAACGCCGCCCTTGCCGGCCATTTCGACGGAGGAACTGGTGAGACCGGCCGCTCCCATGTCCTGGATCGCCACGATGGCGTCGGTGGCCATCAGTTCCAGGCACGTCTCGATCAGCAGCTTTTCGGTGAACGGATCGCCGACCTGCACGGTGGGCCGCTTTTCCTCGGAATCGGCGGCGAATTCGGTGGAGGCCATGGTCGCGCCGTGGATGCCGTCACGGCCGGTCTTGGAACCGACATAGACCACCGGATTGCCGACGCCGGCGGCAGCAGAAAGGAAGATGCGGTCGCGCGGGGCAATGCCGACAGTCATGGCGTTGACCAGCGGATTGCCGTCATAGGCGGGATGGAAGTTGATCTCGCCGCCGACTGTGGGAACGCCGACGCAGTTGCCGTACCCGCCGATGCCGCGCACCACGCCATCGACGATGCGTTTCGTGCGGGGATGTTCCGGGCGTCCGAAGCGCAGCGCGTTCAGGTTGGCGATCGGTCGCGCGCCCATGGTGAACACGTCGCGCAGGATTCCGCCGACACCGGTTGCCGCGCCCTGGTAAGGCTCGATGAAGCTCGGGTGGTTGTGCGATTCCATCTTGAAGACCGCGGCCAGCCCGTCGCCGATATCGACAACGCCGGCGTTCTCGCCCGGTCCGTGGATCACCCACGGCGCCTTGGTCGGCAGTTGCTTGAGCCAGACGCGGGATGATTTGTAGCTGCAGTGCTCCGACCACATCACGCTGAACACGCCAAGCTCGGTCAGCGTCGGGGTGCGGCCCATGATGCGCAGCACGCGCTCATACTCATCGGCGCTGAGGCCGAATTCGCGTGCGAGCGCCTGGTTGACTTCCTTCTGCATTCGGCGGTTCTGCTCAGGCCGCGGCGAGGGCGTCGAACAGCGGCTTGCCGTCCGTTCCGCCCATCAGCGGATCGACCAGATCCTCGGGATGCGGCATCAAACCCAGCACCCGCAGGTTGGGGCTGTAGATGCCGGCGATCGATCGCGCGCTGCCGTTGAGGTTGGCTTCCGGCACCACATCGCCTGCCGGCGACACATAGCGCAGCGCCACCAGGTTCTCCGCTTCCAGCCGATCAAGCGTGGCATCGGATGCGAAGTAGTTGCCATCGCCGTGCGCCATGACGGCGCGGAAGGTCTGGCCTTTCTGGTACTGGCCGGTGAAGACGGTGTCGCTCCGTTCGACCCGCAGATGGCAGTTCATCGACAGGAAGCGCAGCGAGGCGTTGCGCAGCAGGGCGCCCGGCAGGATGCCGGCTTCCGTCAAGATCTGGAATCCGTTGCACACGCCCAGCACGTAGCCGCCGCGCGCGACGTGCTCGTGTACTGCGCGCATGACCGGTGAGTGCGCCGCCATGGCGCCGCAGCGCAGATAGTCGCCGAAACTGAAACCGCCGGGAATGACCACAAGGTCCACGCCGGACAGGTCGGTTTCCTTGTGCCAGACCATGCGCGGCGCCTGGCCGGAGGACTGTGCCAGCGCGATCGCCATGTCGCGTTCGCGATTGATCCCCGGAAAGACGATGATGGCGGATTTCATCGTGTTTGCTCCCGCCGAAAGGCAGCGGCGGCGGAGTCACGCATCGACCGAGACCCGGAAGCTCTCGATGACGGTGTTGGCCAGCAGCCTGCGCGCCATCTCCTCAGCCGTGGCGCGGGCCTTGGCCGGATCGGTCTCGCTGAGTTCCAGTTCAATGACCTTGCCGGCGCGGACATCGTTCACCCCGGCAAAACCCAGCGTGCCGAGGGCGTGGGCGATGGCCTTGCCCTGGGGATCGAGCACGCCGTTTTTCAGCATCACCGTGACGACCGCCTTCACCATCCCGACCTCTCTGCTGGCCGCTTTACCGATGCATTCAGTGTCACTGCATCGTCTCCGGGCCTTTGAGGTCGCGCATGCCGGCCTCGGGCAGGATGCCCAGACGCTTGGCCACTTCTTGGTAGGCTTCCTCGACCTTGCCCAGGTCGCGGCGGAAACGGTCCTTGTCCATCTTCTCGTTGGTCTTGCTGTCCCACAGGCGGCAATTGTCCGGGCTGATCTCGTCGGCCAGGATGATCCGCATCTCGTCGTTTTCCCACAACCGGCCGAATTCCAGCTTGAAGTCCACCAGCGTGATACCGACGCCGAGCAAGAGGCCGGTCAGGAAGTCGTTGATGCGCAGGGTCAGCGCGACGATGTCGTCCAGATCGGCGGTGTTCGCCCAGCCGAAGCAGGTGATGTGCTCCTCCGACACCAGCGGATCGCCGAGGGAGTCATTCTTATAGTAGTACTCGATGATGGAGCGGGGCAGGCGGGTGCCTTCGGAAATGCCGAGCCGCTGGGCGAGACTGCCGGCGGCGACGTTGCGGACGACGACCTCCAGCGGAATGATCTCCACTTCGCGGATCAGTTGCTCGCGCATGTTCAGCCGGCGGACGAAATGCGTCGGGATGCCGATCTCGGTCAGGCGCATCATCAGGTATTCGCTGATGCGGTTGTTGAGGACCCCTTTGCCGGTGATGACGCCCTTCTTCTGCGCGTTGAATGCGGTCGCATCGTCCTTAAAATACTGGACCAGGGTGCCGGGTTCCGGTCCCTCGAACAGGATCTTGGCTTTGCCTTCGTAGAGCTGGCGGCGGCGGGCCATATGGGGTTCCCCTCGGCGGTCCACCCATATCGGCCGGGCGGCCGGGCGGGTATAGCAGCCGACCCGGGGTGGCAAAAGGCCGGGTGCCGGGGGGGCTGGGCTGCTGGTCAGACGGGACGGAAGGGGGCGAGGTCCGGCGGGCCGGCGGCGAACAGCCAGAGCGGCGGGCCTTCTTCCGGCAGGGCGAGCAGCGAGGAGCAGGCCGTGCCGAAGCCGCCGCGCGGTACGACATTGAGCTGAGCGGCTGCCTCGCCGGACCGGTCGGACAGGATGGCCTGCCAGGCGTCCCACCGGCCGGGTTCGGGCGGCGGCGCGGCGCGAAACCGGGCCAGGTGGCGGGCGACCCTTGGGCTGTCGGGGTCGTTGGGGTCGTGGGCGGTGATCATGTGCAGCCCCGGCGGCAAGGGCCGAGCCTGGGGGTGGCCGTGACCGAGGCCGCGGACGAACACCGCACCCTGGCGGTCGGCCAGCACCAGGTTGAACCCCCGCCATTGTGCTGCGTCGAGCGATACCAGCGCCTCTGCCGCCGCCTGGGCCGATGCATGGCGGAGCGCGAGCAGCGGCAACTCGCCCCGGCTTCGCTTTCCTTGGGCGGGGCCGAGTGTGCCGGGCCGGTTGAGCACGGCTGCGACGACACCGTCCCGGTTCAGCCCCATCCAGGTGCCGCCCGCGGTCGCGTCCCTGCCGGCGATCAGCCCGGGCTGGTCCGGCCAGTGCGCCGCGGGCGGGTCCCACGCGCGGTCCAGCCGTTCATCGCGATTGGCGGCGAGGACGAGGGGCCAGGCGAGGCCGGGACGATGCAGCACGACAACGGTACACACGACGCGCGAAAATGCCCCAATCCAGAAATATTACAATCCGGCATGAATAGGACCAAATGTGGGGTCCGCGCGTTGACAATGAGACGAATCCGGCGACAATCCGCGCAACTCAGCTATGCATCATCGCATTCTGGCTCCGAACCGGCGTACGCAGACGTTTCGGGGCAGGATTGTGATGGGGCCTATTTGGTATCGGTACCATAAACAACGGAACGGCGCCGCAGGTGCCAGGCGAGAGGGATGTCTGATGTTGATTACACGTCGTGGTTTCACAATCGGAACATCAATGGGCGCGCTCACGGCCGGAGCGGTTGCCCGGCGAGCGGTGGCCGCAACGGCGGAGCCGATCCGGATCGGCTTTCTGCCCGCCCTGACGGGTCCGAGTTCATCGACCGGCGTCGCGATCAACCGCGGTACGATCCTTGCTGTCGATGAGATCAACGCGGCTGGCGGCGTCAACGGCCGGCACATCGAACTGATCACGCGGGACACGCAAAGCGATCCCACCAAGGCGGTCAACGGTGCAACCGAGCTGACCCGCCGTCAGCACGTGCATTTCGTCTGGGGACCGCTCAACTCCGGTGAGGCGCTGGCGGCGACCCCGCTGATCGCCCGCGACGGCATCCCGCAGCTCGACCCGTGCTGGGTCGATAGCCTGACCGATCCCAAGAAATATCCGCTGGCTTTCCGCATCGCCCCGACCAACACGCAGATCGGCGCGGCGGCCAACCGCTATGTGACCGACGTGTTGAAGGTCAAGAAGGTCGCGGTCATCGGCGACACCTCCGGTTACGGCACCGCGTCCGTCGCGGCCTTCGTGCCCATGCTCACCAAGGCGGGCGCCGATGTGGTCTATCGCGGCGACGTGGACGCCAATAATCCCGACCTCAAACCCGAATTGCTGCGCATGCGCAGCGCGGGCGCCCAGGCGATCATGCCGTGGAGCGTGAATGCCGGGTTCCTGTCGCGCATCATCAACACCCGCGGGCAGATGGGCTGGGATGTGCCGATCGTCGGGCAGACGACGCTGGGTTCCGGCCAGACACGCGCGCTGCTGGAAAAGCCGGAATACTGGGAGAAGGTCTACCAGAACAACTTCCGCACCTGCAGCTACGACTCCTCGGGCGCGTTGCCGCCGCGCACCGCCGCGTTCGTCAAGAAGCTGAAGGATGCCAAGATCGAGATGGGCGACACGCTGCTGTGGTGGATTGCCCTCGGTTACGATGGGCCGCGCCTGATGGCGGAAACCGCGAAGGCGGTGGGCACCAAGCCGGAGGATATCGGGAAATACTGGAGCCACCTCAAGGCGTGGCCCGGCGTCTACGGCGATATCACCTGGACGCCGGAGCAGCACAACGGCTACCCCGACGATGAGATCGTGATGTGCCAGGCGAACTCGTTCCGCGACGGCGCATTCAAACTGGCACCCGGGTACGGCGCCTGACGCGATGATCGAATCGATCATCGCCTATGGCTTGGCGATGGGCGGAATCTACGCGCTGATCGGCATCACGTACAACGTGATGTTCACGGCGTCGCGGGTTTTCAGCTTCACCGCGGGCATGCTGGGCATGCTGGGCGGGGTCTTCGGGGCGCTGTTCATCAACCAGTTCGGCCTGCCCGTGGGCGTGGGCTTCATCGCCACGCTCGCCGCCGGGGCGGTGATCGGCATCATCACCGAGATCGTCGCCGTCCGGCCCGTGCTGAAGAGTCTTGAACAGCACCTCTATGTGCTGTCAACCCTCGCCTTCGCCCTGCTCGTGCAGCAGTTCACCGCCATCGAATTCAGCACGGAGCAGCAGCCGTTTCCGCAGTTGCTGTCGTTCGGGGACAGCATCGTGGACCAGAAGTTCTGGCTGCCGGTTCTGGCCTGCGCGGCAACGATCGTCGGGCTCGAGATACTCTACCGCCGCACACTGATCGGGCGCGCGTTCCTGGCGATCGCCGAGGACAACTACGCCGCCCGCGCGCTTGGCCTGCCGGAGCAGGCCTTGCGCATGACCAGCTATGCGCTGGCCGGCGCCATCGGCACCTTGGCCGGTTTCGCCGGCGGCGAGATCTTGCTGGCATTCTTCGCCAATGGGCCGCTGCTGACTTTCTACGGTTTCGTGCCGGTGGCATTGGGCGGCATGGGCAGCAACCGCGGCGCGGTGATCGGCGGCCTCGCCCTTGGCCTGTTCCAGCAGGCAGCCAACTATCTGGTGGGTGGTATCTTCGCCTCGGTTGCCGTGTTCACGGTTTTCATCATCGTCCTGCTGGTGCGCCCGGAAGGCTTCGCCGGCGCGGCATTGGCCCGGCGCGTCTGATGGACGGACCGATGACATCCTCCGCTGCCGGACTGGCGAGAACGCGCCGCACCGCGCCGAGCGCGAAGGCGAAACTGGAAACCGCGGCGCCCTATCTGGCGCTGGCTGCTGCGGGTGCCGCCCTGCCGCTGTTCAGCGACACGTACTGGGC
>DATNEJ010000258.1:0-8403 GCA_035606775.1 Acetobacteraceae bacterium | reverse complement strand
AGCGCGCAGCCGAAGTCAGAAGCCAGTGCCGCCTCACAGATCAAAGACCGCCTGACCATCGCGCGCGTGCTGATCGCAGCCGGCGACTGGAACGACGCGATCCGCTTCCTCGAACCGGCCACACGCGCCGACCCATCCAACCCCGAACCCTGGTTCCTGCTCGGCCTCGCGCACCGCGGCGCCGGCGATGAACAGACCGCCGCCGAGGCATTCCGCCACACCATCGAATTGCAGCCGACCCTGCCGCGGCCCTACCTCGAGCTCGGACGCTCACTCACCGCGCTGCACGACTACGACGCCGCGAAACATGCCTTCGACCAGGGGCTCGCACTGTCCGACAACCGCACCGTCCGGCGCAATATCCGCACATACCTGCAAGAGATCGACGACAACCGCACCTGGAACTTCCGCATCGGCAGCCACCTGCAGCCAGACACCAATCCCGCCACCGCGTCCCATCAGAAGATTGTCGTCATCAACGGTGTGCCGTTCGTCGTCGGCGGGCCGGCCCAGGAAGGCGGCGGGTTCGGCCTCGGCCTCGATGCCGCCCTGCGCTACGCGCCGCACCTGAACGGCACCACGCGCTGGATCACCGAGACCGGCTACGCCGGCACGCATTTCTTCCATACCTGCTGCAGCGATGAGACCTGGGCCGCTACCACCGGACCCGCATTCAAATGGACAAACTTGACGGTCGCACCGCGCGTCTATGTCCGCTATCGCCTCTACGACGGCAGCGGCTATTCGACGGAAGAAGGCGCCGGCGCGGCGGTCAGCGACGCACAACCCACCTACCTGCTCGGCGCCGGCGCCGAAGGTGGCGTTTCCCACCTGCTGCAACTGCACATTTCCGGCCCCGTGGTCCGCGGCTTCGTCTCCGCCGATCACACCATCATCCGGTCACTCCAGGCAGGCGCGACAATCGGGGGTGAGCGCGACCGCTACCCGATTCCCTCGCAGTCATTCACCGCGTGGACGCTGGAACTGCGGTCCAGCGTGCTTGGTCCGTGGAACCTGCCGCTCGCCGCGTGGGCAACATTCCTGCACCGGGCCTACGACGGACCGACGCTCACCTCAGTTGGCAACCGCGTCGATCGCCTGGTCGCGATCGGCGTCAGCGTCGATTTGGATTTCATCACGCTCTGGGGTGTGTCCCCGACCGTCGGCATCGACTACGAAACGCAATCTTCAAACGATCCGCTCGGCCGCTTCAACCGCGTGCAGGTGCTGATGGGTGCTGAAAAGGTCTTCTGACAAACAGGATGGCCACGCGCGAGCGCTTAAGGCTGACGACCGGAAAGCGTGAATCGTGCGACGCAAACGAGGCTACGCGGAAGCGCGCAACTGCTCCGGGGGCTTCTTGCTTATCAGGCTGGGCACCTCCACGTCGATCTCCAGCATGGAGACCTTGTCGCCGCGATCCAGCTTGATCTGCACTGCCTCCCGATCCACCGCGACGTGCTTGGCGATCACCGCCAGGATCTCCTCCTGCAACGTGGCGATCAGGTCGGATTTGCCGATGACGCTGCGTTCGTGCGACAGCAGCACCTGCAGCCGCTCCCGTGCGACGGGAGCCGAACTGCGCTTGCGGAACAGGCTTATAAGGTTCATGCAACCCTCCGGCCGAACAGGCGTCCGATCAGGCCCTTGCGCTCCAGCGGCACGACAACTTCCACCTTCTCCCCGCGCAGCCGCTTCGCCGCGTCGAAATAGGCACGGGCCGGCGCGCTGATGGGATTGTTGAGCGTCACCGGCGCCCCCAGGTTGGAAGCCCGCAGCACCTCCTCGCTTTCCGGGATGATGCCCAGCAGCGGGATCGACAGGATTTCCAGCACGTCCTCGGTCTTCAGCATCTCGTTGCGCGCGGCGCGCATCGGATCGTAACGGGTGAGCAGCAAATGCTTGTCCACCCGATCGCCCTTCTCGGCGCGCAATGTCTTGGAGTCCAGCATGCCGATGATGCGGTCCGAGTCGCGTACGGAGGATACTTCCGGGTTCGTCACCACCACCGCCATGTCCGCGTGCCGCATCGCCAGCAGCGCGCCACGCTCGATGCCGGCTGGGCTGTCGCAGATCACCCAGTCGAACTTCTCCCGCAGCTCGCCGACGACCTTGTCCACGCCTTCGATCGTCAGCGCGTCCTTGTCGCGGGTCTGGGACGCCGGCAGCAGCGAGAGGTTGTCGATCCGCTTGTCGCGGATCAGCGCCTGCGACAGCTTGGCGTCACCCTGCACGACATTGATCAGGTCGAACACGACGCGGCGTTCGGCACCCATCACCAGATCCAGATTCCGCAGCCCGACATCGAAATCGACGACGACCACGTTTTCGCCGGACTGCGCCAGCGCCGCGCCCAGCGCCGCGGTGGATGTCGTCTTGCCGACGCCTCCCTTGCCCGATGTCACGACCAGGACCTTGGCCATCTGCGTCTCCCTTCGGTTCAGTCCAGCGCTGCGATCTTCATCTGCTCGCCGTCCAGCCACGCCTGCACCGGCTTGCCGATCACGCTGTCCGGCATGTCGTCGGCGGTCTGGTAGACGCCATCGATGGCGACCAGTTCAGCTTGCAGGCGGCGGCAGAAGATGCGGGCGGCAGAATTGCCGGCGAGCCCCGCAATCGCCCGTCCGCGCAGCGTCCCATAGATGTGCACCGATCCGCCGGCCATCACTTCCGCGCCCGATGCGACCGAGCCCAGCACCGTCACGTCGCCACGCTCGAACACGACCGACTGGCCGGAGCGAATCGAGTGGTCGATGACCAGCGCGTTCGGCTCCGCGTCGGCACCATCTTGCTGTGCCGGCGACGCGGCTTCGGCCTGCGAGGCTGGGGCGGGCGTGGCGGCGGCCTTCGGTTCCTCCGGCACCTCGATCGGGCGCGCGGGCTTGCCGCCCGGCAGGGGTCGTCCCCACGCCTCGATCCCTTCCCAGGACGGGTGCGCGCCTTCGGTGCCGATGATGTGGATGCCGCGTTCTTCCAGCAGTTGCAGGAAGGCGGCGACATCCGGCTGTTCGCGCGGCACGCCGGTCAGGTCCACCACCACCGGCCGTCCGTCGAAGAAACTGGGGGAGCGTTCGATCTGCGCATCCAGCGCCGCCAGCCAGTCACCCAGCGGCAGTTCGGGCGCGAGGACCAGCGCCATGATGGAGCGGCCACGCAGTCGGATGAAGGGGCGGGTCTCGGAGCTTGTCACGCTTCGGGCGTACCCCGGGGCGCCTGGCGGGTCAACGGGAATCCGAGTCGCGCACACAAAATACTGTGGATAATCGGGTTCCGTGACCGCTATAGGTTGATTATGACGGGGACTGGCACGGTCCGCCGCCGCGAACCACGCGGCGCTGTCGGCCCGGCTCTTTCATCCCGGTTATGGCCCTGCCGTTCGGTTGCGGCCAGTGCGGTTGCCGCCGGGGTGCCGTGTGTCTGCCGCGACTCGGCGGCGAGCCGGGATGTGAATGGAAGATGCCTGAAGCGGTGTGCCGCGTCAGGGCGTTTTGCACAGGGGTCGCCGATCCGGCTGGAATAGGGATGCAACGGTATCGGAACAATCCGCCACTGCCGCGCACACGCGCCATCGTGGTTGTTGAATGCGGAACGGCGGGGTGGTAGGGCAACGCCACCTCCGATCGCCGGCAGAATAATGGATCAACCGTGACGGACCTTCATTGGCTCCCCGTTGCCGCCGATTGGCGCCAGCACCTGCGTGTTTTCGGTGCCAATCCGGGTGCGGGCTGGGACGAGGCGGTCTCTCTCGCCAATGCGCGGCTGAACTTCGTGCTCACCAACGCGCTGGATGAGGCAATACGCCGGCGGTTTCCCGATGGACCGCCCGCGCTCCTTACCAAGCCGGTTCGGCTCGCCGTGCTCGGCTCCTGCACCACGACGCATCTGCTGCCCGGCATTCGCGTTGCGGGCGCGCGGCGCGGCATCTGGATCGACACCTACGAAAACGATTACGGCCTCTATTGGCAGGAACTGTCCGATCCGCAGTCGCCGCTGCACGCGTTCAGGCCTACGGCAATCCTGCTCTCGCTGGATGCGGCGCACCTCACCGCCGGCATCACCGCCGCGCTCGACGCTCAAGGTGCGGACGCGGTGCTGGAGGAAACGCTGGCCCGCATCCGCGATACCTGGCATCTGGCGCGGGATTCGTTCCGCTGCACGATCGTGCAGCAGGCCGCGCTGCCGGTGCATCTGCCGCTGCTGGGGAACAACGAGCACCGTCTGTCCGGTTCTCGCGCCCGCTTCATCGTTCGGCTGAACCAGGCCTTGCGCGACATGGCGGAGCAAGAGGGCGTGGACATCCTAGCACTCGACGACCGCGCCGCGCGCGACGGCATCGGCAAATGGCACGATCCTGGCCTGTGGCACCGCGCGAAGCAGGAGATCGCGCCGCCGGCCGGGCCGCTCTATGGCGACCTCGTTGCGCGCTGGCTCGCGGCGAAGCAGGGGCGGTCCTTCAAGTGCCTGGTGCTGGACCTGGACAACACGCTGTGGGGCGGCGTCATCGGCGATGACGGGATGGAAGGCATCGCCCTGGGCCAGGGCAGCGCGCTCGGCGAGGCCTATGTCGCGTTCCAGGATCACGCCCGCGAACTTGCGCGCCGCGGCGTCATCCTCGCCGTCTGCTCCAAGAACGACGAGGCGAATGCGCTCGAACCGTTCGAGAAACATCCGGACATGGTGCTGCGGCGCGCCGACATCTCCTGCTTCGTCGCCAACTGGTCGGACAAGGCCGGCAATCTCCGCGCCATTGCGCAGGAACTGAATATCGGCCTCGATGCGCTGGTGTTCGTCGACGACAACCCGTTCGAGCGGAACCTGGTCCGCCAGGAACTGCCGATGGTCGCGGTGCCGGAGGTATCCGACGACCCCACAGGCTATCCGGTCGCCCTGGCCGATGCCGGTTATTTTGAGGGCCTGTCGGTCACGGACGAAGACCGTGAGCGCACCGCGCAATACCAGGGCAACAAGGCCCGCGATGCGCTGAAATCCTCCGCCACTGATCTGCCGGCCTATCTGCGCGGGCTGGAGATGCAGCTTGTGTGGAAGCGCTTCGATCGCATCGGCCGGCAGCGCATCGTGCAACTGATCAACAAGTCCAACCAGTTCAACCTGACGACCCGGCGCTACACCGACGAGGACGTACGGGCTGTGACGGAGGACCCGGACGCGTTCGGCCTGCAGCTTCGGCTGCTGGATCGTTTCGGTGACAACGGGATCATCGCCATCGTCATCGGCCGCCGCCAGCCTGACCGCGACCTCCTCATCGACACCTGGCTCATGAGCTGCCGCGTGCTCGGCCGGCAGGTGGAGCCGACCACGCTCAATCTCATCGCGCAGGAAGCACGGAAGCTGGGCGCGTGCCGCCTGATCGGCGACTACATCCCCACGAAGAAGAACGGCATGGTGAAAGACCATTACGAACGCCTTGGCTTTACGGTCATGCAGACCGACGACGCCGGCGGAAGCCGAGCGGTGCTGAACCTGAGGGGGCACGAGCCGGCGGAGACGTTCATTCAGGTTGTCGAGGGCTGAGCATGATGCCGGACGAGGCGCAAATCTACGCGGGTTTGACTGAAATCTTTCACGACGTGTTCATGCGCGACGATCTCGCGCTGACGCCGGACCTGACCGCGAAGCAGGTGGCGGGATGGGATTCGTTCCGCCAGATAGAGATCATCATGGCGTCGGAAGAACGCTGGAACATCAAGTTCAGTACGCGCGAGCTCGACAGCCTGCAAAGCGTCGGCGACCTGGTCCGGCTGATCGGCGCGAAGGCCGCCTGATTTCTGAAACCGGTGTGGGCCGCGGAGACATGCCCCGCGGCCCACGCCGAACGGATCAGGTAATCGCATGCGCCAGCAGGTTCGACAGGCTGGCGTTGGCGGCACCGTCGATCGTCGCGATGCCGACCGGGTTGCCCCCGGCCGTCGCCGCGACCCCGATCACCGCGCCCTGCTGCGTGTTGCTGACGGACACGTAGCTGCCGAGTGTTGTCGTCGAACCTGACCAGTCGGTTGCCGCCAGGGCGGACCGCAGGTCGAGCGTGTCACCTTCCGTGCCCAAAACATTGCTGGCGAAGGTGTCGTAGCCATTCCCCGCCGCGGGCAGCACGTAGGTGTTGTTGCCGCCGTTGTCGGTGATCGTCTCGTTGCCGCCGGTCAGGTTCACGGTGTTGCCGCTGCCGTTGACGAACAGCATGTGATCGCCCGCGGTTGCAACGATGGAGACGTTGCTCTGGCTGACGGTCACATTCGAATCGTTCGCCGCGAGCGTCACGATCGCAGCGCCGGTTGGCAGCGGACTGGCCGATGTGCCGTAGTCCGGCGCCCAGGAGGCTGTCGGGCTGGTCTTGCCCCACCAGAGCCCGGCGCTGTTTTCCTGCCAGACCTCGTTGTTGACATAGGCCAGCTCGCTCACGTTCCCGGTCGAGGCGTCCGCTGTTCCGTTCACCGCGACCTTGCCGTCGCTCGTGAGGGCCCACTGGTTGCCGCTGGCATCGGTGATCGCGGCGGAGGAACCGGCGATGACCACGGTATCGTTGGGCGACGAGGTGGCGGTCGGTGTCGGCGTCGGTGTCGCGTTGGCAGGCAGCGGACTGACCGATGTTCCGTCATCCGGCGCCCAGGAGGCTGTCGGGCTTGTCTTGCCCCACCAAAGCCCGGCGCTGTTCTCTTGCCAGACCTCGTTGCTGACATAGGCCAGCTCGGTCACGTGCGCGGTCGTGGCATCCGCCGTGCCGTTCACTGCGACCTGGCCGTTGCTGGTGATGGTCCATCGATTGCCGCCGGCATCGGTGATCGTCGACGCTGACCCGGCCATGACCACCGTGTCGTTCGGCGATTGTGTCGCGGTGGGTGTTGGTGTCGGCGTTGGCGTTGGCGTCGGTGTCGGCGTCGCGGGCAGCGGGCTGGTGGCGGTGCCGGCGTCCGGTGACCAGGACGCATTCGGCGATGTCTTGCCCCACCAGAGCTTCGCGCTGTTTTCCTGCCAGACCTCGTTGCCGACATAGGCCAGCTCGACGACATTCCCGGTCGTGGCATCGGCGGTTCCGTTCACCGCGACCTGGCCGTTGCTCGTGATAGTCCATTGATTGCCGCTGGCATCGGTGATCACCGATGCGGACCCGGCCATGACAACCGTATCGTTCGGCGATGGCGTCGCGGTGGGTGTTGGTGTGGGCGTCGGTGTTGGCGCCGGCGTCGGTGTTGGTGTCGGCGCGACCGTTGCGGGCAGCGGGCTGGTGGACGTGCCGGCGTTCGGCGACCAGGACGCGTCGGTGGATGTCTTCCCCCACCAGAGCTTCGCGCTGTTTTCCTGCCAGACTTCGTTGCCGACATAGGCCAGCTCGACCACATTCGCGGTCGAGGCATCCGCCGTTCCGTTCACCGCGACCTGGCCGCCGCTCGTGATGGTCCATTGATTGCCATTGGCATCGGTGATCGCCGACGCTGACCCGGCCATGACAACCGTATCGTTCGGCGACGCTGTCGCAGTGGGAGTCGGCGTGGGAGTCGGCGTGGGAGTCGGCGTCGGCGCCGTGCTGGGCGCTGTGCCGCCGGCCTTCTGGCTGAACAGCCAGTTCCAGTAGGTCGCGCCGTTGGGCAACGGATAATACGTGTCCCAGACATCGTGTCCGAGATTCTGGTCGAGCGTGAAATGGAACGTACTGCTGCCGGACAGCGCGGCAGCCATGGCTTCGTCCCATGTCGTCGGCACCTGGGTGTCCTGCGCCCCGTGGATCGCCCAGATTGGAACGTTCTGCAGTTCGGAAACGACAGACGGATCGGGAGTCGGATAGCCATCGGCGTATTCGGCGCCGGCAAGCGGCATGCCCGCGGCGAAGATCTTTCCCTCCGTCCCATCATATGCGTTGTATTTGATCATCATGTCCCACGAGCCGATCCCGCCCATGCTGTTGCCGGTTACGTAGACGCGGGACGAATCGCTGGAATACTGCGACATCACCTGCTTGAGTGCGGCGATCGCATTGTCCTCGCCGGCGGTGTCAGGCCCGGACACACCTCCGAAATTGATCGTTTGCCCCGATGTGTCTGCGGTCTGGTCAAGCAACGGGACGACCACGATCGCGGGATAATCGGCGCGGAACTGCGCCGTGTTGAACCAGGGATTGATTTCGTCCATCAGCCCCGATGGATCGTCTCCCATATCGAGTTGATGCAGATAAAGTACGACCGGATAATTTCCGGAAGGACTGTAATTGGCCGGCAGCAGAACTTCGTACTGCATGCCGTTTATGGTCTCTGTGATCCAGGTGCCAGATGTGACTTGGGCGGAAGATGTCTGAGTACCACTCATGCGCTGAAATCTCTTTCCGATGTTGGCAACGTCGGGCGTCTTTCACGGACGTGTGATTGCGGTCAATCGCGGAATCCGGGTTGACAG
>DATNEJ010000254.1:0-3148 GCA_035606775.1 Acetobacteraceae bacterium | reverse complement strand
CGCGCGCAGCGGTGCCGTAATGCGCCAGGAGGTCGAGGCGAGCACGGCGTCATGCCGGCTGGACAGCTCCACCAGCGCGGCGGCCAGACGCACAGCGTCCGCCTCATGCCGCATGGCGGCAGCGGCGAGCTGTTCGACTTCTTCGCGATGCGCCGCGGCCTCCTGCTCGCGCGCTGCACGCTCTGCCGCCGCCTCCGCGTGGAGACGCTGCGCCTCCGCCCGTAAGGTGTCGGTTTCGACAGAGAGGCGTTCGCAGTCCTTCCTGAGTGCCTCGGCTCCTTGGTGCGCGTTTTGCAGCGTGGCAATCGCCGCCTCCCGGTCGGCCAGAAGCTGTTCCAATTCCCTGACCCGGGCGCCGAGCGGCATTTGGCTGGCCGCGGGATCGCGACCGCCACGCGCGCGGTCACGGCCCGTGGTGTGCGGCCAACTGTGGAAGTCGGACTGGATGACATCGAGCGGAAGTGCCGTCGGCGCCAGTCCGGCCGCCCGAAATGCCACGTTGACCGAGAGCTGATCGCGCCGGGCATAGCGCATCACGTGGGCCGCCCACTGTTCCAGCACCGCCCGCACGCGCGGCGAGCGATGGTCCCGTATCATCAGGCCGGTCCACCATGGCCGTTCCTCCAGCATGGCGGGACAGGAAAGCGTGTAGTGATTGAGCTGCTCAAAGATGCGCGTGGTGTCATCGTAGCCCAGCCGTGAGACCTCAAGGAACTCGTCGAGCACCGTGTCGCGAAAACTGTGCGGTGCCAGAAGGAATTCGTCTCCGGGTCGCATGAAATCGAGCAGCCGCTCGGGCGGCTGGCGAAGCAGGATGCTGTTGTCGATGTAGATGGAGCGGTCGAATTCCGGCAGCGCCACGTGCGCGCGTATCTTGAGTTCGCGCTGGCTGCGGATCGGGTCGCGCGGAAAGACCGGCGTTACGACCCGGCACGCCCAGGTCTCACTGCGAAGCGCCGGAGAATCCGTCAGGCAGATAAACGGGATGTCGGATTGCGCGGCAACCGGCTGCTCATTGAGATGTTCGTAGTCACCGATCAATGTCGTGTAGATGCAGCACGATCCGGCATTCCCGGAGATGTTTTCTATTTCCAAATGAACGGTCGCTTTATCTCGTGAAGTTCAGCGGCAACGTGAATTGATGTCGCATCCGGCGGGATGGGCACCTTTGCACATCCGGCCGAGTCCGTCCGCCTTACGCGTTGGCACCGGCTGGCAGGTGAAAAGAGCCACGACCCTGATAGCGAGATTTTTGCATTATAGCAAAAATATGGACGCTGCAAGTTGTCATTACGATTGTCGCATTTGAGTCGCGCCGCCGGCAATTTCGCGCAATACTGCGCTTTGCACTCTCGTGGCGGGTCCCTTCGACCAGCCCCCGGGACGCGCCCGACGGGTGGCCCATCGCGGGCAAGGCCCGCGAACGTCCTGAAAGAGAACAAATGGCCAGGGATGAACCCGGCCATACAGGGAGTGTGTCTGCATGAGCGAACCGCGTGTCTTCACGCGCAGGGGCGCGATGGCCCGTTTGCCCCGGCCGCCACCGCATCGCCTTGTCCGGCCCAATGAACGCGCCATCCAGCGCCGGGGCCGAACTTCCAGCCGCAAATGGCACCAAACCGCGACCGGATCAGCCTGATCCGGTCTTTCCCGCGTGGGTCGCGGCGAAGGACCCGGCGCACAACCACGTTCAAAGTGCGCTGTCTCCACCGCTCGTTCGCCCTGGCGGGTGTCGTCGGCTCAACAAGGCAGCGGCCAGCGTGGGCAGGCCCGGGGAGACAGCAATGAAATACGACGGCAACAGCCGCGACCAGCGCGCACCCTGGCGTGCCGCATCTGGCCGGCGTGGTTTCCTGGCTGGTGGCGCCGCGGCGCTGGCGGGCATCGCGTCCCCGCTTCGGTCAGCGCGGGCAGCCCAGGTCGTGCCGGACGGCAAGATGGTCCTGGCCTGGCACACCAATATCGCGGCCCGCTGGCTGGATCCGCAGGAGCATGACGGCACAGCGAGCCCCGACAATTTCCTGATGGCGCTGCACGACGGCCTGATCAAGAACTTCCGGGAGGAGCACTACGAGCATCCTGCCCTGGCCGAACGCTACGAGTTCTCCGAGGACGCCAAGAGCGCCACGTTCTGGCTGCGGCCTGGCATCAAGTTCCACGACGGCTCGCCGGTCACGCCGGCGGACGTGAAATGGAGCTTCGAGCATTATCGCGGCGCCTGGGGCCAGGTGCTGCACGACCGGACGCAGGGCATCGAGTTGGTGGACGACCACACCATCACGTTCCATTTCAAGGAACCCTTCCTCGACTTCCCCATCCTGCTCGGCACCAGCAATGTGTGCGGCGCCGGCTGGCCGGTGCCGGCGAAGTATTACGAAAAGGTCGGACAGTCCGGCTTCCTGCAAAAGCCAATCGGCGCCGGCCCATATCGGCTGGTGTCGCAGCAGCCTGGCGTAAAACTCGAATTCGAGGCATTCCCGGACTACTACCGGCCGATCCATATCAAGCAGATCACCATGGTCAGCGTGCCGGAAGCGGCAACCCGCGTCGCGATGCTGGAACGCGGCGAAGCGGACATGATGTATTTCGTCCCGGGCGAACTGCTCGACCGGGTGAAGAACAATCCGAAACTACGGCTGGCGCCCGTCGTGTCCGGCAACTGGTGGCTGGAATTTCCCGGCTTCCAGAATCCGTCCAATCCGTTCCACGACAAGCGCGTGCGGCAGGCGATCAGCCTGGCAGTCGATCGAGACGCGATCAATCAGACCGAGTGCGGCGGCATGGGTGTCGTGGACGGCAACTGGATCAACGACGACGTCGAGTACGGGATGAAATGGCCGAAATGGGAGTTCAACATCGCCAAGGCGAAAAAGCTGATGGCGGAGGCCGGCTACCCGAACGGCTTGAATGTAGACTGGGTGACGCCGGTGCCGAACTACTACTCCCGCGGTGAGCGGATCGTGACGCAGTTGCAGGCCATCGGCATCCGTTCACGGCTGCAGGTCATGGAACGCGGCGTGTTCCTGAAGAAGATGCAAAGCGGCCTGCGGGAATGGCCCGGCGTGCAGATCATCTTCAACGTCACCCGCATCGGTGGGACGTGGTCCAACTGGTACGACACGATGTTCCGCTGCGGCGGGTTCCAGTC
>DATNEJ010000243.1:0-6480 GCA_035606775.1 Acetobacteraceae bacterium | reverse complement strand
CGCGCGCATCAAGCAACCGAACAGACAGTCGCGCGGCCAGAGCGTGATCGTAGCGGCTCAATTCATCATCCGTCGATCCGGCACGACCGTACAGCCGAGCGGTTCCCG
Organism: Acetobacteraceae bacterium; assembly: GCA_035606775.1. GTDB lineage: Bacteria > Pseudomonadota > Alphaproteobacteria > Acetobacterales > Acetobacteraceae > Rhodopila. The sequence goes on along the minus strand of DATNEJ010000243.1, from coordinate 6,372 downwards.
GTTCGAGCGCTTTGATCGGCGTTCATCGGCGGTTTCATTTTTCTTTTCTCAACGCTGATAGCGGCGCCGTGCCCCCACGGGTGTTGCTACGCTGGCCCGCTGGAAGAAACCGCCGATGAACGCCGATGAACCGTCCGGCGGATTGAACTGCCCTGGACTGCCCCATGAGTGAGACAGGAAAACAGAACACACCGCTTACGAACAGGAACGTGCCCCTAACCTGCGAAGCGAAGGCATCGGAATCTCAATGTCCGAACGCACCGCCATCACCAGACGCCCTTGAATCGGCCGCCAGATGCAGCGGTAGGTATAATGTTATGCGACTCGGGTACGTTCTGGCTCATTTGACGTTGCTGGACAAGGAGGATTCGAATCGTAAATGAAGAAGAAGACATGCAAATCACGCAGATGGTGCGGTTCACGGGCCGTGCGCCACGCGTCCGGGGGACGCCACCCCAGGAGCATTGGGCACGGCGGGCACGCAGCCAGGCAAAAGGCTGGACAGGTCATTCAAACTCGGACCATCCGCGTTATCTGCGTGCATCCTCTTATATCTGCGATTGAATCTTTCTTTGCGATGCCGCGAACAGACGCCTTACATAAGTATTGACGTCTGTCGTATCCGCACGGCACCCCGTAAAAAGGCGCGCTGCCGCGCATTGAACTGTGTGCAACATCAACCGGCGGAAGCCCCGGAAAGGTCAGCCCTTCCGCCGCCGGGTCTAACGTGGTGCGCCCGGTTTTGCTGCGCAGCCGCCGCAGACAGCGCGCGCACGGCATAGCCGAGGGCATGCGAATCCCAGATATCAGGATGCCGAACAGACAATCGGCCGCGTCCAAAGCCGCGTGTCCGGTTCTGCCGCGTGGCCGCTACACACCATGTGTGCGCGGCGTAGCCGAAAGCATGCAAGGTCCGGGCATCAGGCAGCCGAACAGATAACCGCGCCCCGGCCAGGGCGCGCATCCGGTTCATCTTCATTTCATCCTTTCATGCTTATTCCCGTGCAGGAAGGATTTTCACCCGGAGAGCCGAGGCGCGGTTCGGCGGGCGGATCGGCCCGCGCGGAGCCTGAACCCGAAACGCAACGCACGCCGGAGGCCCGTGCTACCGGCCCTGTTTTGGCACTTGAACAATGGTATCCTATATGTTACCTTCTGACGGTATCGAACTCCGCTACTACCTTGGATGCGACGGTCACAGCCCGTTCGAGCACTGGTTTGCGGGACTGGATGCCGCTGCGGCGGCCAAGGTCTCGGTTGCGCTCGTGCGCCTCGAACAGGGTAACCTGTCGAACGTGAAGGGGGTTGGGGCGGGGGTGCTCGAATACCGGATCGATTGGGGTCCCGGCTACCGGGTCTATTTCGGGCGGGATGGCGATGTGTTGGTCGTCCTGCTGACAGGCGGGACAAAACGCCGGCAGCAGCAGGATATCGAGGCGGCGAAGGCCATGTGGGAGGACTACCGGCGGCGGCGCCCGAAAACGCCGTGAGCGGAGACGGACGATGACAGTGACAAAGAGCTTCAAGGAACTGGTGCAGCGGCGGGTGGCAAAGGACCCGGACTTCGCGAACGCCCTGCTGCGCGAAGGCATCGACACGATGCTGACCGGCGACGTGGATACCGGCAAGGCGATCCTGCGCGACTACATCAAGGCAACGATCGGCTTTGAGAAGCTGGGCGAGGCGACGGCCACGCCGCCGAAAAGCCTGATCCGCATGTTCGGCCCCCGCGGCAATCCGCAGGCCCGCAACCTGTTCGGCATCCTCGGCTACCTGCAAAAGCAGGCCGGGGTGGAACTGCATGTTGCGGAAGGCCCGCGCTGACCGCCTCTGCCCGACATCGAACAAACCACGGGAATTCCCAGCACCCGATCGCGTCGCCTGCCGGAAGCGATCAGGCCGAAGCTTGAGACATGGTTCGCGCTTTCCGGCGAACGGACCGCAAGCGATCACGCTCCGGCCGGTGCCTTCGCCGTCCTGGCCAGTATATTCACCGTGCCGACCACTGCATTCGCCGTGCCGGCCAGTGCATTCGCCGTGCCGGAAGCGGGAATCGCTTGCACCGCGACGCCAACCCTCTCAAACATGCCGCCATGCCGGCCCATGAACGTCTTGACTGTCTTAAATGCCCCAGCCTGTGCTGCCGTATGGCGGGCTATGTGCGTGTCAGCCGGGATGACATAAGGCGGCTGGCAAAATTCCTGAACCTCTCGGTCGCGGAATTTGAAAAGCGCCATATCGTCGAAACGACCCGCAAGGGCGAAAAGCGCATCAAGCAAGGCTTCAAGACCTGCCAGTTCCTGAGCGAGGACCGCCTGTGCAGCGTCTATGAGGCGCGCCCCCACGACTGCCGCGGCTATGTCTGCTGGAACCAGGAAGACGAGACCGTCTACGACTACGCGGCGTTCTTGCAGAAGGGCGTGTCGCACCTGCGCGACGTCGAGAAGGACGTCAAGAAATGACCCGCACCTCGGCCACGGCTTCAAGCCCGACGGCTTGAGCGAGCCGGTCCAGCCGGCGGATCACGCTTTCCCCGGCGAAGACGCCGGTATCTTCCTCAAGCGCGAGCACCAGTTGGTTGTCCCGGATGCGCAGGCCCGTGCCCGCCAGCAGGTCCCTTGTGCCCGCCGACAGCGTGTACGCCAGCCTGAGCGCGGTGCCGAGCACCTCGGCGCGGTTGGCGGTGGCAACGTCGAGCAGGAGACGGGCGGGGTGCAGGAAGGGTGCGTCGGCGTCCACCTCGTAGCGCAGCGCGGTGGCCAGCGCGAGATAGGCGCGGGCGTAGTGGTCCAGCCCAATGCCCGGCTGGCGCAGCACGCGCAGGAACGCCTGTTCGGCACGAAATTCCGGATGATCGTGGCTGCCGATGTCGGACAGCCAGCACGCCGCTTCGCGCAGCCTGCCGGCTTCCGACGTTTCATGCGGAAAGAGCGGCTGGGTCCAGGCCATCAGGGCGGGCGGCAGGCCCGGGTCGCGGCCATGCTGTGCCCCCAGTTCCTGTGCCGCGGCCAGCAGCGGATCCTGCTCGCGGATCGCGTCGGGCATGCGCCGCATGAACCAGCCTTCCCGCAGACCGCTGGCGCTGAATACCACGCGCCGCACGCCGGTCATGCGCAGCAGGCGGCGCAGCACGACGGCGGCGAAGGGCAGATCGTCGATGCGCCGCCGGGGAATACCCGGCAGACGCTCCAGCGCGCGCCGCCCCGCCGTGGCGATCAGCACCGCCAGATCGCGCGCCTCGTCGCGATTGATCGCGTAATGATGCACCATGTAGAGCGGGTAGGCGGTCTGCGCCATGTGGATACGCGCCAGTGCCCGCCAGGCGCCGCCGACAAGATAGAGATCGGCACCGGGCGCATCCGCCACCCACGGCACGGCGGCCAGATCAGCTTCGGCGATGTTGCGTGCCCGCAACGGATCGCCGCCGGCGCGCTCCGACAGGCGGATGACGCCAAGGCCCAGCGTCTGCGATTCACCGCGCCGGCCCGCCGCCAGCCTGACCAGCTCCAGCGAGCCGCCACCGATATCGGCCAGGATGCCGTTGGCGTGCGGGATGCCGCACAGCACGCCATCAGCGGAGAATTCCGCTTCCTGCCGACCCGACAGGACGTGGATCGGCACGTCCGGCATCCGCCCGTGCAGCATCGTCACGAAATCCGGCCCGTTCTCGGCGTCGCGGACCGCGGCTGTCGTCAGTATCTCGAACGGATGCGCGCCCATCGCGCGGGCCACGGCGGCATAGCGGTGCAGCACCGTCACCGCCTGCTCCACGCCTTCCTCGTTCAGCCGGCCGGTGGTCTGCAGGCCACGGCCCAGGCGCAGCACCGCCTTTTCGTTGAAGATCGGGATCGGGTTGCGGCTGTACCCTTCATAGACAACAAGACGGACCGAGTTGGAGCCAAGGTCGACAACCCCGCAGCGGGGCAGGTTCGATGGTGGGCGATACGGCATCGATCAGTCCTGGTTGACGCGATCCTGGCGGCGGAGTCCCACAAGCGGTGATGCGACAACCGGGCCATGAAGGGCAGACCCCCGCCCCGAAAGCGAGGGATTTGTCATGAAATAATCATGCGCCGAGACCGGCTTGCGGCCCGGTGCGACGCGTTTCCACGACCCGTCGGCGCGCAGTTCCCACGATTGCAGCGAGTCCTTCAGGTTGATCACCATGATCTGGTCCAGCACCTGCGCATGGACGGTCGGGTTATGGATCGGCACCAGGGTTTCAACCCGCCAGTCCATGTTGCGTTCCATCCAGTCGGCGGAGCTGATGAAAACCTTGGCATGGCGGTTCGGCAAGGCATGGCCGTTGCCGAAGGCAAAGATGCGGCCATGTTCCAGGAACCGGCCGACGATGGATTTCACCCGGATATTGTCCGACAGCCCCGGCACGCCGGGCCGCAGGCAGCAGATGCCGCGCACCACCGCCATGACGCGCACGCCGGCGCCCGATGCCTCATACAGCGCGTCGATCAGTAGCCGGTCCACCAGGCTGTTCAGCTTGATCCAGATGGTCGCTGGCTTGCCGGCGCGGGCGAACTCGATCTCCCGGCGGATCAGATCGAGCAGGCACTTGCGCGTGGTCAACGGACTGAAGGCGATCTCCTCCATGGTTTCCGGGCGCGCGTAGCCGGTCATGAAATTGAACAGCCGAGCGGCATCGCGCGTCAGCGCCGGATCGCAGGTGAAGAAACTCAGGTCGGTGTAGATGCGCGCGGTGATAGGGTGATAGTTGCCGGTGCCGAAATGCGCGTAGGAGCGGATGGCACCGGCCTCGCGGCGCACCACCAGCGACATCTTGGCGTGCGTCTTCAGTTCGGTGAAGCCGAACACCACCTGCACGCCGGCCGCTTCCATGCTGCGTGCGAGGCGGATATTCGCTTCCTCGTCGAAGCGGGCGCGCAGCTCCACCATGGCGGTGACCGACTTGCCGGCTTCGGCGGCCTCGATCAGCGCCTTGACGATCGTGCTGTCGCGGCTGGTGCGGTACAGCGTCTGCTTGACGGCGATCACCGCCGGATCCTGCGCCGCCTGGCGCAGGAACTGCACCACCACGTCGAAGCTTTCGTAGGGATGGTGGACGATGATGTCCTTCGCGCGGATCGCCGCGAAGCAGTCGCCACCGAAATCGCGGATACGTTCGGGGAAACGCGGCGTGTAGGGCGGGAACAGCAGGTCGGGCCGGTCGTCGATGATCAGTTGCTTCACGTCTGCAACCGCCATCAGCCGCTGATCGGTCTGGATTTCATCGGATGCGGCGTTCAACTCGTCGATCACCAGGTCCGCGAGCTCAGTCGGCATCCCGGCTTCGATTTCCAGATGGATCGCGACCCCGCGGCGCCGCCGCTTCAGCGCGGTCTCGTAGGAGCGCACGAGGTCCTCGGCCTCTTCCTCGAACTCCACGTCGGTGTCGCGGATGAGCCGGAACAGGCCGCTGCCGGTCATGCGGAAGCCGGGGAAGACCTTGTCGAGACACAGCAGGACCAGGTCTTCCAGCAGGATGAAGCGGATCGGCCCGCCGCCCGTGGCCGGCAGGCGGATGAACCGCTCGATCTGGCTGGGCATCGGCAGCAGGCCCCGCATGCTCTGGCCATCTTCCTCGCGCAGCAGCAGCAGGGCCATGACCAGGCCCATGTTGGGAATGAACGGGAACGGATGCGCCGGATCGACCGCCAGCGGCGTGAGCACGGGGAAGACCCGTTCCATGAACCAGGCATCCAGCCAGACACGGTCGTCGGCCGTCAGCGCGCCAGCCGAACACACCTCGATCCCCGCCTTCCGCAACAGCCCCGCCAGCTCGGCCCAGATGCGCTGCTGGTCGGCGAGCAGCGTTTCCGCCCGCGCCTTGATGTCCATGAGCTGCCGTGCCGGCGTGCGGCCGTCGGTGGACAGCATGCTGACACCCGCCTTGGCCTGGCCGATGAGTCCCGCGACGCGCACCGAGTAGAATTCATCCAGGTTCGATGCACTGATCGACAGGAAGCGCAGCCGCTCCAGCAGCGGATGCCGTGAGTTCTCCGCTTCCTCCACCACGCGATGATTGAAGTCGAGCCAGGACAGTTCGCGATTGATGAAGTTTTCCGGGCGATCGAGCCGGACATCGTGCGACGCGGCGGCTTCCGGCGGCTGAAGGTCCTCATCCGGGCGGGTCAGAAGCTCCGTCATTTCCAGACGCTGTGCCATGACTTGCGTTCCAATCGGCATGCCTGCCGTCGCAGCCTACAGGAAGCCGGGCTGCGGGGACGAGGGATTCGGGCCAAACGGATCCGAGTCTGAAGGGATCGCCTCTCCGTGATCCACCGCCGCCAGCACCTCGGCTGCCAGCGGGCGGCTGATCCGCCCGCCCACCGCCAGGGAAGCCCGGTCGAGCTGCCC
>DATNEJ010000231.1:0-27872 GCA_035606775.1 Acetobacteraceae bacterium | reverse complement strand
CCGTCGGATCGTGCAGCGCCACCAGCGCGACCAGCAGCGGGATCGCCGCGATCCGCGAAAGGGTCAGCAGGTTGGGCAGGTCCGTCAGCATGCGCCGAACAACCTACGCAGTATTCCGTCTTCTGTCACACCGGGGCATGGTTTCGCCTTTCCGACCATTGCACGGCGCACCGTGTGTGGCCCGGTCCGGTCAATCTGCGGCCGATCAATCCACATTCGGTACACCCGTGTCTGGCAAATCGGCCACAAACCGGATAGCCCTGGACAGACAGTCCTGCCACCTCGCACGGCGAATCCCAAGGAGACGACCGCCATGAACGGCGCCGAAAGTCTGGTGCACTCGCTGCTGAACAGCGGCGTCACCACCTGCTTCTCCAATCCTGGAACATCGGAGATGCACTTTGTCGCCGCGCTCGACCGGGTCCCCGGGATGCGTTGCGTGCTCGGCTTATTCGAGGGTGTCGTCACCGGCGCTGCCGACGGCTATGCACGGATGGCGGGAAAGCCCGCGGCGACACTGATGCATTGCGGCCCCGGCCTGGCGAACGGCCTGGCGAACCTGCACAACGCGCGCCGCGCGTCCACGCCGGTGGTGAACATCGTCGGTGACCAGGCGACCTACCATCGGCCGATGGATGCGCCCCTGACCGCGGATACCGAGGGTTGGGCACGTGGCGTATCCGGTTGGGTGCGGACGACAATGACGTCCGCCTCCGTCGGTGCCGACGCCGCGGCCGCGGTGCAGGCGGCCATGATAGAACCAGGGCAGATCGCGACGTTGATCCTGCCCTCCGATTCGTCATGGAACGAAGGCGGCGAGGTTGCGGCGGCGCTGCCGCGGCTGCCCACGCCGTCGGCCTCACCCAGTCAGATCGAACAGGCTGCGACCGTGCTGCGGCGCGGCGGTGCCGGCGTCGTGCTGCTGCTGGGTGGCACCGCCCTGCAAGAGGAGGGGCTGGCGCTGGCGCACCGGATCGCCAGCGCGACGGGCTGCAGGCTGGTATCCCAGGGGTCCAACGCCCGGATGGCGCGGGGCCAGGGCCGGGTGTCCGTCGACCGCGTGCCCTATGTCGTCGATGTTGCCGTCAAGGCGATGGCGGGCACAAAGCAGCTTATCCTTGCCGGCAGCCGCAAGCCGGTGACGTTCTTTGCGTATCCAGGGAAGGTGCAGTCGGCCATCCCCGAGGACGCTGATCTCCATGTGCTGGCACGCCCGGAGCAGGACATAGTCGAGGCGCTGGCTCGCCTGGCGGATGCGCTTGGTGCGCCGAAGGTGGCTGCCCCGGACAACGGTGCGCGCCCGGCTCCCGGACGCGGTGCCCTGACCCCGGAAGCCGTTGCGGCGACGGTCGGCGCGCTGATGCCGGAAGGCGCGGTGGTTGCCGATGAGTCGGTCAGCTTTGGCCGCGGGTTTTTCGCCAACACGAAGGCGGCGCCGCCGCACGACTGGCTGAACGTGACCGGTGGGGCCATCGGCGGCGGCATGCCGATGGCAACCGGGGCGGCGATCGGGGCGCCGGGCCGGCGCGTCATCAATCTCCAGGCGGACGGATCGGCCATGTACACCGTTCAGGCGCTGTGGACCCAGGCGCGTGAGCGCCTGGACGTAACGACGGTGCTGCTGTCCAACCGGAAATACGCCATTCTGCTGGGTGAACTGGCCAATGTCGGCGCAAATCCCGGTCGCACGGCACTGGACATGATGGACCTTGGCAATCCCGACATCGATTGGCCAAGGCTGGCCGGGTCGATGGGGGTGGAGGCCGCGCGCACGGACACGGCTGAAGGGTTTGCCGACCTGCTGGCCCATTCGCTGAAGCGCCCTGGGCCGTTCCTCATCGAATTGCTGATCTGACACCCGGCCGCCAAGGACGTCGGCTGAGCCTTGGTTTGGCGTGCAGCGATCACCTCGACCTGCACGGGCCACGCGTGAGGGCCGGTCAGCGCGGCGACCGCATGAAACAATGCATTGCCGGACTATGACCGGATCAACCCGATCCGGTCATAGTGACGGTCGCATCCATGCGAGCTGTAATTCTTAATGAGGAACGAAAATGCTTGGCATGGGGGTGATGGCTCACGTCGGTGAGCCTGCCGGTGCGGTTTCTGGCCTCGCCGCTTGACCGTAGGGACAGGCGTGCGTACAGCAATCAGCGTCGGCGGTGCCGTGTGGCTGCGCGGAACCGCCGCACCGATAAAACAAGGGTCGGTAAGAATAGCGACTCGCTTCTTGGGAGGTACGAGATGGCAAAGTCACAGCGCACCCTGCGTGGCCGGGCCGGAAAGACTCGAGCGGTGCCAGCGCAGAACAAGACCGGTGCCCCCAGGACAGCAAGACAGGTTCGCAGTGCCGGCGCCCACGTCTCGCCGGTTGGTTTTGCGGGTCCCTCCGGCTGGGCCTCGGATCTGGAGTTCGACATCCGGGAGCCCAAGCTCGCCGTGAGCCTGCGGCTCGATGCCGATGTGCTGCGGTTCTTCCGCGGCTTCGGCGCGGGGTATCAGACCCGGATCAACGAGGTGCTGAAAGCGTTCATGCACGCGCGGGAAAAGGCCGGGCTCGCGCCGTCCGGTGGGGCCTCCCGCAAGAAGCGTGCATCAAGAAGCTGATAGATCGGATTTCCGCAGGAATCAGGTGAGCCTGGGGCCGGCGCGCATGCGTCGCGCCAAGTTCGTGCGCGGTTGAGTGGCCCGGTGGACCGGATACGCGTGGGCGGCGCTGTCGACCCGGACGTGTCGCGGGCGTGCGGACAATCGATGGACGGGGTCCGGCTCCCAAGGTGGGCATGATGTCCCTGCGCAGAATTGGAACGCGCAGGCCAGGGGCGGGATGCCCGGATGAACGGCCACCGTTCAATCGGCAGCGGCCGGAACGCCTCCGAGACGGATGCCTTCTGCGTAGGCCCGTACTTTCTCACCAAATTGCTCAAAAATGGCACGGGACAGCGGATCAACCGTCCAATCGTACTCAGGATGCCATTGGACCCCAACGGCAAAGCCGGGCACCGGATCGCCGCGAAAGGCGATGACCCGCACAGCCTCGATCGTGCCGTCCGGGGCGACCGCCTCGGCCACCAATCCCGGCGCCAGGTGGTTGATTCCCTGGTTGTGCAGCGAGTTGACCGCGATTTCGGTGGCACCTGCCAGCCGATGCAACCAGCCGCCCGGAACGATCCGGACATTGTGTGCCTTGCCCTGGCGCACCTTCGCCGAGGGCTGCAACGGGGTCGAGTGATCGATCCGGTCCGGTAGGTCCTGCAGCCGCTGATGCAGAGAGCCGCCAAGGGCGACGTTCAACTCCTGAAACCCGCGGCAAATCGCCAGCAGCGGAATGCCCGTTGCCACCGCCGCGCGGATGAGAGGCAGGGTGATACCGTCGCGGGCCGGATCCTCGGGAGTCCCTTCAGCGTGGGGCGGCCCGTCGTAAAGGGTCGGCTGCACGTTGGAGCGACTGCCGGTCAGAATGATGCCGTCCAGCCTGTCGAGAAGCGTGGTGATGTCGGCTTTTGGACCATTGGCCGGAAGGAGTACCGGCACGCCGCCGACAATCTGATCCGTTGCCCGCACATATGTGTCCGACGCGGCGTGGTTCGGCATGCCGAACAAACCGAACTGTTTGGTGCAGCAACTGATGCCGACCAGGGGCTTCACGATCCAAGGGACCTCATGTCGCGGTTATCATTGCCGATTCCGGTGGCGGTTTGAAGGCAAATGAAACCTCTCGCGGCACATGCCGGGCATGCGGCGCAGGGTGGCCTGCAAGCTGTGCGAAAGCATTTCTATGTCAGCGTGCTCACGACACGGTGCGCCGCGGCAGCACTTCCGGCCCATACGTTACGGGGGGCGCCCGCAGGGGTTCCGGCACAAGGATCCGATTCCGATGGTCTCGCATCGAATGCATATGGCCCTGCCTGCTGAGGCAGGCCTTCCTGGAGCGGCACATCGGATGTCAACTGTCAGGGACTCCTCGGGCACCAACCCATTTCGGCTGATTTTTGGGCACGAGCCGAAGGGTGAGCAAAATTTGATACACCATCGCGTGAACAGAGCGTTTGTTGATGCAGGCTTAACAAGCGGATCACGTTCCTTCTCGCGAGATAGTTCACACGAAAGTTTGATTAGGGGGGTGTGAACGTTATATTCACCTGTTGGCGCTATCCGGCGGGTGGATGTGGAGTCGGTCCCGGCTTTGGCCGGCGCAGGTGACCACGGAACTGCAATGTAGCCGGATGGAGTTGCACCGGATGGAAACGGCAACGGTGGGCACGACGACAGGGGCAGCGGTGAGCCACACGGACGAAGAAATTGCCCGGGAAACCGGATCGGGTGGGGCGCCACGGTACAGCCGGCGGCTGTCCGACAAGATTCTGATCGCGTTTCACCATGGATGCGACCAGGGCGACTTCGAGGTTGCCGAACAACTGCTGCATATCCTGGAGATGATGCTGACACGCCGGCCCCTCACGCCGGACGGGACAAGGCGACGCAACATGGAAAGCCTTGTCGCCGCGCATGAGCGGCTTTGGCATCTTCGGCATCCGAACGTCGACGAATTCTGACGCAACCCCAACCCGGCTGATCAGGCTGGATCCAGCCTCATGGGCAGCGCAGCTCCGCTCCGCAGGACCGCTTCGGCCTCCTGCGTGAATCCCCCATCGTCCTGGTGCAGCGTGAGCCCGGCCAACAGGCGAAGCGGCGAACGGCTGTCCTTGATTCCCTGAACCAGGATCAGCTTGGCCGAACGTCCGGACCGTGGCCACAGCGGCAAAACGGCCGCCGGCGCGCAACCGGCCGCGGTCATGGCCGCCAGGCAGGACTCCAACGTGAAGGCCGGTACTATAAAAGTGAGTGTGCCGCGCCGGCGCACCTGTCCCCCTAACGCCTTCGCCCAGGCGACCAGCATCGCTGCGGAACCGCGCTTCGCCCGTTCCCGATCGGCGATGGGGGAAGGGGTACCGCCCGGCGCATGGTAAGGCGGATTCGCGAAGGCATGGTGGAAGCCGCCCGGCGCAACATCGCTCAGGCAGAGCGTCGTTACATCGCCCATAACGATGCTCAGCCCCTCCTGCCTGTTCGCGGCTGCGTTGGCGTGGGCCAAAGCGGCGAGCCCGGAATCAAGCTCCACCCCGATTCCGCGCAATCCAGGCACCCGTGCCGCAAGACACAGGAGCGCGGCACCTGCCCCGGTCCCGCCCTCCAGCACCGTCTCACCGGGACGCGCCAGGACGGCGGCGGCAAGAAGGACCGGTTCGAGGGCGCTGCGAAATCCCTCCTTCGGCTGGCTGTAACGGACCCGCCCGGCGAGCAGATGACCGTCAGTGGTCAGCATCGACTCAGAGTTCACCCGCATCGCTCAGCAGCCGGTGCGCCCGCGCATAATTGTCTGCGGCGACCATCAGGCGGCGTGGAATTGCGCCCGCGCTGCCTTCGGTTACGCTGGTATGCAAATCGAAGAGAATCGCCTCGATGCCGGCTTCGGCCAGCAGGACCGTCAGGAATGACAGTCTGACCGGATCGTTCGACACGGCGATCATGCGCATGCGCCAATTTTGGACGCCGGACCGCCCTGCACGCAATACATGCATACGGCGCAATCGGCGGGGGGTTGTCTTGACCCTGATTCCAACCCGCCGATATGGTGGTTTTGCCCTCTGACATGACCGTCGGGAGAACCCTTTGGGCGGCGTCGCCAGTCCACTAGAGAAAGGCGTGGCGGCCGTGCCCGGTTCCCCGGTGCACGAGCCGGAAGATGCGCTGTCTGCGTTGATCGACCTGGTCGGGGCCGATCTGGCGGCGTGCAACCGCACCATCGTCGCCCGAATGAACAGCCCGGTGACGCTGATCCCGGAACTCGCGGCGCATATTGTCGCCGCCGGCGGCAAACGGCTGCGTCCGCTGCTCACTCTCGCCTCTGCCCGCCTGTGCGGCTATCCCGGTCGGGACGGCGGTCTGCGTCACGTCGCGCTGGCGGCATGCGTCGAATTCATTCACACCGCGACCTTGCTGCACGATGATGTCGTGGACGAAAGCCAACTGCGCCGCGGCCTGGCATCGGCCAATGCGGTGTTCGGCAACAAGGCCTCGGTCCTGGTCGGCGATTTTCTGTTCGCCCGTGCCTTTGAGCTTATGGTCGAGGACGGCTCCCTCAAGGTACTGGGGATCCTGTCGCGTGCCGCGGCCACCATTGCCGAGGGCGAGGTCCTGCAGCTCGTCACGCAGAACGACCTGTCGACCTCCGAGCAGCGCTATCTCGAAGTGGTGCAGGGAAAGACCGCGGCGCTGTTTGCCGCTGCCTGCCGGATCGGCGCCGTGGTCGCCGACCGCCCCGCGGCCGAAGAATCAGCGCTCGCTGAATACGGCATGAAGCTCGGCATTGCCTTCCAGTTGGTCGACGACGCGCTCGATTACTCGGCCGATCAGGCGATCCTGGGCAAGACGGTCGGTGACGATTTTCGTGAGGGCAAGATCACGCTGCCGGTGCTGGTCGCCTATCGGGCCGGCGATCTGGGTGAGCAGGCGTTCTGGCGGCGGACGATCGAGCAATCCGAGCAGCACGAGGCCGATCTGGATCAGGCGCTCGGGCTTATGGCGCAGCGTGACGCAATCGCTGCGACGCTTGATCGTGCTGGCTGCTTTGCCGGGGAGGCGAAAGCAGCGTTGGCGATATTTCCGGACAGTCCATTCCGGCGCGCGCTGTTGGATGTCGCCGACTACACGGTGAGCCGCGCTAGATGAGCGAACGCATCGCCTCCAGTTGACCCGAATCGCCGAACGGGCAGACCAGCAGCGCATCGTCGACGCCGAGCTGCTCGATCCGTTTCAGCCGGTCTTTCGCTTCGTTGACCGAGCAGATCAGCGAGATTTTGGGCACGTGGCGGATCGGCAGTTCGCCCGGATCCGAGCGCAGATCGGTGAAGATGTTCGCCAGCACCACCCGCGTGCCGCCCGCCTGCCGATACATCTTTATGCCGAGCTCGAGATCTTCCCACGATCCGTGAATGCCCGATGCGATCCAGCCCTGGCAGGATTTTGCTGCCAGGTTGATCCATCGCTCGCTGCGCCACGCGCCCAGCAGCACCGGCGGTCCTCCCTCGGTGCCGGGCCAAATGCTCAGCGCGGGGCCGAACACGCTTTCTCCGTTCCAGGTGCGCCGCATGATGTCCAGCGACACCGGCAGTGTCTTGAACCGCGCGTCATAATCAGCCTGTACCGCCTCGAAATCGTTGCGAGTGGAACCGGTGCCGACGCCGAACCGCAAGCGGCCATGAGAGAGCAGGTTCAATGTCTGCACGCGATGGGCATGCTCGACTGGATGCCGCAGCGGAACCTGCACGACGCAGGTGCCAAGCTCGATGCGCTGCGTTTCACAGGCCAAAGCTGCGAGCAGAATCAGCGGGTCCAACGTAGGCGAACCGCGTCCGAACGCATCCGTCACCCATAGCCCATGAAACCCGAGATTTTCCACGTTGCGGGCCAGCGCGGTCACCTGATCCAGCATCCAGCGCCCATTCGCCTGCCCGGGTGATACGCCATGCGGCAGTTGCCGCGGGATGCTCACGATGCCAAGTCGCATTCCATTCTCCACGGCTTGCCGGCTTTACTCCGGTCTTGCCAATACTACCGGCCGGTGAACCGCGGTGTCCGCTTTTCGCGGAATGCGGCGACCCCTTCGGCATAATCCTGCGTCATCGCCGCTTCCGCTTGAAGTCTCGCTTCAACGGCAAGCTGCGTGGTGTAGTCGTTGTCGATGCTGTCCCAGTACATGCGGCGGATCAAGCCAAGGGATCGCGGACCGGATGCGAGCGATCGCGCAAGGGCAAAGGCGGCCGGCATCAGTTCGGCATCGTCGACGAGGCGGTTGATCATGCCCCACGCCAGCGCGGTTTCGGCTGGAAGACGTTCGGCCAGCAGGGAAAGTTCCAGCGCACGTGCCATGCCGATGAGCCGTGGCAGCACATGGGAGGAGCCGCAATCCGGTACCAATCCGATCCTGGCGAACGCCTGAAGGAATGACGCGGATCGCGCGGCGATCTTGATGTCACCCGACAGCGCGAGGCTCATGCCGGCGCCTGCGGCAATGCCATTGATCGCGGTGACCACTGGAACGGAAAGCGCGCGCAGGCGAAGGAAGGTCGGATTGTACCAGGCTTCGAGGTCGCTTTTTGTCTCCCCGCGTGCTTCCGCCGCACGATCGCGCGGCGGACGATCGGGATCGTTCAGGTTCGCGCCCGAGCAGAATGCGCGGCCCGTCCCGGTGATGACCAGGCATCGCGCAGCACTGGATTCGATGGCATCCAGTGCCGCGCTCATATCCTCCCGCAGCTTCTGGCCGAATGCATTCAGCACAGCCGGATCGTTGAGCGTCATGACGGTTACGCCGTCTTCGATCCCAAGCAGGATACGGCCGTGCCGCATCGGTGTTGCACCTGTCGTCATATCACTCCATCCCGGCGTAGTGCATCCAACTCCTGTTGCGGCAACCCCAGCCAATCCCGGTACACGTCCTCATTGTGCTGGCCGAGCCGCGGGCTTGTTATGGCGGGGGCGACGTCCGTTCCGTGTACCCGGATCGGTGTGGTAGGAAGTACGACGCGTCCAAGATCGGGGTGTTCGACCCATTCCAGCATCCCGCGCTCATGCATGTGCGGATCCTGCATGACATCGGCGACATCGCGTACTGCCGCCATTGGAATGCGGTAGGTCCGGCCAGTCTCGTTGATATCCGCTTTGCTCAGAGTTTGTGTCCACGCGGCGACGATCGCGTTGATTTCCTCTGCGTGTTGGGCACGGTCATGCATCGTCGCGAATCGTGGTTCGCCTTTCAGATCGCCACGTCCGGCGGCGTCGAGAATATTGAGCCAGTGCTGATCCGTGCCGGTATGTATTGCGACATAGCCGTCCCGGACCGGATAGACGCCAAAGGGTGTGACCGAACCGCCGGAACTGTTGCCGGTTCGTGGCGGCACGACACCGCTGCGCCGGTACTGCTCCATCGGTGCGGCCAGCGTAAAATAGACCGCTTCCTGCATGGCGATCTCGACCAGCCGGCCGACACCGCTGCGCTCACGCTCGTAAAGGGCGGTCAGGATCCCGCCATAGGCATGGATGCCACCCATAAAATCCGCGACGGTGACACCGGCTCGCACCGGCGGGCCATCCGGAAAGCCGGTGACGCTCAGGATGCCCGACGCGGCCTGCACCGTCAGGTCCATCGCCAGACTCCCGCGATTCGGTCCGCTGAGGCCGTAGCCGGTCGCCGACGCATAGATCAGGCGGGAATTGACCGCTTGCAGCACGGCCCACCCGGTGCCGAGGGCGTCCATGGTCCCGGGCGCAAAGTTTTCCAGCAGCACGTCCGCCCTGCGCGCCATGTCGAACAGCAGGTCCCGACCACGCGGGGTCTTGAGGTTCAATGTGATCGCCCGCTTGTTGGCGTTCAGCATCGCGAAGGGCAGGGTGGTCGCGGCGCCCGGCGGCGTACGGCGGCGCAACGGTTCGCCGCCTGGCGGCTCGATCTTGATGACGTTGGCGCCGGCTTTTGCCAGCAGCAAGGTTGCGTAGGAACCCTGGTAGATCTGCCCGAAATCCAGGACCGTCACGTCAGCGAGCGGCATGCCCATGTCAACGGCCGCCGAACCGGGGTTTGCGGCGTTCCCGCCAGGCGGCGTGTCCCTCCGCCTTATCCTCGGTCAGTTCAAGCGCGGCGAAGCGATACAGGTCCCCCAGCGTTGCCTCGGGAAGCGATGCTTCCAGGCCGGATTGCAGCGATTCCTTTGTCAGCCGAGCGGCGAGCGGTGGCAGGCCGGCGATGTGTTCGGCGACTTCCATTGCTTTGGTCATCAAGGCATCCGGCGGGACCAGCCATTGCGCCAATCCGATCCGGTACGCCTCATCCGCATTGAGCGGAAAGCCGAGGGCCGTGCGCATCGCCAGGCCCTTGCCGACCCAGCGTGCCAGCCGCACAGTGCCGCCTTGCGCGGGAATGATCCCAAGGCCGCTTTGCGGCAGGCGCCATTCCGCCGCTTCCGAGGCGACAATCATATCGCAACAATACGTAACGATGCAGCCGATGCCGATAGCATAGCCGTTCACCGCAGCAATTATCGGCTTGGCGAATCCGCTTACGAGTGCAATTGCGCTGCGCCGCCGATGGTTGGGCAGCCCCTCCAGAAAATCGGCGATCGACTCATGCGTATGGGTCCTGGGATTCTTCAGATCGGCGCCGGCACTGAACGCCCTGCCGGCCGGATCGCCCGTCAGGACGACACAGCGGATATCGCGGTCGTCCTCCAGTTGCGGCAGTAGCTCCGTCAAACCTGTGTTGAACGCATCGCACCATGCATTGCGCGCCTCCGGCCGACTGAGCGTCAGGATCCCGACATGGCCGCGCTTCTCGAAGAGCAAAGGCATGGACCGCTTCCCCCCGGTCAGGTTTTGCAGCTTTCCGCCGCGCTGCCTACGCTATCACCCGTCCGTTTCCGTTGTCAGGTAGCGGGGGAAGGTTTGGGAAGTCCAAAGGGGGAACCCGAAGGGGGAACAGTGTCCGTCACCCACGATCGCACCTATGTCGACTATGAATGCAGCGACCATATCGCGACGATCGCGATGAACCGTCCCGAAAAGCTGAATGCCGTGAGCGATGAGATCGTGCTTCAGCTCATGGCGGCGTTCCGCCGGTTCGATGCCGACCCGGACGCCTATGTAGCGATCCTGTGCGGCCATGGCCGCGCGTTCTGCAGCGGCGCCGACGTGCACCAGCGGCAGTTGCGCACACGCGAGGAGTTGGAGCGGCTTGGCGGCCCCCAGGGACATGGGGCCAATGCCGGCGATCTGCTGATGCAATCTGTGAACGCGAAGCCGGTGATCGCCGCGGTACATGGTTACGTGCTGGGGCTGGGGCTTGGCATGATGCTCGACTGCGACCTGATCGTCGCGGAAGAGGGCACGCGCTTGCAGCTCACGGAGACGTCGCGCGGGCTTGGTTCGGCCAAGCAGTGGGCGCAGCTTCATTTCCGCGGCGCCGGCGCGTTCGGTGACGAGATCGCGTTGACCGGGCGCTATTTCACGGCTGAGGAAGCGTTTGCCGCCAACATCGTTAACCGGCTCGCACCCAGTGGCAAAGTGCTGGAGGTTGCCAGGGAACTGGCTGAGGCGGTGGCCGGGAACCCGCCGTTGTCAGTGCGCGCGACGGTTCGCACCCGACGGTGGCTTATCGGGGAGTACACGCGGCAGGCCGCATTTTATCAAGCGCCCATGAAGCTTTATCTGTCCGAGGATTTTCATGAGGCCGCGCTGGCATTCAAGGAAAAGCGCAAGCCAAAGGCGTTCAGGGGGAGGTAACGGCAGGCGGCGCAGTGAGATGCCCGCCGGATTGCCAAATTCCCGACTCAGGCTTTCTGTCCGCGCCTGCCCTGCTTGCGGCCAGCCTTCTTCGCCGGCGTGCTGCGGCTGCGGCCAAGTCCCATCTTCTTGGCGAGTGAGGAGCGGGTTTCGGCATAGTTGGGGGCAACCATGGGGTAGGTTGCGGGAAGGCCCCATTTGGCCCGGTACTGTTCGACTGTGAGGTTATGTTCGGTCATCAAATGACGCTTAAGCATGGTCATTTGCTTACCGTCCTCCAGACACACAATGTAGTCTGGAAAAACAGACTTAGTCGGGGCGACCGCCGGCTTCGGCGTCTCGGCCGGCGCGGCAGTCTCTCCCACGGTGGCCAGCGTCTTGTACACCTCGCGAATCAGTGCCGGCAGTTCTTCCACCGGGACTGCGTTCTTCGCGACGTGTGCACTTACGATCTGGGCGGTGAGACCCAGTACATCCTCGGCCATATGTTCCTGCCCCGCAATCGAATCCCCCTAAGTCTAGCTGACATCATGATCGGACGCTACTGCTCATGCATCGGTTTTGGTCGTGCGGGTGGCCCGTTTGCGCGCGCTTCGCCTTGGCGCGTGTTCGCTTCAATGGAATCGATCAGGCTGCGCGACACCCTCTATTTTAATGCGCGATTCACGGTCTTCGCCCTTCGGCTGCGAGCAATCGCGGCCCAAATTTGTGCTCTCCCCGCGCGACCTGCATGATCCGGATGGGGAGGAACGGCGGCATGGAGCTTGGTCTTAGCGGCAAGACTGCTCTGGTCACCGGCGCAAACCGGGGGATCGGGGCTGCCATCGCCAGGGATCTCGCACGGGAAGGTGTCCATATCTGCCTGGTGGCGCGGGATACGGCTCGCCTGGCCGAGGTCGCGACCAGCCTTGCCAAAAATACATCCGTCCGCACGGTAACCTTCTCGGCCGATCTGCGTGAATCGGATGCCGCGCAGGCCGCCGTCGACGCCGCACTTCAGGCGTTCGGCCGTCTGGACATCCTGGTGAACAACGCCGGCGCCACGAAACGAGCCGATTTCTTCACGCTGACCGAGGCTGACTGGATGGACGGCTTCGCTCTCAAGTTCCACGGCTATGTGCGGATGACCCGGTGTGCATGGCCGCATCTGCGGCAATCCATGGGAACAGTGATCAATATCGTCGGGGTCGGTTCCCGGTCCGGTTCGGCTGAGTTCACCATCGGTGGGGCGGTCAATGTCGCCCTGCTGAACTTTACCAAGTCCATGGCCGATATCGGCATCCGCGATGGCGTACGGGTCAATGCCATCAACCCAGGGCTGATCGAAACCGAGCGCTTCGGGCGAAATGTCGAACGGGTGAGGCGCGAGCAGGGATTTTCCAGGGAAGAGGCGATTGCACACCTGCTGGCGTCGCACGGCACCACCCGTGTCGGTCAGCCGGAGGAGATCGGCGCCCTGGCTGCGTTTCTGGCGTCGCCCAAGGCGGATTTCATCCAGGGATCGGTCGTCGACATCGATGGCGGCGCGACGCGCTCATTGTAAGGGGACGACCAGTATGGACACGGCCGATTACGGAGTTACCGCCCGCCTGGCAGACTATATTGTCTCGACCGGCGGCGCCGATCTGCCGGAAGCGGTTCGGCACGAGGCGGTGCGCTCTTTCGTCAATATCGTCGGCTGCACCGTCGGCGGAGCACGCCACCCCAATGTCCTGCTCGCTGACGAAGCCTTGGCCCCGTTCGCCGGGCAGGCGCAGGCCACCCTGTTCGGCCGCGGCCGTCGGACCGACATCCTGCACGCCGCGCTGATCAACTGCTTTGCATCCAGTATATACAGCTTCGACGACACGCACGCGCAGGCCGTGGTGCATCCCAGCGGCCCGGTGGCGACGGCTGCTCTCGCTCTCGCCGAACTGCGGCCCGTGGCCGGCCACGAGTTGCTGACCGCCTTCGCGCTCGGCGTTGAGATGGAATGCAGGCTTTGCAAAGCCATCACCATACCGCCGGCAAAGGGATCGATCGCCTGGGTCGGAACCGGCATCACCGGCGGCTTCGGCGCCGTCGTTGCGTCCGGCAAGCTGCTGCGGCTCGACGCCACGCGAATGCGCCACGCGATCGGCATTGCGCTGTCGCAGGCCGCGGGCTTCCGCGCGGTGCACGGGACCAACTGCACTGCCATGCTGCCCGCGCACGCCGCACAGACCGGTTTGCGAGCGGCAATGCTGGCAGAACGCGGATTCAGCAGTTCGACTGTCGCCCTGGAAGGCCGCTATGGCTATTTGAGCGTGTTCTGTGAGGAACCCGACATCGAAGTGCTGGCGGGCGGGCTGGGTGAGAGGTTCGAGCTTTGCAGCAATACCTACAAGCCATACCCGTGCGGCATCGTCATTCATCCGATCATCGACGCCTGCCTCAAGCTGCGCCAGGACCATGCGATCCCGGCGGACCGCATCGCCCACGTCGCGATCAAGGCGTCTGCCGGCGCCATGGCCTTGTGCGACCGCCGCACGCCGCGGGATGAGATGGAGGCGCATGTCAGCCTGTATCACTGGGCGGCGGTTGCAATCCTGCGCGGGACCGCCCGCATGGTTGATGCGGATACCGAAACCGCGGTGCGAGATCCCGCTGTGGTCGCATTCCGGGGCCGGGTCGATGCCGCGGCAGACCAGTCCCTGGCGTCCGATGCCGCCGCCGTGACGCTGACAATGACCGACGGCACAACATTGTCGTGTCAGATCGACCACGCCAGGGGCAGTTCGGCGCGTCCCATGACTGACGCCGAACTCGATGAGAAATGCCTTGCTTTGGCGGAGCCGGTGATCGGAATGGCCCGGGCGCGGGCCATTACCGAACGCTGCCGGAACATTGCCGTCCTCCCGGATGCGGGGGACGTGCCACGCGCGG
This sequence comes from Acetobacteraceae bacterium, assembly GCA_035606775.1. GTDB lineage: Bacteria > Pseudomonadota > Alphaproteobacteria > Acetobacterales > Acetobacteraceae > Rhodopila. The sequence continues at coordinate 13,631 of DATNEJ010000231.1, read as the reverse complement.
CCGCCTGACCGTTCTTCACGACATTTGCAGCCACCCAAGAATCCGCACAGTGCAGCCGCCAGTTGGGCTATATTGCCTGCTGCTTTGACTGCGACGACGTAGGGAGGGAGGCGATGGAGACACGTCCACGCAACAATCCGCCGTGCGGCTGCTGCTTCATTATAGGGCCGCATATTCTGCGCAGACTGGCGTCATCCAGCGACCGTGCCGTGGCGGAGGCGGCCGCCAGAACGATGCGCATCACCCAGGCGATGAACGCGGCGCGCGCGCAGTTGCGCACCGGCGTGCCGATTGCGGCCCTGGTGCGAACCGGGTTGAGGCGGCAGATATTTAATTGCGGTGGTTTTGAGGACCTGCCCGGCAATCCGCTGCGATCGGAGGGACAACCGGCCACCGCCGATACCGCCGCCAACGAGGCGTATGACCATAGCGGCACGACATGGTCCTTCTACCATGATGTGTTCAACCGCGAGTCTGTCGACGGCCACGGACGCTCATTGGTGTCCTCGGTGCATTACGGCCAGAGCTACGATAACGCGTTCTGGAACGGCCAGCAGATGGTCTATGGCGACGGGGATAATGTCATCTTCACCCATTTCACCGGCGCGCTCGAAGTTATCGCTCATGAACTGACGCATGGCGTGACACAGTTCACCGCACAGCTCCCCTACCAGGATCAGCAAGGCGCGCTGAACGAATCCATGTCGGATGTGTTCGGCTCCCTGGTCAAGCAATGGAGCCTGAGGCAAACGGCGGCGCAGGCGGATTGGCTGATCGGCGCTGCGATCCTGGCCCCGGGATTCAAAGGTCGCGCGCTGCGCGACATGGCCAATCCGGGTACGGCCTACGACGATCCGCGCATCGGCCGCGACCAGCAACCGGGACATATGCGCGACTATGTCCATACCGAGGACGATAACGGCGGCGTGCACACCAATTCGGGCATTCCCAGTCGTGCGTTTGTCCTGGCGGCGAAAGCGATCGGCGGCAACGCCTGGGAAGTTCCCGGCCGTATCTGGTACCGCACCTTGACTGAACGGCTAAATCCGCAATCCGATTTCCGGAAATGCGCGCTCGAGACGGTTTCGGTGGCGCGGGACATGTTCCATACCGATCCCACGATCGCCAGCAAGGTTGCGCAGGCATGGATCGACACCGGTGTGATCAGTTCGGCCGATGTGCAGACCGTGAGCGCACCGTTGGTCGCATGACCAACGTGCCGATGCGGAGGGCGTCATGAAGGTTACTGTCGAACGCCACGGCGGCTTCGCGGGGTTCCACTGCGGCGCCACGGTGGAAGGCGACGCGCTCTCTGCCGAACAGCGGGAGGCCCTGGCGGCCGTGCAAAGCGCGGGACCCGCGCCGGCCGATCCAGGCGCCGACCACTTCGTCTACAAGATTGAAATAGAAGACGAAGGCGGCAAGCAGGTCTTGCGGGTTCCGGAGTCCCGCATGCCTTCGGTGCTTGCCAAAATCGCCACGCAATAGAGCGTGATCGTCGGAGGCGTCACGCCGGAGACGTGAATCACGCGATCAAACAAGGATGCAGAGCGTGATCGTCGGAGGCGTCACGCCGGAGACGTGAATCACGCGATCAAACAAGGATGCAGAGCGTGATCGTTGAAGGCGACACGCCGGGTTCGGAGCGGACAGATGGCCCCGCATATCCGTTGCGTCACCCGTCCCGCTTCAGGACTTCGCCGGCCAGATAAAGACTGCCGCAGATCAGCACACGTCCTTCCCCGCCGATCCGCGCCAGTGCCGCCAGCGCGTCGGCGACCGTTGGTCCGTGGCGGGCAATGCCACCCGAGGCCGCGATAATCGCCTCGACCGGCAAGGCCGCATGCTGGCCGGGTTCGGCCACTGCCCACGCTGACGTCGCCAGCGGCAACAGCGGACGCAGGAATTCGGCGGTATCCTTCGCCTGCTTCATTCCGATAACCAGATGCACCGGCCGATCCGCCCAGTGCGCCAAGTGCTCCGCCAGGACAATGCCCGCCCCGGGATTGTGTCCGCCGTCGAGCCAGAGTTCCCAGTCGGGCGGCAGCAATCGCGCCAGCTTGCCCCGCAGCCGCTGTAAACGGGCGGGCCATTCCGCGGAAGCAATGCCCGCCTTGATCGCAGCTGCTTGCACGTTCAGACCGGACGCCCGCAACGCGGCTATGGCGATGCCGGCATTGTCAATCTGGAAGGCACCCGGCAGGGACGGTGCCGACAACATCAGTGTCCCATCGGCATCCGCATAGCGGAAGCCGTCCCTGGTTGCTTCGGCCTGCCAGTCGCGTTTACGCAGCAGCACGGGTGCGCCTATCCGCTCTGCCTCCGCTAACAGGACCTCCATCACTTCGTTCGGCTGGGAACCGATGGTGACAGGCACGCCCGGCTTCATGATTCCGGCCTTCTCGCGGGCGATCAGCGCGAGCGTATCCCCAAGCAGCTCTCGGTGATCCAGGGAGATCGACGTGATCGCGCAGGCGGCGGGCGGAAGGATGACGTTCGTCGCGTCCCCCGTGCCGCCGAGGCCTACTTCCAGCACGCACAGATCGGCCGGTGTTGCGGCAAACAGGTGAAAGGCGACAGCGGTGATCACCTCGAACACCGTGATCGGTGCGCCGGCATTGACCGCTTCCACCTCTTCGAGTGCCGCCGCAAGGTCTGCGTCAGAGACGAGGCGACCCGCAATCCGGATGCGCTCATTGAATCGCACGAGGTGAGGCGACGTATAGACGTGCACCCGCATCCCTGCGGCTTCCGCCATGGCGCGAAGGAACGCGCAGGTGCTGCCTTTGCCGTTGGTGCCCGCGACATGGATCACCGGCGGCAGGCGCTGCTCGGGGTTGGCGAGCGCGGTGAGCAGGCGGCGGAGGCGGTCGAGGCTGAGATCGATCAGCCGCGGATGCAGATCATGCAGGCGGGTGATGATGCCATCGATGCGGCCGGCGGGAGTCACGGGCGTGCTCACGCGGCCAGGGGTAGTTCCTTGACCCGCAGCAGGCCAATCACCCGGGTCAGCGTCGCCTGCATCTCGGTCCGCTTCACGACCATGTCGATGATGCCATGTTCGAGCAGATATTCGGCGCGTTGAAAGCCTTCCGGCAATTTCTCTCGGACGGTCTGCTCGATCACGCGTGCGCCGGCGAAGCCGATCAGGGCGCCGGGTTCGGCGATATGAATATCGCCCAGCATGGCGAAGCTGGCGGTGACGCCGCCGGTGGTGGGGTCTGTCATCACGACGATGAACGGCAGGCCGGCATCCTTCACCAGCAAGGTGCCGATGACCGAACGTGGCATCTGCATAAGGCTGATCGCGCCCTCCTGCATCCGCGCGCCACCGGAGGCGGTGAACACGATCAGCGGCGCTTCCTGCAACACCGCCAAACGGGCGGCGGCGACGATTGCATCACCGACCGCGGCGCCCATGGAGCCGCCGATAAACGCAAATTCCATGACGGCGACCACGGCCTTCTGTCCGCCGATGGTGCCGTGCGCGACGACGATCGCATCGTCGAGATGCGTCTTGTCGCGCGCTTCCTTGAGCCGGTCGGTGTAGCGCTTGCTGTCGCGGAAGCGCAGGGGATCAGCCGGCGCTTTGGGAAGCTCAATCCGCGTGTAGCCGCCTTCGTCGAATGTCCACGCCAGCCGCTCCAGGGCCGTGGCGCGCATATGATGGCCGCAATGCGGGCAAACCTTGCGGTTGGCTGTCATGTCGCGATGAAAGATCATCTGCTGACACGCCGGGCATTGATGCCAGAGATTGTCCGGCACCTCGCGCCTGGTGAACAGGGTGCGGATCTTCGGGCGAACGTATTCGGTAAGCCAGCTCATTCGTGTCGCTCTCGCGGTCTTCGGTTCCTCGGCGGAAATCCCGTCATTGCATCACTGCCGGCAGATCACGCGGCAATTTGCGCGCCCCGGACGCCTTCGGCGAGTGCCCGCACCTGATCCAGGACCTTGGCGACGGCATCCGGTTTCGCCTTGCCCTGCGCATCCAGGTTCGCCGCCAGCGTGTCGATCAGTGCGGACGCGACCACCGCGGCATCGGCGATGCGCGCCGCCTCCGCAGCCTGCCTGGGGCTTCGCACGCCGAAGCCGATGGCGATCGGCAGGTCGGTGGTTCGGCGGATGCGCGGAATTGCCTCCGTCAGATGCTCGGTTGAGGCGCTGGCGGTGCCGGTGATTCCGGTGATGCTGACATAATAGACGAAGCCGGAACTGCCGTTCAGCACATGCGGCAGCCGCGCGTCGTCGGTCGTTGGCGCAACCAGGCGAATGAAGTCCAGATGATTGGCCGCGCACCAGGGCAGCAGGAGGTCGGCTTCCTCGGTAGGCAGATCGACGACGATCAGTCCGTCGACCCCGGCAGCAGCCGCATCGGCGCAGAAGCGTTCCGGTCCGTAGGAGAGGATCGGGTTCAGGTAGCCCATCAGGATGACAGGTGTAGCGGAATCCTCGCGGCGAAATTCCCGCACCATCGTCAATACGTGGGCAACCTTCACGCCTGCCTTCAGGCCGCGTTTGCCCGCCGCCTGGATGATCGGCCCGTCAGCCATCGGATCGGTGAACGGAATGCCGATCTCGATCAGGTCCGCGCCCGCGCCGGGCATACCGCGCAGCAGCGCCATGGACGTGGGTCCGTCCGGGTCCCAGGCCTCGACGAACGGGATCAGCGCCCCGCGCCCCTGCCGCTTCAGTTCCGCGAACCTTCCGGCGATCCGGCTCACAGCTTTACTCCCAGGTGTTCGGCGACGGCGAAGATGTCCTTGTCGCCGCGGCCGCACAGATTCATCACAATGATCTGGTCGCAGGTCATGGTGGGAGCCAACTTCGTCACATGCGCAAGCGCGTGGGCCGGTTCCAGTGCGGGGATGATGCCCTCGGTCCGCGTGCAAAGCTGAAACGCCGCCAAGGCTTCATGATCGGTGGCGGAGACGTATTCGACCCGGCCGATATCATGCAGCCAGGAATGTTCCGGTCCGATGCCGGGATAGTCCAGGCCGGCGCTGATGCTGTGCGCCTCGATGATCTGCCCATCGTCGTCCTGCAGCAGATAGGTGCGGTTGCCGTGCAAGACGCCGGGCCGGCCGCCGGTCAGACTCGCCGCATGCATGCCGGTGGCAATCCCGTGTCCGCCCGCCTCGACACCGATCAGCCGGACCGAGGTATCGTCAAGAAAAGGATGGAACAGGCCCATGGCGTTGGAGCCGCCGCCGATGCACGCCACGGCCGCATCCGGCAGACGTCCTTCCGCCTCCTGCAACTGCGCCTTCGCCTCTTCGCCGATCACCGACTGGAAATCGCGCACCATCATCGGGTACGGGTGAGGGCCGGCGACCGTGCCTATCAGATAGTACGTATCCGCGACGTTCGCGACCCAGTCGCGCATAGCCTCGTTCATCGCATCCTTCAGGGTCGCCGCCCCCGAGGTCACCGCCTTTACCTCGGCCCCCAGCAGCTTCATGCGGAATACGTTCGGCGCCTGCCGTTCCACATCGGTGGCGCCCATGTAGACGGTGCAGGGCAGGCCGAACAGCGCGCACATCGTCGCCGTCGCGACGCCATGCTGCCCGGCGCCGGTTTCCGCGATGATCCGCGTCTTGCCCATGCGCCTGGCCAGCAGGATCTGGCCCATGCAGTTGTTGGCCTTGTGACTGCCGGTATGGTTCAGCTCATCCCGCTTGAAATAGATTTTCGCGCCTTTCAGGTGCGCGGTCAGGCGCTCCGCGAACCAGAGCGGGCTTGGCCGTCCGACATAATGGGTCAGATGGTGCTGCAGATCGGTCTGAAATGCCGGATCGGCCCGGGCGGCGAGGTAGGCCTGCTCGACTTCCAGAACCAGCGGCATCAGGGTTTCGGCAACGAAACGCCCGCCGAATTCGCCGAACCGGCCGCGTTGATTCGGGCCGGTACGCAGGCTGTTGGCCCCGGCGGGCAACGCGGGTGAGGGCGCGTGTGACGTACTCAAACGAGACTCTCCTGACAGCGAGGCGTCATAGCCCAGGGCGGCATCCGGGTCACGCCCCCTGGGATGCGCCCGCCGAACCGAAGGCCCGGGGGTCACAGACGTTCGAATTGGGCCGCGGCGTGGGCGCCGCCGGTGTCAGCCGACGAACTCGGTCTCGAACCGCCGGCTCACCGCGACGACGTTTTCGGGGTTCAGCGCCCCATCTTCACCCAGCTTCGCAATCGCCTCGAAATACCGCTCCTGTCCCCCCGGTGTTGCCCATTCCAGCAATCTGCCGGGCGTGGGGCTGGCACATTTGAAGGAATGCACCGTGCCGCGCGGCACGAACATCATCGAACCTGGGGTGGCAGTTGCAGTTTTCCCGCCGACGGTGACCGCGAACTCGCCCTCCAGAACGAAGAAATATTCCTCGTGGTCATGATGGAAATGCGGTGGCGGCCCTTCCCCGGGCGGGATGGTCACGACCATGGAGGCAAAGGCCCCGCCGGTTTCCTCTGCGCGGAGCATGATATTCATCGGAAGGCCGAAGGCGTTGATCCGCGTGCCCTCATCCGGCGTGATGACCTTGGGCTGGAGCGGTGTGGTGCTGGTATCCGGCATCGGCGAACACTCCCCCTGCTGATCTGTCGCTGCCCCTTATTCTAGAGCCAGCGGTGAGAAATCACAGCCTGCGTACCGAGGGTCAACCCACCTGTCCGGCGGACAAGGGTCGAGCACAACCACGGCGGCAATCTTGTCGGCTGTCAGGCACATCTCCATACCTTACATCCGCGCCGCGGTTCCCCGGCGATTGCCTTCCGGTTGCAGCCGCCGAGCCCAAGCGCGTGGGTAGTGATAGCATATTTTTGCCGTATTCCGTTTCCGCTATGCGCCACCACCTCATCCGGCTCTGCAGGCGGTCGGCGCCTTGGTCATGCTGCACCTGCACAGCTTCACGCTTGCGTGCCGCCTTGGAATCGGATTCCTACCACCAAGTATATGTCGCTAAATCCAACGCGACACTAAGGACAGGAAACGGACCTTGACCATCGCTTCTGCTACTGCCTCCGCCGGAGAGAAAACCTGGGCGGAGCACGCCGCCGCGGCGCTGGCCGCCACGGGGGTGCGCGCATCGCGCCCCGTTCATGCAAACCTCATGGCATCCGGCCTGGTGGCGGAATCGCTGCGCCGCAGGGAAGGCCGCCTGTCTGTGGACGGCGCGCTGATGGTACAGACCGGCGTCCATACAGGCCGGTCCGTGCAGGACAAGTTTGTTGTGGATGAGCCATCGGTCAGTGCTGATATCTGGTGGGGCAAGGTCAATCAGCGTTACGCGCCGGATAAGTTTGCCATGCTTAAGGCGCGTGTGCAGGCCTATCTGCAGGGACAGGAGCTGTTCACGCAGGACCTCTATGCCGGTGCCGATCCGGCCCATCGCGTGCGCGTCCGTCTTGTAACGACATTCGCCTGGGCAGCGTTGTTTGCCCGCAACATGTTCATCCGGCCGCCGGTGGAAGACCTTCCCGGGTTTGAACCGGATTACGTCATCCTCCACGCCCCGCTGTTCCAGGCGGATCCGGCGACCGACGGCGTGCGCTCTTCCACCGCCATCGCCCTGTCGTTCGAGCAGCGCACGATTATCATTGCCGGCAGCGAATATGCGGGTGAGGTGAAGAAGTCGATCTTTACCGTGATGAACTGGCTGCTGCCGGCCAGCGGTGTCCTGCCGATGCATTGCAGCGCCAATATCGGGCCGCAAGGCGACGTCGCACTGTTCTTCGGTCTGTCCGGCACCGGCAAGACCACACTGTCATCCGATCCGCACCGAAAGCTGATTGGCGACGATGAGCACGGCTGGGGTGAGCACGGCGTCTTCAATTTCGAAGGCGGCTGCTATGCCAAAGTCATCAATCTCTCGAAAGAGGCGGAGCCGGAGATCTACGCCGCGTCGCATCGCTTCGGCACGGTCCTGGAGAATGTCGTCGGCGATACACATGGGACGCTGGATCTCACCGACCGCTCGCTGACCGAGAACACGCGGTCCTGCTATCCCGTCGAATTCATCCCCAATGTCGAGCTCTCCGGTCGGGGCGGGCATCCCAGGAACGTCGTCATGCTGACCGCGGACGCGTTCGGGGTTCTGCCGCCGATCGCGCGTCTTACACCAGCCCAGGCGATGTACCACTTCCTGTCGGGCTATACGGCCCGCGTCGCGGGGACTGAGAAAGGGCTCGGGTCGGAACCGCAGGCGACGTTCAGCACCTGCTTCGGTGCACCATTCCTGCCGCGTCAGCCGGAAGTCTATGGCCGGATGCTGGCGGACCTGATCACACGTCACGGCTCGACATGCTGGCTGGTGAACACCGGCTGGACCGGCGGCCAATACGGAGTCGGAAACCGGATGAGCATCCAGCACACCCGCGCGCTTCTGGCGGCCGCGCTGGACGGAACGCTGGCCAAGGCGCAGTTCCGCAAGGACCCGCATTTCGGCCTTTCCATCCCGCAGCACGTGGACGGCATCCCCGACGACGTGTTGGACCCGAGCCGATCCTGGGGCGACAAGGCGGCTTATGACCGAATGGCGCGCCATCTCGTACAGCGGTTCGAGGAGAATTTCGGCGCGTTCGAGGCGGCGGTCGGGGACGACGTGCGCGCAGCGGCCATCGGCGCCGCCGCCTGAAGGGCGTCGGCAATCGATTGGTCTGATGCGGCTACGTCAGGTGGCTCTGGTCGTTTTGGTCCATTAAGGCAAATCTGCCTCGGCACACCGACCGGAGGGGCCTTTGTACGTACCGCCGCATTTCAAGGAAGACCGCATCGACGTCCTGCATGACGCGATCCGGCGCGCGGGCCTGGCCACGCTGGTCACGCTGAATGCGGATGGGCTGGTGGCCAGCCATCTGCCTTTGCTGCTTGATCCCGCGCCCGCACCCTACGGTACGCTGGTCGGACATCTGGCGCGGCCCAATCAGCAGTTGCGGGGGATCGATGCGAACGTGCCCGCACTAATGATCTTCCAGGGACGGGACGGCTACATCACCCCGTCCTGGTATGGCGCCAAGCAGGAAACCGGCAAGGTCGTCCCGACCTGGAACTATGCCGCCATCCATGCATACGGCACCCTGGAACTCTTCGATGATCCGACGCGCCTGCTGGATGTGGTGACACGTCTCACCGAGAAGCACGAGGCAGGCAGGGCGCGGCCATGGGCCGTTGCCGATGCACCGGACGATTTCGTTCAGGGCATGTTGCGCGGGGTCGTCGGGATCGCTTTGCCGATCTCCCGTTTGGAGGGCAAAGCGAAAATGAGCCAGAACCGCCCTGCGACCGACCTGCCGGGCATCGTCCAGGGCTTGCGAGAGGACTATCGTATGGATCTGGCTGCTTCCGTCGAGGCGGCGAACGTGGGGCGCTTGCCGAAGGGCTGACGGTTGATGTACCGGCCGGACTTCGCCGGTCGGTGATCGCGCAAGGCCTTCGGCACCGATTGCTGCCGAACGAATGCGGCTTTACCGGGTCTTGACCTTCCACGCCGACCGCTACGCAGAGCGCCTGATATACCCGGAATCCGCAGGATTTCGGGTATGCTGCGCGCAGGGTTGGCCGGGGGTAAGGTTCGCGGCTGCGCGCCAGACCAAGACTCGCCCGACTTCCTTCGGAAGTCGGGTATGCCAACCTGCCTCGCGCAGGCTGGGCCTGCCTGCGCGAGGCAGGTGGTCGCTCGCTCGACGTCGTGTTCCTGGGGTTTTGATCGCCGCAGCCGAACTTGAGCGGTCGGAAGTTCGAGGCGAGTTTCCACCGGACAGGTTTCTACCGTAAAAGCCACCCGTTGCGTCCGCCCTGTCCTCACTCCTTTCGAGTTTGCATAGCCTTTCATGGACTCTATCTTCCGAGGCGATATCAGCACCGCCCGCGGCCGAACGGTCGCGTGGATCGACGCGCTGTTCATTGATCACGCGGTCTTCCGTCTTGTCTGGTCCAACTTGGCGGCGGTGGTCCCGGGCAAGCTGTATCGCTGCAATCACCCGACCCCGTACCGCCTGGCGCGGCTGACCAGGCGGTACGGGATAAAAACGGTCATCAATCTGCGAGGCCAGACAGGCAGCGGGTCCGATGCGCTGTCCCGCGACGCTGCTCGCCGTCTTGGTCTGCATTTCCATGACATTCCCATGGAGAGCCGGGGCGCGCCGCAGCGCGACCGGGTTTTGAAGCTGTACGAGATATTCAGGACCATGCAGGCCCCGGCCCTGATGCACTGCAAGTCCGGAGCCGACCGGGCCGGCCTCGCCGCCGGCTTGTTCGTCTTGTTCGAGGGCGGTTCGGCCGCGCAGGCCTTGCGTCAGCTTTCCCTTCGGTTCGGCCATGTCCGCCAGGCACCCACCGGCATCCTGGATGCATTCTTTCTGCGCTATCAGCGGGAGGGCGAGGGGCGGAAGCCATTCCTGGACTGGTTGCGCCAGGACTATGACGAGGCCGCGTTGCGCCGGGAGTTCCACGCGAACCGGCTGGCGAGCTTCATCACGGACCGGATGCTGGCACGCGAGTAGGCGGGACGTGCGTGCCTGCCACCTTGGCGGGCAGGACGCACGCGGGGCGCCGGCACGGCGTTTGCGTAATTCCTCCCGCCGATGGTGTACGACGCGTGAAGGTCCTGCTTGCCGGAAACGATCCCGAACGGGCCGCGACCCTCGAGCAGATCGTTGAAACCGATCCGGCTCTGAGTGTCCTGCGGCCGCGTGACGGACAAGCGCTTGGTGATGCCATTGCCGAACTGGCGCCGGACGTCGTGCTGGTCGAGGTGATCCGGCCGGACCGGGATGCTTTGAACGGGATACGGCAGGCGAACGCGCTTTATCCACGACCTCTCGTGCTGTTCGTCCATGAAGACGACCCCGGATTCATGGAGGAGGCGATCGGCGCGGGCGTGTCCTCCTACAATCTGCTGGGTCCGACGCCACCCGACGTAAAGCCGATCCTGCGCGCCGCCGTTGCGCTATTCCGGCGCCACCAGCATGCCCAGGACGGTCTCCGCCAGGCGGAAAACCGCCTGCACGAACGCGACCTGATCGACCGCGCCAAGGCAATCCTGATCCGCGGGCGGCGAATGGGCGAACCGGAGGCCTATCGGTGGCTCCGGCGCCAAGCCATGCGGCAGGGTCGTCGGATCGCCGAGGTCGCGCAGGCGCTGATCCGCGAGACCGAGGGATCTTCCTGACGATCCGGGGGGCGCCAGTATCCTACGTGTCCGCCGCCTCCTCCCCGGGCGGGTGGCGTCGCTCAAGTTTGCACACAGAACGTGCAATTTCGCCACCTGCAGGATAATTAGTGCTATTTTTGGGCATTATTGGCGGTAAGCCTAAATTTTCCGCAGCTCTTCGCCGCTCTCCACTCTGGCACGCCTCTTGCTGCATATGCGAACAACGGCGCCGAAGGCGTCCGGGGTAACGGCGCAACGACGGGCCGCACCCCGCAAGCGAAGCGCACCGCGCTTCCGGTGAACCCTCGGCGGATCAACGGCGATCCGCCCGCGCGAGCGCCACGATGCATAAAGGCTTCCTGAAGTCCGGCCATCTCCCCACCCTGGCGGCGGCCTTTCTCTATTTCGACCTCAGCTTCATGGTCTGGGTCATCCTCGGCCCCCTCGGCGTCGCCATTGCCCAGCAGTTGCAACTCAGCCCGGGCCAAAAGGGCCTCATGGTTGCCGTCCCCGTCGTCGCCGGCGCCGCCCTGCGCGTCGTGGTCGGCCTGCTGGTTGACCGCTTCCGCGCCCGCCGGGTCGCCCTCGGCGCCCAGAGCATCGTCATCGCCGGCCTGATCGCCGCCTGGGCACTCGGCATCGACAGCTTCGCCGCCATCCTCGCCCTCGGCTGTGTTCTGGGTCTCGCCGGCGCCTCCTTTGCCGTGGCACTGCCGCTGGCGTCGTCCTGGTATCCGGCCGAACACCAGGGAACGGCGCTGGGCATCGCGGGCGCGGGGAACTCCGGCACCGTTCTGGCCGCGCTGTTCGCACCGTCCCTGGCGATTGCCCTCGGATGGCAGAATGTCATTGGACTGGCCGCCGTTCCTCTTGCCGTGACGCTTGCGGTCTTCTGGCTGATTGCCAGAGACAGCCCGAACGCCCCATTGCCCAAGCGCATGTCCACCTATGCGCGGCTGCTGAAAACCGGCGACGCCTGGTGGCTCATGTTCTTCTACAGCGTGCCCTTCGGCGGCTTCGTCGGTCTCGCCTCGTCCCTCACCATCTATTTTAACGACCAATACGGCCTTTCCGCCATCGCGGCAGGCTATTGCACGGCCGCTGTCGTTTTCGTCGGATCTCTGGTGCGCCCGCTGGGCGGTGCGGTGGCCGATCGCGTCGGCGGGGTGCGCGCGCTCGCCGCGCTTTACGCCGTCGCGGCCTGCGCCTTTGCTGCGATTGCCACCGGCCTGTCCTCCATCTGGCTCGCCATGTCGGTCTTCCTGGTTGGCATGCTCGCCCTCGGCATGGGCAACGGCGCCGTCTTCCAGCTTGTTCCACAGCGTTTCGGGCAGGAGATCGGCGTGATGACCGGCCTCGTCGGCATGGGCGGCGGCGTCGGCGGCTTCTACCTCGCGTCCAGCCTCGGTTACGCGAAGCAGTTCACGGGCAGTTACGGCGCGGGCTTCCTCGTCTTTGCTCTTCTGGCCGCGCTCGCGCTGGTCTCGATCGGCAGGGTGCGCACACGGTGGTGCACGACCTGGGCCAGCCTCTACGGCGCGGCACGAGTCTGACGGGGAGCACCGGACGATGAACATGATCGCCCCCCGCCCCAAGCTCGTGCTGGTCGGCAATGGCATGGCCGGTGTTCGCGCGCTGGAAGAGATTCTCTCTCGCGCGCCCCATGCGTTCTCCATCACCGTGTTCGGGGCCGAACCACACGGAAATTACAATCGCATCATGCTTTCCCCTGTGCTGGCGGGGGAAAAAACCTTCGAGGCCATCACCACCCACCCGCTCGATTGGTATCGGGAGCGCGGTATCGAGTTGATCGCCGGCGAGGAAGTCACCGCGATCGATCGTCAGGCACGCACAGTCACAGGCGCCGGCGGCACCGTGCGGCCCTATGACGTCCTGCTGCTGGCGACCGGTTCAACGCCCGTCATCATTCCCATGCCCGGCCACGCGTTGCCGGGCGTGATCGGTTTCCGCGATATCGCAGACGTGGCGACCATGCTGGCCGCCAGCCGCTCCGGCCGCCATGCCGTCGTTATCGGCGGCGGCCTGCTTGGCCTGGAGGCCGCGAACGGCCTGGCCCTCAATGGCATGACCACCACGATCCTGCATCTGATGCCGACCCTGATGGAGCGGCAGCTCGAGCCGGTGTCGGCCGGTTTGCTGAAGGCTGACCTGACCGCGCGCGGCATCACCGTCCTGACCGAGGCCAATACCAGCGCGATCCTCGGCGACGACCGCGTCCGCGGCGTCCGGCTTAACGATGGACGCGAGCTCCCGGCCGACATCGTGGTCATGGCGGCGGGCATTCGCCCAAATATCGCACTGGCAAAAAGCGCCGGCCTCGCCTGCGGCCGCGGTGTCCGCGTCGATGACGGCCTGAGGACCAGCGATCCGGCGATCTTCGCCGTCGGTGAATGCGTGGAGCATTGCGGCGCCACGTTCGGCCTCGTCGCACCGCTGTTTGAAATGGCGAAGATCGCCGCCGACCGCATCACC
>DATNEJ010000185.1:0-12606 GCA_035606775.1 Acetobacteraceae bacterium | reverse complement strand
TCAGCTTGCCGGCATCAAAGCCGTGTGGGTCGATACAAGACCCCCTTTTTCTGCGCTCTTCACGCTCTGGCTGTCGATCACGCAGGCCGTCGGGCTGGCCTCGCGTTCGGCCTGCTCGCGGCATTTGACGTACAGGGCGTGATGAATTTCCTTCAACGTGCCGTCCCAGCCCCACAAGCAGAAGTAGCCGTTCACCGTGCTGCGCGGCGGCAGGTCTTTGGGGATGTAGCGCCACTGGCAGCCGGTGCTCAGCACATACATCACGCCGTTGACCACCTCGCGCAGGTTCACCGTGCGCTTGCCGCCGCCGCGCTTGGCTGGCGGGATCAGCGGCTTGATCAACTGCCACTCCGCATCGGTCAGGTCGCTGGGATAGCGCAGCTTGTCGCGGTCATAGCGATGGCGGTTCTCGGTCGTCCACATCGGGCACCTCTTGCATCGGTGCCCCGTGACGAATCACACCCGGTCGAGCCGCATCAAGCCCGATCCGCTAATCGATTCATATGACTCGCAGAGTCCCCGGACGGACACTAAGGGCATCGAAGTACGGTTCGAATCTTGTACAATAGGACCACTCGGAATGAAAGCTGAGCTAGTTCCTAAAAGTCGGAAAGATGATTAGGGGAGGTTGACGTCTCTAGATACGAATGTTGAACCACGGGTTAACGCTGATGGGTGTTCGCAAGAGTTGATCCCGGGTCGGCAGGCCAGCGCTTCCCTGCTGCATGGTCGAACATCAGCATCCAATCTCTCCGCTGCTCGATAGATCCTCGAGGCGCCAAAGCAGACGCGAGGGCGGCTGTAGGCCGCTTCACCAAAATGGATAGTCCTGCCAATCTCCCCGGCCTATACAGGGCTGGGGTCCGGCAGCCCGCGCTGGCCCCCCAACGATCGTCCGGGGAGAGGCAATCATGCACGGTGCGGAAACCACAATTCCCGGCACCTCGGTGTTTACCGGGGAACGGTCCCAGCAGGGCTATCGCCTGAACCGCTTCGCCATGTCACTGACCGATCCTGCCAACCGTCAGCACTTCCTGGCGGACGAGGCCGGCTACATGCGCGAGATCGGGCTGGACGCGCAGGAGAGCGACATGGTCCATCGCCGCGACTGGAGCGCGATGATCGACCATGGCGGCAGCATCTACCTGATCCTGAAGATCGCCGGCACCATCGGCCAGACGCTCTTGCAAATGGGCGCGCAGATGCGCGGCGAAACGCTGGAGCAGTTCATGGCGACGCGCCCGGGCACGAAGGGGCATTGAGATGGGACGCATCATCGGCGGCATCGGCAGTTCCCACGCGCCCTCCATCGCGCACGCCTACGATCACGGCAAGCAGACGGATCCCCTGTGGGCACCGCTGTTCGAAGGCTATGTCCCGGCGAAGCGGTGGCTGGACGCGCAGCGTCCCGACCTGCTGATCATCGTCTACAACGATCACATGAACCGCTTCTTCTTCGATGCCTATCCGACCTTCGCGCTGGGCGTGGGTGAGGCGCATCCGCAGGCCGATGAAGGCTGGGGCAAACGCAATTTGCCCGACCCGAAGGGCGACAGCCGTTTTGCCTGGCACTTGGCACGCAGCCTGATCGAAGACGAGTTCGATCCGACGATCTGTCAGGACATGCGGATCGATCACGGCATCCTGTCGGTTCTGCCGATGCTGTGCGACCTGGACTGGCCGACGCCGATCGTCCCGCTTGCCGTCAACGTCATCCAGCATCCGCTGCCGACAGCCCGCCGGCTTTACAAGCTTGGCCTTGCACTGAGGCGCGCCGTGGAAAGCTACGATCACGACAGCCGCGTTGCGGTTCTCGCGACCGGCGGATTGTCGCATCAGTTGCATGGCGAACGGTTCGGCATGGTGAATGCCGACTGGGACAATCAATTCCTCGATCTGCTCGAGTCCGATCCGGAAGCGCTCGCTGCGGTTTCGCACCATGACTACATGGAACGTGGCGGCGCCGAATCCGTCGAAATGATCATGTGGCTCGCCATGCGGTCCGCGCTCGGCCCCAAGGTCCGGCGGGTACACCGGAACTACCATGCGCCGCTGATTACCGGTTACGGGCTTCTGGCACTCGAGCCTGAGACGGCCGGCTGAGAAACCACAGAAAGGATTGCGATCATGGGTATCGGCACCGGCCGGGCCTTTCTCGACTCATTGCGCGATGGTCGGCAGATCTGGATCGACGGGGAACTGATCCGCGATGTGACTGCCGATCGGCGGTTCGCCGGGGCCGCGCAGTCGATGGCCGAGCTTTATGACATGCAGCACGATCCGGCGCTGCTGGAAACGATGACGTATGTGTCGCCCACCAGCGGACAGCGCGTCGGGCTTTCCTTCATTCAGCCACGTTCGGTCGAGGATCTGATCCGCCGCCGCGACATGGTCAAGACATGGATGGACGCCACCTGCGGCATGTTCGGTCGCAGCCCGGACTTCATGAACATCACCTTGCAGGGCTTCGCCTCCGCGCATGAGGCATTCGGCGCGAAGGACAGGAAATTCGCCGATAATATCTGGAACTACTACGTGTATGCGCGCGAAAACGACATCGCAATGACTCACACGCTGGTCAATCCGCAGGTCGACCGCTCGCGTCCGGTGGAGCAGCAGGAAAAGGACCTGGCCGCGAAGGTGATCCGGGAGACGGATGCCGGGATCATCGTCCAGGGCGCGCGCATGGTGTCCACGCTGTGCGCCTATTCGCACGACCTGATGGTGATGCCGTCCACCTATATCGCCGGCACCCCGGAAGCGGCGCCCTATGCGTTCGGATTCAGCATTCCGGTCGCCACCAGGGGCCTGCGCTTCATCTGCCGTCCGTCGGTCGTGCATCTGGATGCCGCATCACCGATGGATTTTCCGCTGTCGTCGCGGCTGGACGAGTCCGACGCGATGGTGGTGTTTGACGAGGTGCTGGTGCCGTGGGAGCGCGTGTTCATCTACCGCGACGCGGAGATGTGCAACGGACTTTATAATCGCACCGGCGCGATGCCCCACATCATGCATCAGTTCAGCACCAAGAACCTGGCGAAGTCCGAGTTCATGATGGCGTTGGGCTTTTCGATCGCGAAGTCCACCAATATCGACCAACATCTGCATGTCCAGGGCATGCTGGCGGAACTGATTCAGTTCACCGAGTTTACCCGCGCCTGCTTGCGGGCGTCGGAGGCGGATGCGACGCCGAACAATGCCGGGATCATGACGCCGGCGGCGATGCCGCTTTGGACCGTGCGTATGATGTTCCCGAAAATGTTCATCCGGATGTGCGAGATCATCCAGACGCTCGGTGCGGGCGGGCTTGTCGCCGTTCCATCCTATGCGGAAACCGGCAGCCCGGTGTGGCCGGACGTGGAGAAGTATTTCCAGTCAGTCAATTCCGATTCCCGGACGCGGATCAAGCTGTTCCGCCTGGCGTTCGACGCTGCGGTGTCGTCCTTCTCCGGCCGGCAGCAGCTTTATGAGCGGTATTACTCGGGCGATCCGGTGCGTCTGGCGGGGATGCTGTACTCGCTCTACGATCGCGACAGTTACATCGACCGTATTTCGAGCCTGCTCGATGGTTTGGAGGCACGGTCGGCGAATGGTGGCGGATGACTTCGGTACCGGTGGTCTTCGCGCCTGCGTGAATTAAGCTGTTCTTGCCGAGCGGGCACGTGACCTCTGGCGCGCGGAGGCACCCGTGCCGGCAGCGTCCCGGGCCGCCACGTCGAGGATCCATGAACGGAACGCGGCCAGCTTCGGACGGGCGCGGTTGGTTTCCGGATAGACAAGATAATACGCGAACGCATCGAGCATTGTGACCTCCGCGAGCCGGATGAGCCGGCCTGCGGCGAGGTCGGACGAGACCATTGCCGCAGGCAGCAGGCCCGCGCCATGGCCGGCGATCACCGCCTGCAACAGCAGGCTCGCATCGTCGAAGGCAGGCCCGCGCGGCGGGCCGATCTCCTCGATCCCCTGCGCCTGGAACCAAAGATGCCAGCCCTTGCGGTCACCGTCATGCACGTGCGGCCACTGAGTCAGTGCGGCAGGCGTTGCCGGCACGCCGCGTTTCGCGATCAGGGCAGGGGCGGCGACCGGGACGATCTCCACCGCGACCACGCGTTCGCTGCGCAGGCCGGGGTAACGGCCGAGCCCGTGGCGGATGGCGAGATCGACGCCGTCGCGGGAGAAATCGACCAGTGCATTGCTGGTCACCACCTGAAGATCGATGTCCGGATGGGAGTCGTGGAATGACGCCAGCCGTGGCACCAGCCAGGCCGATGCGAAGAACGGCGTCACGCTGACTGTCAGGATGCCGGAATCGGCGGCGACGGCGACGCGCCTCGACGCCTCGGTTATCTGCCGGAAGGCGTTGCGGATCGGCGGGAGGTAGGCTTGTCCGGCGTCCGTCAGAAAGATGCCGCGGTTTGCCCGATGGAACAGTTTGACGCCGAGGTGCAGTTCGAGCGTCTTGAGCATCTGGCTGACTGCGCCGGGCGTGACGAACAATTCCTCGGCGGCGTTCTTCACCGAAAGATGCCGCGCGGCCGCCTCAAAGGCCCGGAGCGCGTTCAGGGGCGGGAGCCGAGGCATGATGGTTTAGCTATCCTAAATTGATCCACATAGAAGGTCTCGGTTGCAGGTGGATGCCGGCCCGCCCAGTCTCGAGCCTGAAGTGCAGGAATGCCCCGATGATGTTGTTGCAACACCGTCCTTTCGAGTTTAGCGATTCTCGATCGCGCGGGAAACTGAGACTGCCTCGCTCCCTGGCCGGCGATTTCCGGATCGGAGAGCGTCATGCGCGCTAACCCACCAGCCCCGGAGAGCCGCATATTCCGCGGCTGGTTCGTCGTTGCGGGCGCCTTTGCCGTCACCTTCGTGGGCTTCGGATGCGCGTACTCTTTCAGCGCGTTCGTCGACTCCCTGCAGGCAGACTTCGATGCCTCCCGCGGTTCGGTCTCCCTGGTGTTCTCGCTGGCCGGGTTCCTGTATTTCGGCATCGGCATGATCAGCGGTCCGCTCGCCGATCGGCTCGGCGCGCGTCCACTGGCCATCATCGGCATGATCCTGACCGGCGCCGGACTCGCCATCGCCGGCGCGGCGCACAGCCTTGCGCAGGTCTACGCTGCCTACGGCATTGGTGTCGGGCTTGGCGTCGGCTGTGCCTATGTGCCCGCGGTCGGCGCGGTGCAGCGGTGGTTCGCAAGGCGGCGTGGCTTTGCCTCCGGCCTCGCGGTCAGCGGCATCGGCGTGGGCACCCTGGTGGTGCCGCCACTCGCGTCCTTCCTGATTACGACAATGGGATGGCGGTCAGCCTATCTGGTGCTTGGCGTCGCGGCGGCCGTCGTCGGTGTGGGCATGGCGCTGCTGATCGAGAATGACCCGCGCGACCGCGGACTGGGGCCGGACGGCGATCCCATTCGGATGGACGCGTCGGCGGGACGGGCGGCAGGCGTCTCCGTCCACGACGCGGTGAGGACGCGGCCATTCGTCTGCCTCTATCTGGCCTGCCTGGTCTGCTCATTCGGCGTGTTCGTGCCGTTCGTTCATCTTGTGCCTTACGCGACCGATCACGGTATTGCGCCATCGTCCGCGGTTCTGCTGCTGGGGGCGATCGGTGTCGGCAGCACGCTCGGGCGCTTCCTCCTGGGCAGCCTGGCTGACCGGATGGGCCGACGTGCTTCGCTTGTCATGATGTTCCTGGGGATGGGGCTCGCCCTGGCGATCTGGGCTGCATCGACCGGATTCTGGTCTCTTGCGGTTTTTGCCTGCGTCTTCGGCGTGTTCTATGGCGGCTGGGTGGCGGTGCTTCCGGCGGTTGTCATGGATTATTTCGGCGGGCGCAGCGTCAGCGGGATCATCGGCATTCTCTACACCAGCGTTGCATTCGGCACGCTGATCGGGCCGAGCGCGGCGGGTTTCGCGTTCGATCTGCGCCACAGCTACATGGTGCCGATCCTGGTTGGCGTGTGCGCAAACATCATCGCGGCGGCGATCGTGGGCACCACGTCGGCGGTTCCCGCAACGGCGCAGAATGCGGCGGAACGGGCATGAGACAGCCTGTGTCAACGTGCCGATATGGCCTTGTTGACCGTCAGCAGGTCGCGGCATCCATCCCCAACGCCGCGACGATCCGCGGAGGGTGCACCGTCCGCGCGGTGCGGCAGTTAGAGCCTGTCCGGCGCAGACCGAAGCGCCGAACAGGCTCTGACACTCAGTCTCTGATCGCGTCGCTCACGTCGCCGGCGGTTCCGCCTGCGACGATCACGCTCTATCCCGATCGTCGCCCGGTGACCGTGTGGTAAACCCACAAGACCACGACCGAGCCTATGATCGCGACGATCAGGCTGTAGATATTGAGGCCGGTCACCCCCGCGGCGCCGAACACGCTGAACAGGACGCCGCCAACAATTGCGCCGATGACGCCAAGCGCCACATCGAGCATGAAGCCCTGGCCCTGCTTGTTGACGATCTTGCTGGCGATGAAGCCAGCGATGAGGCCGAGTATGATCCAGGCGATGATCGACATAGAGTTCTCCTCTGCGTCACCGTCCGCTCACGTGCTGGTGTACCGCACGCAGCTTCGTGTCACCTCCAGTTCGCCTGCTCCGATTCCGTGGGCAGCCGCCCGTTGGGCGTGAGCTTGTCCACGACGCCAGGAAGGATCTCCGACAGGTGCGACATCAGTTCCTGCTGTGACAGGCCCGTCCGCTGTGCCAGCGCGGCGACGATGGCGGGACCAAGCGCGGCGCCGAGCTGCGCGGGTGTGATCGACTGGTTCTGACCCGGCCCGACCCAGGATTGCGCCACGCCGCCATGGCCAGTCTGCTGGAATTGCGAAAGCAATCCGCCCAATCCGCCAAGCACGCCGCCGGAAGACTGATCGGGTGGACTGGCGGAGGGGGTGGGCAGGCTGGGGGAGGATGGCGCACTGCTCGTGGCGTGCTTGAACAAGGCACCAGACGCCAACAGGGCGCCGAGTCCGATGATAAGTGGTTTCGCCAGGTTGCCGCCGGGAACAGACGAACCCAAGGCATCATCGAGAAAGCCCATGATCGCCTCCTTTCAGATGAGCGGTCATGATGTCGCCGGTATTCAACGTGGTCAAGCGATGCGAAATACACGGTGATCGGGCGTCGTGAAACGCGGAGTCCTTATCGATGCGGAAAGAAGCACGGAACAGGCTCTATGGGTTTATTTGGTCGCGCGATTCGAGTCTCAGGTTACACCGCCTGCGACGATCACGCTCCTGGACGCCGTGTTGCGGGATTTGTGTGGTCGCAGCCGAACAACTTTCTGCTAGCGGCTGTCCGTACTGCGCCAGTTCGAGTCGGTCATGTAGCGTTCGCGACGCGCCGCCTATGTCAGTGCCGCAGAGCGCGGACACACAAAAGGACCGCCCGAGCGGACGGTCCTTTGTGATCGTGGCCGCGACGAATTCAGGCAGCCGGCATGCGGTGAAGCGCGCACAGCTTGTTGCCATCGGGATCGCGCAGATAGGCCAGGTAGATCGGACCGGCGCTGCCCTGGCGGATGCCCGGCGGGTCCTCGATCGACTTGCCGCCATGGGCAACACCCGCCTTGTGCCAGGCATTCCCCTGTTCCTGACTTGCCACCGTGAAGCCGATCGTGCCGCCATTGGCGTGCGTGGCCGCTTTGCCGTCGATGGGTTTGCTCACCATGAGCACCCCGCCGTTGTGCACGTAGATCAGCCTGCCCTTGGCGTCCTCCTTCCCGGGTTTGCCGTCGATCGCGCCAAACAGGGCATCGTAGAACGCCTTCGACCGGGCGATATCGTTGCTGCCGACCATCACATGGCTGAACATTCGTTTTCCTCTCCACCAAAGTCACAGAAGATCATCGTCTCCGTGCGGTGAAACAGACCACGGTTCGCAGGATGCGAAAAGAGCCGCCCGCCTTGCCGCCGCGCTGTGTCAGTCGTCGCTGTCCATGGCCAGGACGGGATCGCTGCCGGCGGGGACGATCGCGGTCGAGCTCGATCGCTGACGCGGATTTGCGCAGGTGTTGGCGCGCGCCCCGGCAGTCAAGAACCTCACGTCACCCATCCCGGATTGACCTCACTGTTGCCGTTCGACAGGGTTCCTCGACATTCGGCGGCGAACGCCGGCGGCAACGGGAGGAACGACATGCCCGACACCAGCATGCACAGTCACAATGCGGCCCTGTCTCCCGCAGAGCCTGAAGCGGTCGGCATGTCCTCCGCCCGCCTCGCGCGGATCGTCCCCGCGCTGAACGCGCGGATCGAGGCCGGCCACCTGCCCGGTGCCGTCATTGCCATCGCCCGGCACGGACATCTGATCTTCCACGAAGCCGTCGGCTATCTCGGCCCGGATCAGCGCACCCCAATGCCGCGCGACGCGCTGTTCGCCATCGCGTCAATGACCAAGCCCGTCACCGGCGTAGCGGGGCTGATGCTGTGGGAAGAAGGGCGCCTCGGCCTCGCCGATCCGATCGAGCGGTTTCTGCCGCAGCTCGGCAACCGACGCGTCGCGGTCCTGAGCGAACGCGTTCTGGCGGGACAAGGACCGATCGAGACCGTGCCCGTGCGGCGTTCGATCACGATGCTGGACGTGATGCGCCACACTTCGGGCCTCACCTATGGCGGGCGCGGCACGAGTGCGGTGCACGCGCTCTACCCGGCGTCTTCCAATGCGGCCGGCGCCAGTCTCGACGCGAAGGCGTTCCTGGAACAGCTTGCCGCCGCGCCGCTGCTGTACCAGCCGGGGACCGTCTGGGATTACGGACTTTCCATTGACGTCATCGGATTGACGGTCGAGGCCATCACCGGCAAGCACCTCGGCGCCTTCCTGGAACAACACCTGTTCCGTCCACTCGGCATGATGGATACGAGTTTCCAGGTGCCGCAGGACAATGTCGCGCGGCTCGCCCGCCCGCTGCCGCGCGATCCCGACACCGGCGCGGTGCAATCGGTGCCGGACCGCGCCCAGGCCCTGTGTTTTGACTGCGGCGGCGGGGGATTGGCATCCACCGCGCTCGATTACCTTCGCTTCGCGCAGATGCTGTTGGGCGGCGGCGCGCTGGGCGACACCCGCATCCTGGGCCGCAAGACGGTGGAGGCGATGCGCACCGACCGCATGACGCCGGAGATCGAGAACCACATTACCGACCTCGATCCGAATTCCAGCGGCTACGGCTTCGGCCTGACGGTCGCGGTGCGCACGGAGGCCGGCACGCTGATGGGAAGTCCGGGCGAGTTCTACTGGAACGGTGCCTACGGCACGCTCTGGTGGGCCGATCCGGTGGAGGACCTGGCGGTGGTGTTCATGTGCCAGGTGCCGGGCGAACAGCGGCGACGCTACCGCCCGCTGATCAATTCCCTGGTCTATCAGGCACTGACGGACTGACACGATTCTTTACCCGCCCGCCGCGTGTGTCCGATCCGGCGCACGGTGCAGCGCGTCGGCGCCGATGGAGAAAGTGACATGAAGATCACCGAGATCATTGCTCATCCGCTGTCCGCCGCGCTGGCGCAGGGACGGTGGACCGCGCACGAGTACATGGACCGTGCCCAGCTTGTGCTTGTGGAAGTGCGCACCGATCAGGGCATCGTCGGGTTCGGCGAGATTTCCGGCGGGCCGCAAACCGTCATCTGCGATCTGGTGAAAACCTTCGCCGGGGTGGTTCAGGGCATGGACCCGCTTGGCCACACGGCAATCTGGGAACGGCTGTTTTCGCTGACATCGCCGCGGCCGGGCGGGCTGGGTGGGTGGGACGGCATGCCGGCGCCGCTGCCGCGCAACCAGCGGCCGCAGGTCATGGCGGCAATCGGCGGAATCGACATCGCCCTGTGGGACATCAAGGGCAAGGCGGCGGGATTGCCGGTGTTCCGTCTCCTCGGCGGCACCCAAACCGAGGTGTTCACCTATGCGACCGGCGGGTACTACCTGGAAGGCGAACCGCTCGAAGCAGCCGCGGAAGAGCTCGCCGGTTTTGCTGCTGCCGGGCTTCGCGCGGTCAAGCTGAAATGCGGCGCCTTGTCACTGGGTGACGAAGTGGCGCGGATCCGGGCGGTGCGCGAGGCGATCGGCCCCGATGTGCTGTTCATGCTGGACATGAACGCACCCTACGATGTCGCGGGCTGCATCAAATTCGCTGCGGCGGTCGCGCCCTATGACATTTTCTGGCTGGAGGAGCCGCTGCACTGGTATCTGCAGCCGGCCGATTTCGCGCGTCTTGCCGCGGCATCACCAATTCCGTTGGCGCACGGCGAGCGCGAGTGGCACCGCTACACGGTCCGGGATTTCATCGATTCCGGCGCGATCCGTTATGTCCAGTTCGATTCGACCCGGCATGCCGGGTTCACGGAGTCGCTGCGGATCGCGCATTATGCCGAACAGAAGGGCGTGCTGATCGCACCGCATTCGGTGGGGCAGTTGCATGCCCACCTGGTTTCCGCATTCGGTGACGCCGCCTTCGCTGCAGAGTCACACGGCGATCCCAGCCGCCACCCGCTGCACCACGCCATCTATCGCGGCGGGGCCAAGGTGCAGGACGGCATGGTGCATTTGTCCGAGGCGCCAGGCTTCGGGCTGGAGATCGACTGGAAGGCCGTCGAGAAGTTCCGCGCGTAAACTGACGGTTGGGGGCAGGCGGCGAGCCGGCGTATCAGGCCGCTTCTTTCTCGCGCGGCGTGGCACCTCCAACCCGTGCCATCAGCGCTGCCGCATTCCGGTGCAAGATTGCTTCCCGCGCTTCCTGTCCGATCTGCGCGTCCTCCAGCGCCTTGCGCGTCCAGTCCACGCCGAACGCGCTGCCGTCTGTCCCGCACACGATCCGTTCGGCGCCGTATAGCGCCACGGCCGCCTCGATCGCCCGCGGGCCGAACGAGTTGCAATCCACGAACACCTTGGCCTTGCGGAAGCGTGCGGACGGCAGCTCTTCTTGCGGTGTGTCGAGCAGGCAGCGGTGATCCATGCGCTCGATCTCGTAGGGGATGTTGCCGCCGAGGTTATGCACCACGACCGTCACTTCGGGGTACGGCGCCAGCACGTCGGTCAGGCACAGCGTCACCATCACTGACGACAGGCTCGCCTGCATGTCCAGCGTGCCATTGCGCCGGCGCGCGTTGTCGGTGCCGCCGGCAACCTTCGGGAAGGCGTCGCCCGGCCGCGGGCCGTGGTGGATAAACAGGATCGCGTGATGGCGGTTGGCAACTTCCAGCAATGGGCGCACGGCGTGGGCGTCGTTGTGCGTCAGGAAAAAATTGCCCGGCAACTGCGCGCCGATCATGCCGGGCAGGGCGAGTGCCCGATCCAGTTCGGCGGCAGCGGCGGTGATGTCGGTCAGCGGCAGCGCGGCGAACGCGGCGAAACGGCCGGGGTGCTGACGGCAGATTGCCGACAGTCCGTCATTGACGCGCCGGCACAGCGGCAGGGATGTCTCCGGCGGCTGGGATTCGATCCAGCAGAAGGAGCCGAGTAGCGAGAGGACGCTGGTTTCGACGTGCTGGCGGTCCATGCGGGCGAGATGGGCAGCGGCGTCATCGAACGCCTGATCGAGCGGCATTTCGCCCATGCGCGGGGCCTTCAGCACTTCGGTGCCGTCCGGGTTGCGGAGGATGCGTGGTTCCTTGCCGCGGGCGCGCAGGGCATCGGCGATTTCGGCGGGCCTCCAATGGGTATGGATGTCGATCATGGCGGTTTTCTCCCAGGTTGCCCGGAAGCTTAGCCCTGTGGTGACGCACCGCAAATCGGGACAACCGTCGGTTTGGGTGGCGTGGCACCCCGCGGCGCGAAACCCAAATGCATCTGGGCTATTGACTATTATACCGACCAGTCGGTATAAGTCTTTTTATGAACACCGATGTTCCCGCCAGGCGGCCCATAGCTTCAGCGCGGCAAAAGCTGCTCGCCGCCGCGCTGTCGGTCATTCGCGCCAAGGGCTATGCGGCGACGACGATTGACGAGCTGTGCGCCGAAGCGGGGGTTGCAAAGGGGTCCTTCTTTCATCACTTCAAAAACAAGGAAGCCCTGGGCGTCGCGGCGGCCGAATACTGGTCGGACACGACGGGTGCGTTCTTCGAAGCCGCGCCATATCACCACCATGCCGATCCACTTGAGCGGGTTCTCGGCTATATCGATTTCCGCAAGGCGATCCTGACGGGCGAAGTTCCGGAATTTACCTGTCTCGTCGGAACGATGGTGCAGGAAGTCTATGAGACCTGCCCCGAAATCCGCGATGCCTGCGACGCCAGCATCAGCGGCCACGCGGCGAAGGTTGAGGCAGACATTGCCGAAGCCATGAAGGTCCATGGCATTCGCGCCGA
The DNA here is from genome assembly GCA_035606775.1 of Acetobacteraceae bacterium. Taxonomy (GTDB): domain Bacteria; phylum Pseudomonadota; class Alphaproteobacteria; order Acetobacterales; family Acetobacteraceae; genus Rhodopila. The sequence goes on along the minus strand of DATNEJ010000185.1, from coordinate 311 downwards.
TTGGACGGCGCGAAGCCTGGCGCTGCACACACAGGCGGTGCTCCAGGGGGCGTTCATCTTGGCCAAGGCCAAAAACAGCGCGGAGATCGCCGCGGCAAGCGTTGATCATCTGCGCCGCTACGTCGAACTCTTGTTTCGACCTGCAACGCGCAAAGGAAAGGAAACAGCATGAGCACCAACGACACCTATCTGGCTGTCTTTCTCGGCAGCAAAACCAGTCCGCGGATGACGGCTTGGATGGCACTTCCCGAAGCCGAACGGCACGCCAAGGAACAGGAGGGCATTGCCGCCTGGAAAGCCTGGATGGAACA
>DATNEJ010000182.1:0-2506 GCA_035606775.1 Acetobacteraceae bacterium | reverse complement strand
CGGTCGAGGGGACATTTGACGACTGCCAGGACCTGGTGAAGGCGATGTTCGCCGATACGCGGTTCCGGCGGGAGATGCACCTTTCGGCCGTGAACTCCATAAACTGGGCACGCATTGCGGCGCAGATTCCCTATTACGTCGCGGCTGCACTGGCCCTGGGTGCGCCGGATCGCGAAGTGGCGTTCAGCGTGCCGACCGGCAATTTCGGCAACGTTCTGGCTGCCTGGGCCGCCAGGCGCATGGGCCTTCCGATCACCCGCCTCGTGGTGGGATCAAATCGAAACGATATCCTGACGCGCTTTCTCGCCGCCAACGACATGTCGGTGGCTCCGGTCGAACCGTCGCTGTCCCCGAGCATGGACATTCAGATCAGCTCCAATTTCGAACGGCTGCTGTTTGAAATGCTCGGGCGGGATGCCGCTGCCACCGCCGCCCACATGCGGACTTTCCGGCAGACCGGACGCATGAAAATACCGGACGAAGCCTGGCGGCAGGCATGCGCGATCTTCGCTGGGTTCCGGATGGATGACCCGCAAACCGAGGCCGAAATCCGCCGTCTGTACGCCGCGTGCCGCTACCTGGCCGATCCGCACAGCGCCATTGGCATCGCGGCCGCCCGTGCCCATCAGGCGCGTCCGGGTATTCCGATGGTGGCGGTTGCGACGGCGCACCCGGCTAAATTTCCTGACGTGGTCGAGCGGGCCACCGGGCACCGTCCTGGTTTGCCACCCCATCTCGCGGACCTCTATGACCGTCCGGAACATTTCACGGTGCTGCCGAATGACCTGGCAGCCGTCCAGGCCAACGTCCGGGCGTTGGTTGGGCGCAACAGCCTGCGAGGCGAATGAGCCCCGCATCCTCCGCCCGGGGTGCTGCTCCGACCGTCCGGCCGATCGGCTTCAAGGGGGCGGTATTGCCGGGCTGACGAAGCAGCCGGCCCACCCCTATATTAGACCTCATGCCCGATAGGATTTCCCGCCCCGTGAGCCAGACACCCCTGAACGACATTCTCGCGGCAGAAGGCCGCATCGCCGAGGCCGGACCTGGCAATGCGATCCAGGTCAGTCGCTTGCCGTCCGGCTTGACGGTTGTCACAGAGCGAATGGACCGCGTCGAAACGGTCTCCTTCGGTGCGTATGTCGCAACCGGATCCCGCAATGAGACGGCGGAGGAGAACGGGGTCTCCCACTTCCTGGAGCATATGGCCTTTAAAGGCACCGAGCGACGCAGTGCCGCAGCGATCGCCGAGGAGATTGAGGCTGTCGGGGGCCACATCAACGCTTATACGGCGCGGGAGCAGACCGCTTATTACGTCAAGGTCCTCAAGGAGGACACCGCGCTCGGGGCGGACATCATTGGCGACATCCTGACCCACTCGACCTTCGAACCAGAGGAGCTGGAGCGGGAGCGCGGTGTCATCCTGCAGGAGATCGGCCAGGCGAACGACACGCCCGACGACATCATCTTCGACCACTTCCAATCGGCGGCCTTTCCGTCCCAGCCGCTAGGCCGGCCTGTCCTGGGATCCGACGAAGGCATCCGGGCCATGCCTCGCGGCACGCTGACCGGTTACATGAAGCGGCACTACGCTCACTCGAACCTCGTCATTGCCGCCGCCGGAAACCTGGAGCATGCGGCAATCCTGGATCTGGTGGGGCAGCATTTCGCCGATCTGCCGGCCGATCCGCCACCACCGACGGCCCAGGCGACCTACCAGGGCGGGGAGTTCAGGGAACAGCGCGATCTGGATCAGGTCCATATCGTGCTGGGCTTTCCCTCTGTCGGCTATGGCGACCCGGACTATTACCCGACCCTGCTGCTGTCGACGCTGCTGGGCGGCGGGATGTCGTCGCGGCTGTTCCAGGAAGTGCGCGAAAAGCGCGGCCTCGTCTACTCCATCTATTCCTTCAGCGCCCCCTACCAGGACGGCGGCCTGTTCGGCATCTACGCCGGAACCGGTGAGAGCGAGGCCGAGGAATTGATGCCTGTGACATTGGAAGAGCTGCGCAGCGTCCAATCCAGGGTCACGGAAGCCGAATTGGGGCGCGCCCGCGCGCAGGTGAAGGCCAGCCTGCTGATGTCGCTCGAAAGCACGGGAAGTCGCTGCGAACAGCTCGCGCGGCAATTGCAGGTCTTCGGCCGCGTCGTTCCCACACAGGAGACTGTGGCGAAGCTCAACGCGGTGACGCCGGATGATGTGCGTCGTGCCGCGGCGCGTCACTTCCGGGCAACGCCGACCCTGGCGACGCTGGGTCCGGTCGGACATGTGCCGCGGCTCGCGGATATCGCGGGAATATTGGCGGCTTAGAGCCTGTTCGGTGCAAACAGACGCACTGACCAAGCTCTAACTCTTTGTTTGATCGCGTGATTCACGTCTCCGGCGGTTCCGCCTGCGACGATCACGCTCTAGCGGCCTTGCCAGGAAACGTGCCCCAGGAACCGTGCTCATGAACGACCCGCTCGCACTTCTTGCCGACCTGATCCGCCATGCCCGTGCCGCCGGGGC
>DATNEJ010000168.1:0-5856 GCA_035606775.1 Acetobacteraceae bacterium | reverse complement strand
CGTCAGGTCGAACAGCCGCCAGAGTCCCACGCGGTTGCCGTAGTCCCGCTGCGCATAGCCCAGGACGTCAGGATGCGGGGAACGTGGCCACGGATCACGGGTGCGCACGAATTTCGGCAGGTATTCGTAATGTTCGATATTCGGCACGACCCAGAGCGCCACCCGTGCGCCATCCGGCCAGCGCAGCGCCGGGCGGTGCATAATGGGCGAATAGGCGATCAGGCGAGAGTCCATGCGACGCCTCCCTTGGCGCATCGCCGGCGCGGCGATGGTCCGAAGCTATGCGCTGAACCGGCGGCGGGTCCAGCGCCGCCGGTTCGCTGTTGCCTTCGCCCCCGGCGGTTCCCACCCCATATGTGGCCGTGCGATATGCCGGAACGCCTTGACCGCGAGGTGGCGGACGGGTTGGGGCCAAATCACGAACACATCGCCGATATCATTACGAGATCACGCATGCTCGTGACCGCGCTGAACGCCAAAATCGGCTACGACAGGACGGTACGGATCGAAAGATGGCACTGGCGGAGAGCATCATTCCGGAACAGGCGGCCCGGAAGCAGGGCCTTGTTCGGGCCGAGGACGCCGATTGCCGGCCCGTTCCGGGGGGGCCGACCCGACCCGGTGCGAATCAGGAGGGAGGCGGCGGCTGAGCGGCCTGGTCAAGCGCAGCTTCTCTCTGGCAGGGCACCGCACGAGTGTCGCGCTGGAGCAGGAGTTCTGGGTTGCACTGATGGCTGTGGCCGCGACCCGCGGGCAAAGCCTGTCAGCGCTTGTCGCGGCAACCGACGCCGGGCGGCCGGAGGGATCGCCGCTTGCATCGGCGCTACGCGTGCTGGCGCTGCGGGAGGCGCCGCGCGATCAGTCCGTGGCGGGTTAACAACTTGGAAAGAACACTTCTGCATTCTGGCCTGGGCACCAAGCCACGCCGGAGGGAAAATCCCATGACTTCCTTGGACATGAATTCGTTGATGCGCTCAGCCATTGCCGGGCGCGGCGCTGTCAGTCCGCTCATTCTCTCGGACAGGCTGATTGCGCTCGCGCGGGACGCCGATCGTGCCGGGTTCACCGGTACCGCGGAGCAACTTTTGAGGCTTGCGTGCGCGGTGTTCGATGAGGTGCCGTATGTCGCCCATTGACCCGTGGTGCGCGGTGACGTCTCGTTTGTGGCGGGAGGTTGGCTGCGCGGCTCAGCAACCGTGACTAGCCGTGGCTCACGATGAGAAAAACCGGATCGTCGCAAAAGGTCTTGTCAGGATTTCCTTGCAATTACAACAGCGTACTGGCTTTCGACCCGGTCGGATACCGCTTCGTCCGCCATTAGGATCGCATTCAGGAGCGCAAGTTCCGTCTCGCTCGTATAGTTATGGAATGTGTGGGTCAAAGCAATGAAATAGGCGATTCCGCCGGTTTTGATGATCTCCGCGTCGGGGAAGATCGACTTCACCGCAGGCAGGATGGATCCGCTGTCGGCGCACTCGGAGGGATCGATACGGGCGAGTTCTGCCGAGTCCAGCACACCGACGACGGCAGGAATTACATCGGTGCCGTTCCAGTGACGCCGGAGATGTTCGGGAAGAAGGGCCAGAAGGCGGCTACCCCAGGCGACGAATTCCGGCGAATGCTGTAATCGCGTTGCACCGACGTAGTCGTCCATCGCGAACACGCCGCCCTGCCGAAGATGGTCGCGGCTCCACTGCACCGATGCATGTACATCCATCATGTGGTGCAGCGCATTGTTCCAATAGACCAGATCGAAATCGGAGCGGAGGTCAGCAGCAAACGCGTCCGCATGATGAAATACGATCTGGTCCGCAAGGCCTCGGTCTTGCGCGATTTGCCGGGCGACGCGCACAGCCTCCCCGCTCACATCGTAACATTCAAACGTATCGGCAACGTCCAGCGCCAGGGCATCCATTTCCTTCGTGCCCGCCCCGCATCCGATCGACAGCGCCCGGCGCGGGTGCGGCATATCAGTCATGAAGTCCCGCAGGCGTCGGTGAAAACCGGCATGAATGCCGTCGATCGGCTCGCCGCATACGACGCGGTTGATGTGCCGCACGATCAGCGGTGCATTCCACCAGGCGGCGTTCGGCGGCAGTTCCGCGTCCGGCTTGTTCTTATCGTCCCAGAACTGCTCGACGGCCTCCGCGTCCGAAGCCTCCACAGGGTCGCTCCCGGTCGGCGGGGAAGCAACCTCCTCGACAGGAACCGGAGGCTGCAGAGTGCTGGCATCCGGTACGGACGGGGCTCGGCGCCGCATAGCTCCCGCCAGTCGTCGAAACATGTCCCCCCCTTTTTCCGGATGATTTAGGAATTCGTAATGATCAACAAGTCCAGTGCTGCCGCCAACTACGAAAAGTGGACAGCCGGCGTGAATGGTGGGCGCGACAGGGATCGAACCTGTGACCCCTACCGTGTCAAGGTAGTGCTCTCCCGCTGAGCTACGCGCCCTTCCAGCCGGGGAGCGCGCTTCTAACGCGCCCTCGCGGCACCTCGCAAGCTGGGACGTGACAGCGGACGCGCGCACGGGTTGAATGAGCCTATGGACTTGCCTGTTGCCCCGGCCGCCCTCGCTGACAGTCCGCCCGTACGGATCGCGCGGCCGGCCGTACAGACCGCCCCGGTCATTTTCGCCTCGCCGCATTCCGGGCGATGCTACAGCGCCGATTTTCTTGCATCCGCGCGCCTTGATCCGCTCAGCCTGCGCCGCAGTGAGGACAGTTTTGTCGATGAGCTGTTCGCCGCCGCGCCAGAATTCGGCGCGCCTCTCCTGGCGGCCAATTTTCCACGGGCATTCTGTGACGCGAACCGGGAGCCGTGGGAGCTGGACCCGGCAATGTTCGTTGACCCGTTGCCGTCCTGGGTCAACACGACCAGCCCCCGGGTGGGAGCCGGCCTGGGCACGATCGCGCGGGTGGTCGCATCCGGAGAGGCAATCTACCGCATGAAGCTGCCCTTTGCGGAGGCCGAGCGGCGGATTCAGACGCTGTGGCAGCCGTTCCATGAGACGCTGCATGCATTGATCGGGGGCACGACGGCGCTGTTCGGCTTTTGCCTGCTGATCGATTGCCACTCGATGCCGGCCCACGGGCAGCCGCTGCGGAACGGGGCCCGGGCCGCCGACTTCGTCCTTGGCGACGCCCATGGTTCGGCGTGCTCTCCCCGCATCACGCGCTTTGTCGAACGGGCGCTGGCGGACCTGGGTTATGTGGTTCGCCGCAACGACCCCTATGCCGGGGGCTTCATCACCCGCCACTATGGCCGGCCGAGGGAACGGGTTCACGCCTTGCAGCTCGAGGTAGCGCGGGACCTCTACATGGACGAGGCCCGGATCGAGCGTCTGGGTCGGTTCCCGTCCATTCAGCAGGACGTCACGGCCCTGATCGAGGCCGTAGTGCGGGAGGCAGGGTCGCTGCTGGCTGGCTGAAAACGGCAGGACGGCGCCGCTCACGAAAAAAAGGCGGCGCTTTGCAGCGCCGCCAAGTTTAGGGAGGAAACGTCCAAGAAAGCAGAAAGTGCGGTCAGGGACCGCATTGCTGCGATGCACAATGTAGGGGAAAGGTCGTTCGCCTGCAAGCGATATTTTGCATTGCAGCATTGCTTTTTCCTGAATGGTTTCGGCGCCTTGCTAACCATTCCTTCATTTTTGGCCCCTATGATCCCCGCCGATGCGAACCTGGGTCACGGCTGCCTTTCTCTGCCTTTCGGCTGGCTCCACCGCTGCGGCGTCGATGGTGACGCCATCCTCCCCGGCCGGGCACCTTTGCCGTCAGGCGATAGACGCCGCTGAGCGGGCGCACGGCGTCCCGGCGAAGCTGCTCGCGGCGATCGGCCGGGTGGAAAGCGGGCGGCGCGACCCTCTATCGGGTAAGTGGAACCCCTGGCCCTGGACGGTGAATGCCGATGGGCAGGGTTTTTTCTTCGATAATCGGGCCCAGGCCCTGGCCGCGGTGCGGGCGATGCAGGCCCGAGGTATCCGCTCCATCGATGTCGGCTGCATGCAGGTCAACCTGCAGCAGCATCCGGAAGCCTTTACCACCCTGGAGCAGGCGTTCGATCCAGCGGCCAATGCCAACTACGCGGCGCGGTTTCTGAATGAACTGTTCCTCCAATCCGGGAGCTGGTCAAAGGCGGCGGGGCTGTATCACTCCGCTACGCCCGGGATTGGCAGCGACTACCAGCGCAAGGTGATGGCCGTCTGGCCGGAGGAACAGAGAAGTCCAGGCGGAGGCACGGGTCTGCATGGGGCCACCAGCCTGGCGGCATCCTGGCCTGCGAGCCTGCCCCACACCATGTTCGCGCCGTATCGCCAGCAACCGGCTGCCCGAATCATATCACTGCCGCTCAACCAGTCAGGCCAGTCCCCGACCGGTCGAACCCTCGCTTCCTACCGGGCGGCGCCAGTCATGCTTGCCTATCGTGCGCCCCGGCCATCCGGCGGCTGATCAGCGGGCGAATTCCACGCGAATTTCCGCGGACTGCGCGCCGATTGCCGGCACCGGGCCGAGGCTTCGCTCACCCTCGCTGCCGATCACCGGGGGTGCGGCAATCGCGATCGGCCCATTCGGCGTCTCTACAGTGACCCGCCGCAGGGCCGGATGATGCGAAAACGACGCGACATCGTTGACGAAGCCATACGCGGTGTTCGCGGCCCGCAGCTTGCGCGCGGCCTGATCCCTGGTCATGCGGGCAAAGACAGCGCCGACATGTGCGTCCACGACCGCCCGGTTGGCAACACGGACCACGTTGGTCTGAAACCCATCGCGCTGCGGCAGGTCGGGTTCGTCCAGAAATTTGGCGCAGAACTCCACCCATTCGCGCTCATTCTGGATGGATATGAGCACCAGTGCCCCATCGCTTGTGGGAAAAGCCCCATACGGGCAGATCGACGGGTGCGCCAAGCCAAGCCGCTCGGGGGCTTTCCCGGTGCCTTCGTAGAACAGCAGCGGCACATTCATCCAATCGGCCATGCCGTCGAACAGACTTACTTTCAGTCCCTTGCCGCGGCCGGTGATTCCACGCTCGATCAGTGCCTCCAGGATCCCGGCATGGGCTGCCATGCCACAGGCGATGTCGCAGGCCGACACGCCGACACGTCCCGGTCCGGCGGGATGGCCGGTGATCATGGCCAGCCCGGATTCCGCCTGCACCAACAGGTCGTACGCCTTCATGGCGGCGTAGTCCCCGCTGTCGCCGTATCCCGAGATGTCCACGGTAATCAGCCGCTCGTAGCGCGCCCGCAGCGCGTCCGATCCGAACCCCGACCGTGCCGCCGCACCGGGCGCCAGGTTCTGAATGAACACGTCGGCCTTCGCCAGAATGCGATTCAGCAGCGCTGCATCGTCCGGGTTCTTGATATCCGCAACCAGGCTCTGCTTGCCGCGATTGAGCCACACGAAATAGCTCGACAGGCCTTTGGCCGCTCTGTCGTAGCCGCGGGCGAAATCGCCTTCGGGCCGTTCGATCTTGATCACCCGCGCGCCGGCATCGGCCAGCCGGGAACTGCAATAGGGCGCCGCGACTGCCTGTTCCAGCGAGACGACCAGAAGGCCTTCAAGAGGTCTTTGCATCGGATTTCCGTGTCATGTCCGGGAAGGCAGGTGCGGGTTGGGGAAGGCGGTGCGGTCAATAACTCCTCGGCAGTCCCAGCACGTGTTCCGCGATATAGGACAGGATCAGGTTCGTGCTGATGGGAGCGACCTGGTACAGCCGAGCCTCACGGTATTTGCGTTCGATGTCATATTCCTCGGCAAAGCCGAACCCACCGTGGGTCTGAATGCAGGCCTCCCCAGCCGCCCAGGACGCTTCGGCGGCCAGCATCTTGGCCATGTTCGCCTCCTCGCCGGGGGTCTGCCC